>JBFWXZ010000104.1:0-10963 GCA_050186955.1 Flavobacteriaceae bacterium
CGGCCGCTCAATCTTGACGTCGTCGGCGCCGGCTTCCGCGAGGATCAGGCCGGCCAGCGGCCCCGGCAGCAGGGTCGAGAAATCGAGATCGCGGATGTCTTTGAGCGGCTGCTCCGGCATATCCCCAAGGCTTCCTGTCGGACGCTGCCGGCCTCAGGGCGAGGCCGGGAAGAGGTCCGACGGTAGCAACCCCGCCGTTATCAGGTAAAGCAGCCCGGTGACGGTGAAGACGGAGACCACGGTGCCGAAGAGGATCGTGGTCGAGGCTCGCTCGACATAGACGTTGTACTGCTGGGCCATGACGAAGACGTTCAGCGCCGGCGGCAGCGCCGCCATCATGACCGCCGTGTAGACCCAGACGGGATCGAAATCGCCGACCAGCGACAGCATCACCCAGACGATGGCCGGGTGCAGCACCAGCTTGACGGCGGTCAGGATCGGCATTTCCCACGGCACCCGCTTGACCGGGCGCAGCGCCACCGTGACGCCCATGGTGAAGAGCGCGCAGGGCGCCGCCGAATTCTTCAGATAGGTCAGCATCGTCTGCACAGGCGCCCAGGGCTGGACGGCGAAATAGGCGCCGACGAAGCCGGCGACGGTGGCGAGGATGAAGGGGTGCAGGATGAAGCGCCTGAGCACCCTGCCCGCCAGCTTCAGCGGCGCCACGTCGTCCTCGGTGCCGACGGCGACGAGCAGCGGCACGAGCGAGAAGTGAAGCAGGTTCTCGAAGGCGAAGATCAGGGCGGCGGGCGCGGCGGCGGCCGGCCCGAAGGCCGAGAGCGTCAGCGGCGGGCCCATATAGCCGATGTTGGAATAGGCGCCGAGTTCGCCCTGGATGACGGATTCGGCGATGTTGCCGCGGCTCAGCAGGTAGCCGATGACGAAGGAGATGGCGAAGGCGCAATAGGTCGAGAAGACCGCCGTCAGCACAAAGCCGAAGCTCAGGAGCTGCTCGAAGGGCGTCTTGGCGATCAGCTCGAAGAACAGCGCCGGCAGCGCGAACCAGACCAGATAGGTCGACAGCCACGCCAGCCCCTCATGGGGAACCTTGAATATCTTGCCGGCGGCGAAGCCGACGAAGATCAGGCCGAAGAACGGGAAGGTCAGTCCGAGGATTTCCTGCACGGGAAGCCTTGCACGGGCTCGACGGGCGAGCGCCAACGGGTTTGGGACGCGGCGCGCCCGGTTAGCGGCTTTGGCGCGGCAGGTCAACGAATCGCCCCGGCATGGCGCGCATTCGCTCTCCGCATCGCTTGCAATCGGCGGCGTCACGGAACAATGTTGCGGCGCAACAATCACGAGGCCGGATACAAAGATGAAATCCTACCGAGACTTCTACCGTCCGCTCGCCATCGGCGCGCCCGAGCCGCTGCGCGCCGTGCCGGCGCGGCTCGAGCGGATGATCCATTTCTTCCCGCCGCAGAACGAGAAGCTGCGCGGCAAGCTTCCGGAACTCGTGAAGAATGTCGACGTCATCCTCGGCAATCTCGAGGACGCCATTCCCGCCGACCAGAAGGAGGCCGCGCGCAATGGCTTCATCGAGGCGGCGAAGAGCGTCGATTTCGGCGACACCGGCCTGTGGACGCGGGTCAACTGCCTCAACAGCCCGTGGGCGCTCGACGACATCGTCGAGGTGGTCGGCGCGGTCGGCGACAAGCTCGACGTGATCATGCTGCCGAAGGTCGAGGGGGTGTGGGACATCCACTATCTCGACCAGCTCCTGGCGCAGCTCGAGGCGCGCCACGCCATCGCCCGGCCGATCATGATCCACGCCATCCTGGAGACGGCGCAGGGGGTCAACAATGTCGAGGAGATCGCGCAGGCGAGCCCGCGCATGCACGGCATGAGCCTCGGCCCGGCGGATCTCGCCGCCTCGCGGGCGATGAAGACGACGCGGGTCGGCGGCGGCCATCCCGACTACGCGGTGCTGGCCGACGACGGCGACGGCGCCCGTGCGCGCGCCCAGCAGGATCTGTGGCACTACACGCTCGGGCGGATGGTCGACGCATGCGCCGCCGCCGGCATCAAGCCGTTCTACGGCCCGTTCGGCGATTTCTCCGACCCCGACGCCTGCGAGCAGCAGTTCCGCAACGCCTTCCTGCAGGGCTGCGCCGGCGCGTGGTCGCTGCATCCCACCCAGATCGACATCGCCAAGCGCGTGTTCAGCCCGGACCCGGGAGAGGTGCGCTTCGCGCTGCGCATCCTCGAGGCGATGCCCGACGGCACCGGCGCGGTGATGATCGACGGCAAGATGCAGGACGACGCCACATGGAAACAGGCCAAGGTGATCGTCGATCTCGCCCGGGCCGTCGCCTCCCGCGATCCCGCGCTCGCCGCCGAGTACGGCCTGTGAGAGGAAGAATTCACAGTTTCAGCGACTTGACATCGCGCCCTTGCAGCCGAATCTAGCTACCATGAAACAGCTAGCAAACGAGATCGGTGCGCCCGTCGTGAAATCCAGGGACGCCAAATTCATGATCGGCCAGGTGGTCAAGCACCGGATCTACCCGTTCCGCGGCGTGATCTTCGATGTCGATCCGGTCTTCGACAACACCGAGGAATGGTGGCAGTCGATCCCCGAGGAAGTGCGCCCGCGCAAGGACCAGCCGTTCTACCACCTCTTCGCCGAGAACGCGGAGACGGAATATGTCGCCTATGTCTCGGAGCAGAACCTGCTGCCCGACGATTCCGGCGAGCCGGTGCGCCACCCGCAGGTGGCGGAGGTCTTCGAGGGCTGCCAGGACGGGGTCTACCGGCCGCGCTCGCACGTCGCCCACTGAATTCCCCTCGCCCCTTTCAGAACAAATCGACATCCCGCAAAGCAAAACGCGCGCCCGGTGACAGGCGCGCGTTCGTTTTCTCTGAGCTTGCGGGGCCGGCTACTGGGCCGGCGCTTCCTTCGGCTTGGCGTCGCCGCCGGCGGCGTCTCCACCCTGCTGCGAGCGCATCTGCTCGGCGCGCGCCTTGAGGCCGTCCTGGAGCGCCTTGCGACGCTTCTCGAGCTCGGCGGAATCGATGGGCGGGCCGTCATAGGACTTGGTGAAGCCGACCAGCGTCAGGCCGATGCCGACGGCCTTGGCCTGGTTGTTGATCACCGACAGGATCAGGTTATTGCCCTTCTTCATGCTGGTGATGAACTCGTCGGTGATCTCCATCTCGGCGTAGCAGGCGTTCGGCAGGCAGATCGTGTACTGGCCGGGAACCTGCTTGCCTTCGTCGACCTGCACGCGCAGGCCGGGAACGATCAGCGTGCCGGGCGGCACGGCGACGAGCATCGTCTTCTTGGCGTCGCCCTCGATGTTGCGCACGGAGATCGAGGCGACGAACTGGCCCTGCTCGGTGCGGACCTCCTGGGTGACGAGGCAGACCTTCTTGTTCGACTGCGGATCCTTGGTGCACAGATGCACCCAGGTCGTCTCGTCGGGCTTGGGCTCGCCGCCGGCGGGCGTCGTGCCCGAGGCCTGGGGCTCGGCGGGCTTGGTCTCGCCGCTGGTCTGGGCCATGCCAGCCGTCGCGAACGCCAGTGCGCCGAGAAGCGCCAGCGCGCCAGCCAGCCCGGCCCGTCGCGGCATCGTCGAAATCGTCATCGGAAATTCTCTCCTCGAGTGTTCTCTTTGGGTCCGGCGGTCCGGCCCGGCGCGCCAATGGCTAGTGCCGCGCGGCGTCCCCGTCGCCCCGTTCCTGAAACCGAAATGAGGCAGCAACGTGTTAATGCGGAAGCACGATTACCCTTATTTTTTCGGGATTGAAAGGCCGGCCGGGCGCCGATTCATGATAGCGTTTACGGCCATGCGGCGCGCGGCGGCAGGATGGAACGATTCGCGGGGCGGCGGCCGGTCGCAAGCCACCCGCATGGCGGCGATGCTCGTCGCGGCCTTCTGCCTCTGCCTTTCGGCTGTCGCTTCCGGGTCCGCGGCGGAATGGGCGCACGGCATCGCGATGCATGGCGAGCCCGCCCTGCCCGCCGGCTACGATCATTTCCCCCATCTCAATCCCGACGCCCCGCAGGGCGGAACGCTGACGCTCGGCCAGCTCGGCAGCTTCGACAGCCTCAACCCGCTGATCGTGCGGGGAAATGCGGCGCGCGACATCCGCGACCACGTCTATGAATCGCTGCTGGCGCGCAATCCCGACGAGCCCTTCTCGCTCTACGGCATGCTGGCGGAGGCGGTGTCGATGCCGGCCGACCGCAGCGAGATCACGTTCAGGCTGAGGCCGCAGGCGCGCTTCTCCGACGGCCGGCCGGTCACCGCCGCCGACGTGCTCTTCTCGTGGAAGCTGCTGCGCGACCGCGGGCGGCCGAACACCCGCACCTACTATTCCAAGGTGGCGAAGGCCGAGGCGGTCGGCGATCGTGAGGTCCGTTTCGTCTTCGACGGCAGCGGCGACCGCGAGATTCCGCTGATCATCGGGCTGATGCCGATCCTCCCCGCGCACGTGACCGACGAGGCTACCTTCGAGGACACGACGCTGGAACCGCCGGTCGGCAGCGGCGCCTACCAGGTCGCCGAGGTGTCGCCGGGGCGCCGCGTGGTGTTCCGGAAGGTGGCGGACTATTGGGGCGCCGGCCTGCCCTTCGCCCGGGGGCGCAACAATTTCGAGCGCATCGTCTACGACTACTACCGCGACGAGACGACGCTGGTGGAGGCGTTCAGGAAGGGGCTCGTCGACTTCCTCATCGACGACGACCCGACCCGCTGGGCGGCCGGCTATGCGGGCAATCGCGGCGACGAGCGGATCGTCGCCGAGACGGTGCCGCAGGCGACCCCGCGGCCGCTCTCCGCCCTCGTCCTCAACACGCGGCGCCCGCCCTTCGACGATATCGGCGTGCGGCGTGCGCTGATCGGCCTGTTCGACGCCGAATGGCTCAATCAGACCCTGTATTCGGGGCTCTACGAGCGCACCCAGGGCTATTTCGACGGCAGCGCGCTCTCCTCCATCGGCGTCGCGATGGACGGTGCGGAGGCCGAAATCCTCGGCGCGGCGGCGAACGCGCTGCCGCCGGAGATGCGCGACGGCAGCTTCCGCATGCCGGCGAGCGACGGCACGGGCCGCAACCGCGGCGGGCTGCGCGATGCGCTGAAGCGGCTCTCCGCCGCCGGCTTCAGGGCCGACGCCGGCGGCAGCCTCGTCGGCGCCGACGGTCGCGCCCTCGCCTTCGAGATCGTGGTGGCGACGCGCGAGCAGGAGCGGCTGGCTCTCAGCTACGCGCGGATGCTGAAGCGCGCCGGCATCACTGCGCGGGTCCGCAGCGTCGACGCCACGCAGTTCGAGCAGCGCCGCCAGACCTACGACTACGACGTGATCCCGTTCGTGTGGACGCAGTCGCTGTCGCCGGGCAACGAGCAGCTCTTCTACTGGAGCGCGGAGGCCGCGCGCACGCCGGGCACGCGCAACTATCCCGGCATCGAGGACCCGGCGGTCGACGGCGCCATCCAGGCGATGCTGGAGGCGCGCGAGCGCGACCGCTTCGAGGCCGCCGTCAGGGCGCTCGACCGCGAGCTGGTCGCGGGCTTCTACGTCATCCCGCTATTCCACATACGCGGCCAGTGGATTGCCTACTGGACACGAATCGCGCGACCGGAAACCATTCCGCTGAACGGGCTGACGGTCGACATGCTCTGGGCGCGGACGGCCGGGGGCGAGTGACGATGCCGGCAGAACCCGTCGGGGGCCAGAACCAATGATCATCGGCGACACCCGGATCGCATCGGGTTTCCATGAGGAAGGGCTGTGGGGCAAGGCGGGCCTCGACCAGCTCCTGCGCCGGCTGGCAACCGCGATGCCCGCCCGCCCGCTGCTGACCGACGCCGAGAACCGCTGCGGCTGGCAGCGCGATTTCCGCCGCACGCTCACGGCGGGCGCGCTCGACCGCATGGTGTCGGCGCTGTCGGCGCGCCTGCTCGATCTCGGCATCAGGCAGGACGAGGTGGTCGCCATCCACCTGCCCAACACGACGGAGGGCGTCGTCGCGACGCTCGCCGTGCTGCGCGCCGGGGCGATCGCCGCGCCGCTGCCCTTCGCCTGGCGGCGGGCGGAGATGACCGCCGCCTTCGCGCGCATCAACCCGGCGGCGCTGATAACCGTTTCCGCCTTCTCCGGCGTGCCGCTGGCGGGGATCGCCTGCGAGACGGCGCTGGAGACCTTCTCGATCCGCCACGTCCTCGCCTTCGGCGACGCCCTGCCCGACGGCGTCGCGCCGCTCGACGACGCGCTCGCCGACGACGCGGACACCGAGGGCGACATGGGGGCGCCGCGCACCGGCACCGCCGCCGACCACCTCGCCTGCGTCGTCTTCCGCTCCGGCAATCCGGAGGCCCCGGTCTGCTTCACCCACAACCAGCTGGTGACCGCGATGGCGGTCTTCGCGGCGAGCGCGCGGCTCGGCGAGGGCGCGGTTGTGCTCAACACGCTGCCGCTGTCGGCGCTCGCCGGCATCGCCGCCGGATTGGTGCCGATGCTGGCGACGGGCGCGCGGCTCGTGCTCTCGGTGCCCTTCGACATCGCGGTGCTGCGCCAGGACATCTCGGCGCAGAAACTCACCCACATCGTGCTGCCGGCCGCCGTCGCGGCGTCGGGCCGCGTCGTCGCCGCCGTCTCGCAGAGTTTCGACGGGCGCCTCGTGCGCTACTGGAGCGATCCGGTCGCCGCGGCCGCCGCGCGGGTCGCCAGCGGGCTGCGCGGTACCGACATCGTCAGCCTCGACGACCTCGCGCTGGTGACCTCGGAGGACCCGGCCGGCAATGGCTGGTTCCATGCCGGCAAGGTGAGGATCGGCGACGGGATCACCGGGCCGGTGGTCATGCAGGCGCGGCTCCACGGCGGACAGGTCAAGGCCGGCGCCCGGCACGGCTCGCTGCTGCGCGGCGAACTGGAGATCGCCGGGCCGATGTGCCCGGACGCCACCTACACGGCCGAGGGCAAGCTCGCCGCGCTCGCCGACAAGGGTTTCATCCGCACCGGGCTGCGGGCCGGCTTCGTCGACGCCTCGGGCTCGACGCTCGCCTGCACCGGGCGGATGCGGGAGATATTCCGGGTCGGCGGGCTGACCTTCGACGCTGCCGCCATCGACGCGCTCTTCCGCGCCTATCCCGGGGCGGCCGACGCCGTCGCCTATGTCGAGCCGAACGCGCTGTTCGGCGACACGCTGCACGCGGCGATCGTGCCGGCCGGCGACCGGACGTTCTCCGCCAAGGCCTTCCGCGACTATCTGCGCGAGGCCGGCATCGCCGAGTTCCGCATGCCCGAGCGCATCGCCATCGTCGAGGAGATCCCGCGCGGCGGCGACGGCGCGGTGCTGCGGCGGCAGATGACCAAGGCCGCCTGAGCCCCTTCTCCACAGGCGGGTTAACGCCTCGAAGGCGAGGCAATTGGTTAAGCGGCCATTAACCCGGCCGGAGGCAGACTGCCGGTCGGTAATTCGGGGGCTCTTCCAAGAGGTATTTCATGAGCCGTTCGGCCCGCGTGGTTGTGGTCGAGAGCGCCGACAATGGGGATGGCGGTCTCGCCGGCGAACTGGGTTCGCGCGGCCTCGACGCCGCCCGCGCCAGCGACAGCGCCCAGGTCTTCGCGCGGCTTCTCGGCGGCGAGAAGCCGGACGCGCTGGTGGTGCGCGACGGCGACCTCATGTGCCGCGGAACCGTCAGGAACCCCGAAGAGATCGTCCGCCGCATCCTCGACAGCGACCTGTCGCGCCGGGTGCCGGTGATCCTGCTCGGCCAGGAGGGCGCGCGCCCCACCCCGGTCGGCGTCCATCGCATCGCCGAGCCCGATCCCGATGAGATCACGGTGCGCGTCGAAAGCCTGGCGCGGCTCGGCATCCTCGGGCGCGAGCTGGACCGCCGCCTCGTCGTCGCCCGCCGCTTCGGCGGCGCCGAGGTCGAGGCGCCGCAGGCGCGGATGGTCGACGACGCGCGCATCGTCGTCGCCTTCGACCCGGCGACGATGAGCCGCATCGGCGGCGTGCTGCCGCCGCCGGCGGAGGTCTCCGGCGCGCCGTCGGCCGCCCTCGTCCTCGATCAGCTCGAGCTGACGGCCATGGATGCGCTGGTGGTGCCGGCGACCGACGTCGCCGCCGCCCTCGACCTCATCGGCGCGGTGCGTCGCGACACACGCCATGTCGAGCTTCCGATCGTCGCCATCGCCTCGCAGGCCGGCGAGCAGCCGGCGCTGCTGCAGGCTGGGGCGAGCGCCGCCATGTCCAGGGACGCCGACGACGCGGCGCTCGGGCTCAGGGTGGCCGGGCTCGCCAGCGAGCACCGCTACCGCCGCGCCATGCGCGAGGCGATGCGCGCGGCGATGCCTGCGGAGGCGCTGGATTCGCTGACCGGCCTCGTCACCCACGGCTATTTCCTCGACTGGCTCACCGAAACCGTCGTCGAATGCGACCGCTGGGGCGAGACCGTCTCGCTGGTCGCCTTCGAGATCACCGACATGACGATGCTCAACGAGCGGCACGGGCCGGCCTCCACCGACCGGCTGATGCGCGCGCTCGGCCGCATCGTCGCCTCGCTGACCCGTATCGAGGACTGCGTGTGCCGCTACACCGGCTCGCGCATCATTGCGGCGATGCCGTCGACCTCGACGGCGCGTGCCCGCCAGATGCGCGACCGCATCATGTCGGTGGTGCGCACGACGCCCTTCCGCGACGACCAGGCGAACATGATCAACGCCGACATCACGACCGCGACCACCCAGTGGCGGTCCGGCGCGTCGGCGCAGGGCCTGATCGAGGATTCGTTCCGCGGCCTGAGCTGATATTTGGAAAAGCGCCGCGCCTGCACTAGTTTGACGGCATCGTCAGGCAGTGGAGGCGCGCATGGCCGGCCCCGTCAGCATCGATATCGTTTCCGACGTCATGTGCCCGTGGTGCCTGATCGGCAAGCGGCGGCTGGAGAAGGCGCTGGAGCTCAGGCCCGGCGTCGAGGTCGAGATGCGCTGGCGACCCTACCAGCTCGACCCGACCATTCCCGAGGGCGGGATGGACCGGCGCGAGTATCTGGAGCGCAAGTTCGGCGGCCCGGAGCGCGCCAAGGCGATCTACGAGCAGATTCGCGAGGCCGGCGAGCAGGAGGGCATCGACTTCCGCTTCGACCTGATCGAGCGCTCACCCAACACGCTGGACGCGCACCGCCTGATCCGCTGGGCGGCGACGCCGGGCGTCCAGAACGAGGTGGTCGACCTGCTGTTCCGGCTCTATTTCACCGAGGGCGCGAATGTCGGCGACCACGAGGTGCTGCTCGGCGTCGCCCGCGACACCGGCATGGATGTCGAGCTCGTCGGCAACCTGCTGAAGACCGACGCCGATGTGGAGCTCGTGCAGCGCGAGATCGCGCTCGCCCAGCAGATGGGCGTGACCGGCGTGCCCTGCTACGTCTTCGCCGGCAAGTTCGGCGTCCTCGGCGCGCAGTCGCCAGAAATCCTCGCCGACGCGCTCGACCGCGCGGTTTCCGAGGCCGCCTGAGAGCGGCGGCGCGGATCGCGGGCTACCGATAAGCTGTATCTGGATTCCGGCCTTCGCCGGAATGACGGATAGGACTCAGGTATCAGCTCCAATCGTCATTCCGGCGAAGGCCGGAATCCAGTACGGCGATTGCGACAAACGCTAGCGTCTCAAGGGATCTCACTCTCTTCCCCACACGTCATCACCGGGCTCGACCCGGTGATCCATTCCGCTGTCGCCGCGACAAACGCTGAGGCAGCGTTCCGGTCGATCGCTGTGGGAATGGATTGCCGGATCAAGTCCGGCAATGACGGATAGGACTCAGGTATCAGCTCCAATCGTCATTCCGGCGAAGGCCGGAATCCAGCGCGACGATTGCGACAAACGCGGCGGGAGCGTTCCGGTCGATCACTGTCGGCATGGATTGCCCGGTCAAGCCGGGCAATGACGGCTGCATGAACCCCGGTGTCGGCGTCCATCGTCCCCTCTCCCGCTTGCGGGGGAGGGTCAGGGACGGGGTGCCCTGCCCTCAAGCCGCCGGGGCGACCTCGTCGGCGATGGACGCCAGCTTGCGCACCACCGTCGCGGTGCCGCGCAGTCGGTCGCCGGCGTCGGGCCAGTCGCGCTTGAAGACGATGCGGTGGTCGGGACGGACCTTGGCCTTGTGGCCCTCCGAGGCGATGTGGCGGATCAGCCCGTCGGGATTGGCGAAGCGGTTCTCGCGGAAGCCGATGACGAGGCCCATCGGTCCCGCCTCCACCCGGTCGATGCCGGCGCGGCGGCAGATCAGCTTGATGCGCACGATGTCGAGAAGCTGGCCGGCCTCGACCGGCACCGGGCCGAAGCGGTCGGCGAGCTCGGCCTCGAAGCCGTCGATCTCCAGCTCGTCCTGGAGCCCGCCGAGGCGGCGGTAGAGCGCCATGCGCAGGTCGAGGTCGGGGATATAGCCTTCCGGCAGCAGCACGGCGGCGCCGATGGAGATCTGCGGCGACCACTGCTGGTCGCCGAAATCGGCATCGCCCGACTTGAGGCTGGCGACCGCTTCCTCCAGCATCGACTGGTAGAGCTCGTAGCCGACCTCGCGGATATGGCCGGACTGCTCGTCGCCGAGCAGATTGCCGGCGCCGCGGATATCGAGATCGTGGCTGGCCAGCGTGAAGCCGGCGCCGAGCGTGTCGAGCGACTGCAGGACCTTCAGCCGCTTCTCCGCCGTCGGCGTCAGCATGCGGTTGGCCGGCGTCGCGAAATAGGCGTAGGCGCGCAGCTTGGAGCGCCCCACCCTGCCCCGGAGCTGGTAGAGCTGGGCGAGCCCGAACATGTCGGCGCGGTGGACGATCAGCGTGTTGGCGGTCGGGATGTCGAGGCCGGATTCGACGATGGCCGTCGACAGCAGCACGTCGAACTTGCGGTCGTAGAAGGCGGTCATCACGTCTTCCAGCGTCGTCGGCGGCATCTGCCCGTGGGCGACCGCGACCTTCACCTCCGGCACATTGGAGGTCAGGAAGGCGTGCATGTCGGCGA
>JBFWXZ010000105.1:0-10803 GCA_050186955.1 Flavobacteriaceae bacterium
GCTCTTCCGATCTCGCCCATCTCGGGCTCGAGGCGGGCCGAGCGGAAGGGGATGCGCGACGAGGAGGGCGCGTGGTCGCCGATGCGCCGCAGATAGGTCTCGCGGTCCTTCGCGCCGAGCGACCAGAACAGTTCCGGCAGCAGCGGCGAGGAGTCGTCGAGCGCCGCGAAGAAGCGGCCTGCGGCGTCGGTGTCGAGGTCGCCGCGGGCGATCAGCGCGGCGATCTGCTCGGGCCAGAAATCGGCGTCGGGATTGCGGGCGAGGATGTTGACGGCGCCGGTGTCGGCGCAGCCGATCAGCAGGTCGATGGTCGGCGCCGTGAGGTCGCCGCGTCCGGCGACCGCCGCCATCAGCTCCGGGTCGAGGCTCGCCGCCGCCTCGTCGATCGCGATCGGGCTGATCCGCGCGCCGCTTCGCAGGAACGGCGCCGCGATGTCGGCGCCGGCCCGCGCCAGCCTGTTCACCGTCTCCTCCGGCAGGCTCCCGTCGCCGGCGAGCCGCTCGGCGACGTAGCGCTGCACATCGCGCTCGGCGCCCGCCAGCAGGCTGTCGACGATTTCGGTGAAGCCGGCGAAGCGCGGATCGTCGCGTTGCTCGGGATTGGCGACATAGAGGTCGGCGAGGACCTTGGCGGCGGCCTTTCCCGTCGCCGCGCGGTTCTCGCGCGCCTCGGCCAGCAGCTTCTGGAATGTGTCGGCAGCGTTCATTCTGTCTGCGTTCCGTGCCGGCCCCCTCGGGGCGGGCGTCTTCGGATTATCTGGGTGAGGGCTCCCCCGCGGACAAGCTATCGCGCCGTCCGTTAGCGAACTGTTAACCTTGCCAAGCGATTAATGAATCGTGTTTCGACCGCGTAATCCTTGACCGTCCAGCGCGGGGGACGTGGCCCATGGGAGCCATCCTGGAGTTCACATCGCGGAGCCGTTCGGGCGAACGGATGTCGCCTCCCCGCCGGCAGGACGGGGACGGGGCCGAGATCGTGCTTTTTCCCGGTATCCGAGTCGAATACCATACGATCGATCTCTCCCATCGGGTGAGGGATACGGGGAAACTTCACAACCAGAGCGACCAGAACCGCTCGGCGGAGTGATATCCATGCGTCAGGACGGGGGCGGGGGGATCGCCTTCCCGAAGAACAGGCCGATGCGCGCCTTCGCGGCCGCCGCCGTCGTCGCGGCGCCGCTGCTCGCCGGATGCGGCCAGCAATATGGCGATCTCGGCCGGGCGCCGAAATCGGCCCTCACCGAAACCTACGCGCTCGCCGCCGGCAACAAGCTCGCCGCCTGGCGCGGCGCGCCGGTCTCGACCTTCGCGCTGACCGAGGACGAGACCGAGCTGAGGAGCCGCAGCTACCGCTTCATCATGCCGGGCTACCGCGCCGGCATCTTCGAGCGCGGCGAGGCCGAGGCGGTCCGCGCCCGCATCTGGCCCGACCATCGCCGCAGCGTCGATCTCGCGAACTACTCCGACGCGCTGCGCGAGAAATATCCCCGGCCGGCCGAGCCGCGCTACCACCGGATCGCCGAGGACGCCATCGCCGACACGGCGCTGATCGAGCCTTTCTTCGGCGTCGCCCACCGCGTGTTCCTCGCCGACGAATCGCGCATCCACGCCTTCCAGCAGGCGCATTTCGTTCCCACCCGCGAGCCGCAGGACGTCGAGGGCAGGCTGTTCGAGAACCGGCGCGTCATGCACTGGGCGGTCACCGCGCTCGACTGGCGGCTGAAGAGCTACGCCTACGCGCTGGAGCGCGCCCGCATCGAGGTGCCGTCGCCGCTGGAATCGGAGGCCGCCGAGGCCATCGCCCAGCTCGAATCCCAGGTCCGCCTGCTCGAGCGCTCGCTGCGCGACATGCGCCGCGGCTCCGGCGCCATGATCTATGGCGGCCCCATCGTCGACCGCGGCGTCCTGCCGATCAAATAGGCCTCACTCCGACGGCGGCAGGGTCTCGCAGGTGGACGAGCGCGCCAGCTCGGCGATCGCCGGCGCCTGGCTTTCGGTGGCGACGAGCGAGCGGAACAGCAGGAAGCCCTCGTCCTCCGGCGCCTCGATATTGAGGACGTCGTTGGTCGCCTCGGCTTCCTTGAGCTCGACCTCCTTCATCTGCGCGTTGTCGCGGATCTCGATGACGATCTCGCCGCGCGGCGCGGCCTGGCTGGTTACGCTGTAATAGACGATGCCGGCGCGGGTGTGCCCGGCCACCGACCAGAAGGTATCGGGAATCCGGGTGTCGACCCGCAGCGGACCGTTGGCGAGGTTGTAGCGGCACACCGTGTAGATCACCGCCGGGTCCATGAAGGGCAGGGCCTCGTTGCCCGGCGTCGCCCGGGGCAGGGTCATCTTGCCGCCTTCGGGAACGATCGCGGTGATCCGCGACCACGCGTCGTAGGGCGCGATCTGCGGGATCGAGAGGATCGTCGCGATATGGATGATGCCGGCGAGCGCGGCGACCCCCAATGCCCAGACCAGCCACCTCACGAGCGGCATCCCGTGCGCTGGATGCTCGGCATCCGGATGTCCTGGAAGCTGCGGCCGGTGGCCACCGGCGTGTCGTAGAGGCGCACCACGTAGCGCACCTCGCCGGCCTCGCCGACCGGCAGCCAGTTGCCCGGCCGCGCGCGCTGCGAGACGGTGACCTCGAAGCTGCCGTCGGGCCGCCGCACCACCTCGCCGGAATTGATCCCGAGGCGGTGCACGGGATTCTCGATCAGGTGCCGGCCGCTCTCCGAATAGACGGTCAGCGTCCACCACTGGGTCGCCGGCATGCGGCCGGAAAGCAGATAGTCGCAATTCGCCCGCAGCGCCTGGCCGGTGTCGTCGGCGGTGGCGGTGAAGGATATGCCGGTGCCGCCGGCGAGCGGCAGGTCGCCGGTGCGCGAGAGGTTGGCGCGCGTATAGGGGTCGGCGTTAGCGGCCCCCGAGCGCGGCCACGCTGACCACGCGCCGACCCGCACCGCCTCGAAACCGAGGCCGCGGTCGACGGCGAACAGCGCCGAGCCGAGGCCGATGGCGGCGCCGAGCGCCAGCCCGATGATGAGTTGCAGGGCGAGAATCATTGGGTGCCGGTCCGCCGCGGTCGGAAGTTCGAGGGTGAGGGAAGCGGCAGGCCGCCGCGGTGTCAATATCGGGCCGGGAAGCCTGCTTGCTGCCGTCCGCCTACCGCCACGAGCCGGCGCTGAAGCGAACGCCGCCCGATCCCGGCAGGCTGCGGCCCCTCAGCTCGGCCGAGGAGACGCGGTCGCCGCGCCCCGGCGCGGTGATGCGCGGGGCCTCGCGCATCAGCCGGCTGATGTTCTCGAGCACCTCGCTCGTCGCCGTCGACAGGGTGAGCGGCCGCCCGCTGCTGTCGGTCTCGGCGACCACCGGGGCTTCCGCCGGTGCCGTCTCCAGCCCGTCGACGCCCGGGATCGGCTTTATCTCGATGCCGTTGTGGGCATAGGCCATGTATTGCTGCCAGGTCATCGCCGGCAGGTTGCCGCCGGTCAGCCGCGCCGTCGAGGTGAAGTCGTCATTGCCGAACCAGACGGCGGTGACGTAGTTGCCGGTGAAGCCGATGAACCAGGCGTCGCGATAGGCCTGGGTGGTGCCGGTCTTGCCGCAGGTGGCGATGCCGGGAAGCTGCGCGCGGCGGCCGGTGCCGGCGGTGGTCACGGCGTTCAGCATGCGGTTCAGCTCGGCGACCTTGGGGGCGGGAAGCACCTGCTCGCGCGGCGGCGCGTCGCGCTTGTGGCTGTAGATGGTCTCGCCGGCGGAATTGCGGATCTCCAGCACCCCGTAGCCATGCGCCTGCCGGCCGCCGCTGGCCAGCGTCGCGTAGCCGGTCGCCTGGTCGAGCACCGTCATCTCGGAGACGCCGAGCGGCATCGAGCGGGTGACGCGGATCGGCGTCTCGACGCCCATGCGGGCCGCCATGTCGGCGATCTTGTCGCGGCCGAAGCTCTGCGAGATGCGCACCGGGATCGTGTTGATCGAGCGGGCCAGCGCGGTGGTCAGGGTGACGCGGCCGCGATAGCCGCGCGAATAGTTCTTCGGGCACCAGTTGCCGATGCAGATCGGCGCGTCGACGACGATCGAGTTCTCGGTGAATCCGTTCATCAGCGCCGTCATGTAGACATAGGGCTTGAAGGAGGAGCCGGGCTGGCGCAGCGCGTTCGTGGCGCGATTGAACTGGCTCTTGCCGTAGTCGCGCCCGCCGACCATGGCGCGCACCGCGCCGTCGGGATCCATCGAGACGAGGGCGGCCTGGCGCACCCGGTACTGGTCGCCGTACTGGCGCAGGCTCGACTCGACCGAGGTCTCCGCCGCGTTCTGCAGGTTGGGGTCGATGCTCGTCTTCACCTGCAGCACGTAGTCGTGGCCGTTGGACAGCTTCTTCACCTCCTCGAACGCCCAGTCGAGGAAGAAGTCGGGGCTCGTCTTGTCGGAGCGGTCGACGGCCGAGGCCGGGTTGCGACGGGCGGCGTAGACCTGGCCCTCGCTCATGAAGCCGGCCTCGACGAGGTTGGTCAGCACCTCGTTGGCGCGCGCGCGCGCCGCCGGCAGGTCGATATGCGGCGCGTAGTTGCCGGGCGCCTTGAACAGCCCCGCCAGCATCGCCGCCTCGGCGAGGTTCACCTCGCGGATCGACTTGCCGAAATAGAACTCCGCCGCGGCATCCACGCCGAAGGTGCCGCCGCCGAGATAGGCGCGGTCGAGATAAAGTTTGAGGATCTCGTTCTTGGTCAGCCGCGCCTCGAGCCAGATCGACAGGAAGGCTTCCTTGATCTTGCGCTCGAAGGTGCGCTCGTTCGACAGGAACAGGTTCTTGGCGAGCTGCTGGGTGATCGACGAGCCGCCCTGGACGACCGAGTTGGCGCGCATGTTCTCCACCAGCGCGCGCATGGTGCCGGGGACGTCGATGCCGAAATGCTCGTAGAAGCGCCGGTCCTCGGTCGCCAGCACCGCCTTGATGACGTGGTCGGGAATGTCGGTCAGCTCGATGTCGTCATTGTGCAGGATGCCGCGCTTGCCGATCTCGTTGCCGTAGCGGTCGAGGAAGGTGACGGAATATTGCTGGTTGGTCAGCCAGTCGCCGCGCGTCTCGTCGAAGGCCGGCAGCGCCAGCGCCAGCGCCAGCACCGCGCCGAGCACGCCGAAGGTGAAGCCGTCGGAGGAAAGCTCGAAGAAAAGCCGCTTGAAACCGCGGAAGTTCAGCCGCTCCAGCCGCGCCGCGTAGGCCGAGAAGCCGCGCTTGACCATCTCGAAGGTCTCGAAGAGCTGGCTGTCGATCCAGGAATCGAATTCGAGCAGGCCGAAGCCGCGCCACTTCCTGCGCCGGCGGGTTTCGAACGGATCCCTCAATTCTTTCGCCTCGTCGCTTCGGCAGCAGCCTTGCAAGGGCGGCGGTGAGTTTTCCCGCCGCCGGCACCGGTTTTCCGTCCGCCCCCGCGGATTTTTCGCGCCATCGGGTGGCTGAATCGACCGGTTGCGATCACTCTACCAGCTTTTGCCGCCCGCGCGCGAAACGCTTATCATCTGGTTAACCGCCATTCCAGCCCCTCACCCTGCGGCAATGACCGCGTGGAGAGCCCCCGTGACCGAACCGTTCTGGCGCGCCAAGCGCCTCGAGGAGATGACCCGCGACGAGTGGGAGAGCCTGTGCGACGGCTGCGGCCGCTGCTGCCTGCTCAAGCTCGAGGACGAGGATACCGGCGAACTCGCCTTCACCAACCTCGCCTGCACGCTGCTCGACGGCGAGACCTGCCGCTGCCGCGACTACGACAACCGCCGCGACACCGTGCCCGACTGCGTCTCGCTGGACGCCGCCTCGGTGCGCCGCCTGCGCTGGCTGCCGCCGACCTGCGCCTACCGCCTCGTTGCCGAGGGCAGCGACCTCTACTGGTGGCACCCGCTGGTCTCCGGCGATCCGGATACGGTGATCGAGGCCGGCATCTCCGCCGCCGGGCGGACGGTGCCGGAGGAGGAGGCGACCGCCGAGGAATGGGAGGACTATGTCGTCGACTGGCCGTCCCGCTTCCCGCGGGCCGCACGGCGGCTGCCGGCAGGCGTTCAGCGCCGCTCCTGATATTTTCTGTCGGCGCGCGGCAATGAAACGCCGCTCCTGTGGATAAGCCCGCAACATTCTGTGGATCGCTGTGCGGATGGCCCGATCCGGGCCGCCGCGCCGCTGGACAGGCGCACGGGGCGGGCGGACACTCGTCCCACTGTCATTCCTCCCTTGGGGAAGCGGCCCGGGCGGCGAAGGTCGCAGGGATCGCCGAGCGAAGGGATCAAGGAACGACGGGGCCCGCTGAGCGCCCGGACATTCCGGCAAGGCCGCAAGGTTCTTGCGGGAGGAGAAGGGAAGGCGACGGGCAGCCGTGGACGGTTTCACGACCGGGAGACGGCGGCCGATGCACCGGTGAACGGCGGTCAAACCGTTCGGCCGGACGCTCTGGCGACGCTTTCGGGCGGCGCGGGGCGGCAAGGTTCCGGGGCGCCCGGTCCGCGAGGATCGGAAGGTTCCGAGGACCGTGATCGGTCCACCGGCGCGGTCTGTCCGGCGATGCCGCCGCAAGGCATGGCATGGCGGGAGAGGGCGCAAAGGCAAACCGAACAGGGAGGCGCCGGGCGGCTTGCCGTTCCGGCGTCTTTCTGTTTGGGGTTTACCGTGGATCAGAGCGCGGCGGCGATCTCCCCGACGGACAGCATCAGCGTATGGTCGCCGACATGGGATTCGCGGAATCCGTGGCGGCGATAGAAGGCGGCGGCGCGGTCGTCGATCGCATGGACGAGAACGGCGCGGATACCGAGTGTCTGCGACGCCTGGTAGATGCGGGCGAGGGCGTCGCGCAGCAGATCCGCGCCCAGTCCCTTGCGCTGCCACGCGAGATCGCAGGCCAGGCGGCCGATGATCGCGACCGGCACCGTGGCGGGCAGTCCCTGTTGCCGCCGCAGCCTTGAGGGAAGCTCGCCCCTTTCGACGGCGCCGCTGAGGATGCAGTAGTAGCCGACCACGCGACGGTCCTCGCAGGCGACGTAGGTGCGGGCGGTCTGCCCCTCGCTCTGCCGGGCGCGGCGCTTCAGCCAGTCGTCGAGATCGGCGTTGCCGCAGGAAAAGCTATCGCAATCATGTTCCGGGCCGAGGTGGTCCGGCCGGTTCAGCCTGCGCGCCTCGTCCGCCGGCGGCACGGCGGGGTCACGAGCCCCAAAGGGGTTTCTTGGCCATAAGCGCCTTCAGCGCCGCGTTCTGCGGCGGCGGATTGTCGAGGCTGGCGGCGAAGGCGTCGAACCGTTCGGCATCGAGCCGGAACAGCCGCTGCTCGAGCATGACGTCGAGGGCGTGGGCGCGGGCGCTGTCGAGCATGAATTCCGTGCGCGACTTGCCGAGCGTCGATGCCGCCTCGTCGATCAGATTGCGCACATCCTCGCTGACGCGCAGGTTGATCGTGGCCGATTTGGCGCGCTCGCTTCGCGGCTGCGCGGTGTTCGTCATGGACTACGCTCCGGGTTTCAGGCGGGTTGATATGGATATTGTATATGCAATGTCAACACACATACAAAGAAATATGAATTTATTCCTTGACAACGTCCCTCTCCTCGTGTAGAAGAAGGGCACAGTCGAAAAGTGCGAGGCGCCGCGGGCCCAGGAGGTTCCGCGGCTTTTTTATTGCCCGCGACCCGCGGGGCGCGCCGTTCATGCTGCGCCGCAGCGGGAACGCGCCGGCCTTACCCCGCGTTATCGGATCATGACAGGGCCATGCGCACCCGCCACGGCACGGTTGCCGCGAGCGATGAAGCGCCACCAGCGCCCTTCGAGGGAGTGACGGACATGTTGAAGCGGTTGGATCTGTTCATCGTCGGCGCGCTCGGCCTCGCCGGGTGCTCCGCCATTTCCGACACCACGCTCGCCTACGCCCCGCCCCAGCAGATGGCCGCGGGCTGCGAGGCGATCCAGACCGAGGCGCGCCAGGTGCAGGCGAATATATTCGGGCTCGCCGGCCTCGAGCCGCGGCTTCCCGCCACCGGCTATGCCGAGGCGCCGGCCGCCAATGAGGGGCTGCGCCGCACCGAGATGGATCTCGCCCGCCAGCGCATGGTGACGCTGCGCGAGGAAGGCATCCGCCAGGGCTGCGCCGACATGCCCCAGTGGCACTATCTGGAGGACTTCGTGCAGCCGCCGCAGGGCGACGACCGCTATACCGTCCAGCCGTCCTAGTTGGCGCCCGCATAGAAAGTGTCGCCGAGCAAGCTGCCCCCCGATGCCCTCAGGCGGGCATATGAGGCGGGCACGCCCGGCCTGGCGGCGATAGCCGCCTCCGCCGGCATCTCCGTATCGACGCTGCGCCGCCGCGCCCTCGCGGGCGGCTGGCGGCCGCGTCTTCGCCCCAAACGCAACGCGCCGCGCGCCCACACGCTGGACGCGCTGTGGCGCATGCTCGACGCCCAGATCGCCGCCGGCGGAGGCGGCTTGACGCCTCTTCAGTTCCTGAAAGACCCTGACTGGGATACGCGGGTTCAGGACCGGGCTGGACGCCCTGAGGCAAGCGGGAGTGTTGGAATGAGCGGCATTCGCGATATTTCCGTTCAGGAACTGCTGGATCGCTTTGTGGACGTATGTCTCGATCAGGAAGATGCCCTGTCCGATGAGGACTACGATAAATTCAACAGGCTCTATGACGTCCGGATGGATATTCAGGACGAATTGAAGCGCAGAGGTGACAAGGCGAGAAGGAGCCTGCTGAGGCTTTACGATCACCCGAATCTGACGGTGCAGATGTTCGCCGCCGCGGCGACCGCGGGCCTCGAACGCGAGGCGGCTCTCGCCAAGCTCCGGGAAATCGGCGTGAGGCGCGACTTCCTTGATTCCATACGCGCCAACTCGATGGCGACGCGGCTCGAGGAAGGAGCCTGGGATCCGGATTGAGTGCGGCTCGCATCCGGGCCTTCAGGACCGATCGTGCAGACAGCTATCAGGGAAAATCCATGACCGGGGTGAACCGTCACCGCGGCGAGGTGTCGGCCGTCTTCGGCGGCCGCCGCTATCGCCTTTGCCTGACGCTCGGCGCGCGACGTCGCCGACTTCCGCTCTTGCGCGCCGGGCTTTCGCCGACCGCCCTCGACCAGCCGCTTGGCTCCAGTGACGACACGCTGGCGGCGCTGTCGCGCGTGCCGAACGAATTGTGGACGCTGATCACCGTCGGCATGGGCGGCTACATCATCGGCCGTACCGGGGAGAAGATGGTCGACCGCTGGTCGGCGCGCTGAGCGGCCCGCGCGGCGCGGTTGCCGCGCCGCTTCCAGCGCCTATGCTTCGCTCCGACGTGAATCGGCGAGGGCGCTGGCATGGATATCTACGAGGCGGTCGAAAGCCGCGTGAGCTGCCGGGCGTTCCGGCCCGAATCGGTGCCGGAGGCGATGGTCCGCAGGATTCTCGCCGCGGCGTCGCGGGCGCCGTCCGGGGGCAATCTCCAGCCGTGGATCGTCCATGTCCTGACTGGCGCGCCGCTCGCCGAACTCAAGGCGCGCATCGCCCGGCACTACGACACGCTGCCGAAGGGCGAGGGCACCGAATACGCGATCTATCCCGAGCCGCTCGGCGAGACCTATCACGCCAGGCGCAAGGAGAACGGCGCCCAGCTCTACGAGCTGCTCGGCATCGCGCGCGAGGACCGGGCGGCGCGGCTCAATCAGTTCGAGCGCAACTTCCGCTTCTTCGACGCACCGGTCGGCATGCTGTTCTTCATCGACCGGCAGATGCAGCCCGGCCAGTGGTCCGACCTCGGCATGTTCATCCAGACGGTGATGCTGCTGGCGCGGGCGGAAGGGCTGCATAGCTGCGCCCAGGAGGCATGGGCGATGTTTCACCGCAGCGTCGCCGAATTCGTCGCCCAGCCGCCGGAATTGATGCTTTTTTGCGGCCTTGCGCTCGGCTATATGGACGAGGGGGCAATCGTGAACGAATTACGGACGACGCGCGCGCCGCTCGACGATTTCGCGCGCTTCTCCGGCTTCTGAGACGGCGTTTCGCGGCTCTCCCGTTCATCGGCGGTTCAGTCTGGACCGTCTATAGAGGGCGCCATGATCCGATCTCTCGCATTCGCGCTCGCGGCCATCCTCGCCGTCGGCGGCAGCGCCGCCGCCCAGGGAAGCTGCGCCCATGCGCCTGCGCAGGCGGCCGCCCAGACCGGCGGCCAGCCGATCGGCGCGCCTCGCCTCGCCGGCAACAGCTGCATCGTCACCGTCCTCGTGCAGGGGGCGCCCGGCAAGCCGCCCAAGCGCGTTACCGTGCGCGTGCCGGCGCGCTAGAATGCCGCGCCCTTCCTGATTCCCGAAGGATCGTGACCGATGCGCGTTCTCGTCGTCGAAGATGACAAGGATCTCAACCGGCAGCTTCGTGACGCGCTGACGGCGGCCGGCTATGCCGTCGACGTCGCCTTCGACGGCGAGGAGGGCCATTTCCTCGGCGATACCGAGCCCTATGACGCGGTGGTGCTGGATATCGGCCTGCCGCAGATGGACGGCGTGCGGGTGCTCGAGCAGTGGCGCGCCGACGCGCGCACCATGCCGGTGCTGATCCTGACCGCGCGCGACCGCTGGAGCGACAAGGTCGCCGGCTTCGACGCCGGCGCCGACGACTACGTCACCAAGCCGTTCCACATGGAGGAAATCCTGGCGCGGCTGCGGGCGCTGGTTCGCCGCGCCGCCGGCCACGCCTCCTCCGATCTCGAATGCGGGCCGGTGCGCCTCGACACCCGCGCCTCGCGCGTCACCGTCGACGGCAACCCGATCAAGCTGACCTCGCACGAGCTGCGGCTGATCTCCTAT
>JBFWXZ010000106.1:0-10651 GCA_050186955.1 Flavobacteriaceae bacterium
GCTAATCTCACCATCGAACTACGCGACGCCTACCGGTTCTGGTCCCGGTTCGAGTCGCGCTCGTTAACCCCATGGAATGCTCAGGTCCGCCGCATCTCCTGGGTCCGTGGGGTTCGGCCGGTCGGTCACGGTTGGAGTGGCCTCCTCAATAAAAAGCCGCGGCCGGCCGGCCACCTGATACAGACGGCGACACCAAGCCGAACGGCGCTCCCGAAAGGGGGCGCCGTTTCGCTTTTCCCGGGGCGCTTCAGGACAGCGCGATATAGGTCGTCTTGAGCTGGGTGTATTTGTCGTAGGCGTGCAGCGAGTTGTCGCGGCCGATGCCGGACTGCTTGTAGCCGCCGAAGGGCAGGGTGATGTCGCCGCCGTCGACATTGTTGATGCAGACCTTGCCGGCGCGCAGGCCCCTGGCGAGGCGGTGCGCCTTGTTGATGTCGTTGGTCCAAACGCTGGCCGCCAGCCCGTAGATGGTGTCGTTGGCGATCCTCAGCGCCTCGTCCGGCTCGCGGAAGGTGATCGTCGAGATCACGGGCCCGAAGATTTCCTCCTGGGCGATGCGCATCTTGTTGTCGACGCGGTCGAAGATCGTCGGCGGCATGTAGACGCCGCCGGTGTCGGCCATCACCCGCTCGCCGCCGAGCACGAGGCTCGCGCCTTCCTTCCGGCCGACCTCGACATAGTCGAGGATGCGGTCGAGCTGCGTCGCGTCGACCACCGCGCCGAGCCGCGCCTTGTCGTCGAGCGGGTTTTTCGGCTGCATCTTCCTGCCGATGGCGACGACGCGCTCGAGGAAGGCGTCGTGGATCTTCTCCTCGACCAGCAGCCGGGTCGCCGCGGTGCAGACCTGGCCGGCATTGTGGAAGACGCCGAGGGCCGCCTGCTTCGCCGCCTCGTCGAGGTCGCCGGCGTCGGCGAAGACGATGTTGGGCGACTTGCCGCCGCATTCGAGGCTGACATGCTTCATGTTGGATTCGCCGGCATAGCGCAGGAAGTAGCGCCCGACCTCGGTGGAGCCGGTGAAGGCGACCATGTCGACGTCCATGTGGCGGCCGAGCGCCTGGCCGGCGGTCTCGCCGAAGCCCGGCAGCACCTGCAGCACGCCGTCGGGGAGGCCGGCCTCGCGGGCCAGCTCGCCGAGGCGGATGGCGCTCAGCGGCGACTGCTCGGCGGGCTTGAGGATGACGCTGTTGCCGGCGGCAAGCGCCGGCCCGAGCTTCCACGAGGCCATCAGCATCGGGTAGTTCCATGGCACCACGGCGGCGACGACGCCGATCGGCTCGCGGGTGATCATGCCGACCGCGCCGGGGCCGACCGGGGCGAGCTCGTCGTAGATCTTGTCACAGCTCTCGGCGAACCAGGTCAGGCAGTGGACGGTGCCGGCGACGTCGATGGAGCGCGCCTCGGCGATGGGCTTGCCCATGTCGAGGGTTTCCAGCAGCGCCAGCTCCTCGCCGTGCTCGCGGATCAGCCGGGCGAAACGCTGCAGCACCTTCTTGCGCTGGCGCGGCGCGATCGCCGACCACACGCCATTATCGAAGGCGGCGCGGGCGGCCTTCACCGCGCGGTCGACATCCTCGGCGCCGCAGGCGGGTATTCTCGCCAGCACCCTGCCGTCGACCGGGCTGACGCAGTCGAAGGTCTCGCCGGAGGCGGCGTCCACCGACCGGCCGGCGATGATCGCCTTGTCGGGGAAGCGGAGGTTCTTCAGGGCCTGCTCGATATTGGCGGGAGCGTTCATGGGGCGCCTCTCAGGCGTTCGCGGGGCGGGGGGCCGATTTCGCCCGCGACCATAACAAAAGGGCACCGCCGCTGGCGATGCCCTTGAAGGAGGTCAGGCGGGACGCGCCGGGCGCGCCCCGGAAGATCACTTGATCTTGGATTCCTTGAACTCGACGTGCTTGCGCGCGACGGGATCGTATTTGCGGACCGTCATCTTCTCGGTCATCGTGCGGGCGTTCTTCTTGGTGACGTAGAAGAAGCCGGTGCCGGCGCTGGACACGAGGCGGATCTTGGTTGCTGCCGGTTTGGCCATGGCGTTCGTCTTTCCTGCAGGCCGCGCGCGGGTCGCCGCGCGGCGTCTTGTTTCAGGCCGCGGAAACTACGCGCCCGGCGGCAAAAGTCAAGGCTCGGCGCCGACTTCCGGCCGCCTGTCGGGAATCCGCAGGCGGCGGACGATCACGAAGGCCGCGTAGGCGGCCAGCATCAGCGTCAGCAGGGCCGGCACGCCGGTCGGGTTCCACAGGTCGATGGCGACGCCGAGGCTCGCCGGGCCGGTGAGCATGCCGAGCGAATACATGAAGACGAAGACGGCGTTGGCCGAGGCCAGCTCGCCCGGCGCCATGCGTGCGCCGAGATGGACGAGGCCGACGGTGTAGATCGATCCGGTGATGCCGCCATAGACGAAGAGCAGCGCATAGGCCGAAAGCGGCGCGCCGATGGCCAGCGGCAAGAGCGCGATGCCGGCGGCGCCGGCGGCGGCGCAGAACGCCAGGATGACGTGCCGGTCGACGCGGTCGGCGAGCATGCCGATGGGCACCAGGAAGACGATGCCGCCGAGCGCGATGGCGGTGACGAGGGCGGCGGCGGCCGCCTCCTGCATGCCCGAGCGCAGGCCGTAGATCGGCAGGAAGGCGAACTCTCCCGATTCCACGAAGCCGAAGACGAAGCCGGCGAGCGTCGCCGTCGGCACCGCGAACAGCGTGCGCATGAAGCGCGGGGCGACGGCCTCGTGGCGCTGCGGCGTGCGGTTCCAGGCGAGCAGCACAGGCAGCGAGGCGCTGGCCATGATCGCGGCGCCGATGAAGAACGGCCACGGGCCCTCGCTGCCGAGCAGGCCGAGCAGGATGGGGCCGGCGGCGAAGCCGAGCGACAGCAGGGTCGAGTAGACGCCCATGACGAGGCCGCGCCGGCGTTCCGGGGCAAGGGCGACGATCCAGTATTCGGAGACGATGAAGGCGGATGTGACGGCGCCGTGGAACAGGATGCGCAGCGGGAACCACCAGGTGATGTCGTCGATCAGCCAGAAGCCGGGAAAGGTCGCGGCGGCGACGACGACGCTGGCGAAGGCGAGCGGCGCGGCGCTGACCCGCGACAGCACGCGGGCGACGAGCGGGGCGATGAGGATCGAGGCGATGCCGGCCATCGCCGAGTTGAGGCCGATCAGGGTGCCGGGGATGCCGCGCTGCTCCATGACGACGGCGAGCAGCGGGATGCCGAGCGACAGGCCGATGCCCACCGCGGTGATCGTCGCGATGGCGCCTGCGATGCCGGTGAGGTTGCCGGGGCGGGTGGCGTCGGCGGCCATTGTCTGATCCCCGAATCCGGAATTCAGAGTTCCAGGCGCACGAAGCTGCCGCGCCGCTCGAAGTAGTAGGGCACCGGCGTATCGCGCGCCAGACGGCCATTGTCGATGCGGTGGCCGAGCTCCTCGAGGATCACCCCGGTGATGGCGGGCATGTCGAGGTTCTTCGCCTCCTCCAGCTCGATCCATTGCAACTCGCCGAGTTCCTTGTGGGGGCGGTTCTCGAAGCTGAGCTGGTGGCCGATGGCGTCGGCGGTGGCGGTGAAGAAGCGGGTGTCGAAGCGGCGCGGCCGTTTTGGCGGCGTGATCGCGCGGGCGAAGAAGGCGATCGCCGACAGGTCGGGCAGCACGCCGTGCTCGGCGAAGCCCGTCCAGTCGCCGCGCGGCGGCCGGGATGGCGTGCCGGGCGCGCCGAGCAGGATGCCGGTCTCCTCGTAGGTCTCGCGGATGGCCGTCAGCGCCAGCGCGCGGGCGCGGCCTTCGCTGGCCTTGCCCTTCATGTCCTCGAGCAGGCGGTCGCGCGAGGCGGCGTCGAGGGCGCCGGTATGCGGGGCGAAGCGGTCGGCGCGGTCGACGCGGCCACCGGGAAAGACGAACATGCCGGGCATGAATTTCAGCGACTTGTCGCGCCGGCCCATCAGCACGTGCGGCCGGCCGCCGCGGAAATCCAGCAGCACGAGGGTGGAGGCGTCGCGGGGGCGGGTGTTCTTCCAGCGCTTCTCGCGTTCCGCCGCGTTCATCCGCGCGGCGAGATCGATCAAGGCTGCGGCTCCGGGAGATGGCCGAGGGCGGCCTCCGGCTCGCCGAAGCCGTGCATCCTGAGCGCCCATTGCAGGCCGACCAGCATGCCCTTGATGCGCGGCAGGCTGACCAGCGCGATGATCACCGAGAGCGGCAGCCACAGGCTCATATGGATCCACATCGCCGGCTGGAAGGCGCGCTCCAGCGCCAGCGCGCCGGGGATGATCGCGTGGCCGACCACGAGGATGGTGAAATAGGCCGGCGCATCGTCGGCGCGGTGGTGGTGCAGCGCCTCGCCGCAATGCGGGCAGGCGTCCGACACCTTCAGATAGGCGCGGAACATGCGGCCTTCGCCGCATTCCGGGCAGCGGCCGCGAAAGCCGCGCCAGAGAGCGCCGGCGACGGAGCGGCGGTCGGGTGCGGGGCTGGCGATGTAGTCGATCTGGGTCATTTTCTGCGTCTGGTCCTTACAGGGCGCGAGGGCCCGCGTCTACGGCCCTTGGGGTGAGGCGCAGCGTCGCGGCGCGGGTCGCTCAGCATCTCGAAGCGGAGCGCGCCGGCGAAGGGAATCGCCTCGACGAGGCGGACCTGCACCTGGTCGCCGAGCTGGTAGACGCCGCGGGTGGTGTCGCCGACGAGGCGCTGGCCGCCCTCGTCGTGGCGCCAGTAGTCGCCGGCAATCGTCGCCGCCGGGATGAAGCCGTCGGCGCCGGTCTCGTCGAGCCGCACGAACAGGCCGGAGCGGGTGACGCCGCTGATCGTCGCCGGGAAGACGGCGCCGACGCTGTCGGCGAGATGGTGGGCGATCAGGCGGTCGACCGTCTCGCGTTCGGCGGCCATGGCGCGGCGCTCGGCGGCCGATATCTCGGTGGCGAGCGCGTCGAGGTCGCCGTCGGCGTCGGCCGCCATGCCGCCTTCGCCGAGCCCCAGCGTGTCGATCAGCGCGCGGTGCACGACGAGGTCGGCGTAGCGGCGGATCGGCGAGGTGAAATGCGCGTAGCGGCGCAGGTTGAGGCCGAAATGGCCGTAGTTCTCGGCGCTGTATTCGGCCTGCGCCTGGCTGCGCAGCACCACCTCGTTGACCAGCGTCTCGTTGCCCGAGCCCTCGACGTGCTTGAGGATGCGGTTGAAGTGGGTCGGCCGCAGCATGCCGTCCCTGGGCAGCCTCTCGCCGATGCTCGCGAGGAAGTCCGACAGCGCCGCGAGCTTGGCGTCGGAGGGCGTGTCGTGGGTGCGGTAGAGGCCGGCGACGCGGCGCGTCTCCAGCGTCTCGGCGGCGGCGACGTTGGCGAGGATCATGAATTCCTCGATCAGCCGGTGGGCGTCGAGCCGCGCCGGCACGTAGACGCGGTCGACATGGCCGTCGGGCCTGAGGACGATCTTGCGCTCCGGCAGGTCGAGATCGAGCGGCTCGCGGTCCTCGCGCTCCCGGTTGAGCGAGGCGAAGGCGGCCCAGAGCGGCTTCAGCACCGGCTCCAGCAGCATTTCCGTCTTGTCGTCGGGGCGGCCGTCGATGGCGGCCTGCGCCTGCGAATAGGCGAGCTTCGCCTGCGAGCGGATCATCGCCCGCATGAAGCGGTGGTCGCGCTTGCGGCCGGCGGCGTCGACGACGATGCGGGCGACGAGGGCGGGGCGGTTCTCCTTTTCGCGGAGCGAGCAGAGGTCGTTTGAGATGCGCTCGGGGAGCATCGGGATGACGCGGTCGGGGAAATAGACCGAGTTGCCGCGCAGCCGCGCCTCGCGGTCCATGGCGTTGCCCGGCCGCACGTACCAGGAGACGTCGGCGATGGCGACCCAGATGATCCAGCCGCCCTCGCCATCGGGATCGGGCTCGGCGTAGACGGCGTCGTCGTGGTCCTTGGCGTCGGCGGGGTCGATGGTGACGAAGGGCATCGAGGTCAGGTCCTCGCGGTCCTTCATGGTCGCCGGCTTCGCGCCCTCGGCCTCGTGCAGCACCCGCTCGGGGAAGATGTGGGGGATGCCGTGGCGGTGGATGGCGATCTCGCTGATCGCGTATTCGGTGGCCTCGCGGGCGAGCACGCCGCGCACCTTCGCGTGCGGCAGGCCGACGACGCGGCCGCGCAGCGGCTCGATGGTGACGAGGTCGCCTTCCTCGGCGTCGCCGCGCTGGTTGGGGGCGACGGCGAAGCTCTTGAGCTGCTTGCGGTCGACCGGGTCGACGCGGCCACCGCCGCCAGCGAGCCCGCGGAAGATGCCGATCACCGATTGCGGCTGGCGGTCGAGCACCTTGATGATGCGGGCGGTGAGGCGGCCCTTGTCGTCGGGCTCGGCGTCGAGGGTGCGCGCCAGCACGCGGTCGCCGATGCCGGGGGCGGGCTCGCGGGCGTTGCGGGCCTGGGTGACGATCAGCCGCGGCGCCGGGCCGGCCCCGTCGTCCCACTCGGCGGGGACGCCGACGACGTCGCCGCCGGATTCGCGGGCGACGATCTCCAGCACGCCGACCGGCGGCAGCTCGCCGGGGCGGCGGATGCGGGTGCCGCGCTTCTCGATGTGGCCTTCCTGCGCCATGTCGCGCAGCAGCCGCTTGAGGGCGATGCGGTCGGCGCCCTTGACGCCGAAGGCGCGGGCGATCTCGCGCTTGCCGACCTTGCCCGGCTCGCTGGAGATGAAGTCGAGGATCTGCTCGCGGGTCGGCAGGCCGTCATTCGCGCGCGAGCCGTGGCGGCGGGGCATCGCTCAGCCTCTCTCAGGCCCTGCGCTTGCCGCGCTTCTTGGCGGGGCCGGCGGCGGCCTTCTTGGCGATCAGCGCCGCCGCCTCGTCGAGCGAGATGGTCTCCGGCTCGACGCCGCGGGGCAGGGTGGCGTTGACCTTGCCGTTGGTGACGTAGGGGCCGTAGCGGCCGCTCCTGACCTCGATGCCGCCCTCGACGTCCTTGTGCTCGCCCAGCGTGCGGATGACGGTGGCGGCGCGCGAGCCGCCCTTGCCCTTCTCCGCCTTCTCGGCGATCAGCGTCACCGCGCGGTTGATGCCGACGGAGAACACGTCCTCGATGCCCGGCAGGTTGGCGAAGACGCCGTCATGCTGGACGAAGGGGCCGTAGCGGCCGATGCCGGCGGTGATCGGCTTGCCGGTCTCGGGGTGGAGGCCGACCTCGCGCGGCAGCGCGAGCAGCGACAGCGCCTGCTCCAGCGTGATCGACGCCGGGTCGAAGGGCTTGGGGATCGAGGCGCGCTTGGGCTTCTCGCCATTGGCCTCGCCGAGCTGCAGATAGGCGCCGAAGCGGCCGGCGCGAACGCTGATCGGCAGGCCGGTCTCCGGGTCGTCGCCGACGATCCGGGGGCCGTCGTCATTGGCCGGCGCCGCGTCGTCGGCGGTGCCGAGCTGGCGGGTGTAGTTGCACTCGGGATAGTTCGAGCAGCCGACGAAGGCGCCATAGCGCCCGGGCTTCAGCGACAGCTTGCCCTGGCCGCATTTGGGGCACAGCCGCGGATCCTTGCCGTCCTCGCGGGGCGGGAAGATGTGGTGCGCCAGCGCCTCGTTGACCTTGTCGATCACCTCGGCGTTGCGCAGCTTCATCGCCTCGTCGGCATTGGTGGAGAAGGCGCTCCAGAACTGCCGCAGCAGGTCGCGCCAGTTCATGCGGCCGCCGGAGACGTCGTCGAGCTCGTCCTCCAGCGCGGCGGTGAAGCCGTATTCGACGTAGCGGTTGAAGAAGTTCTCCAGGAACGCGGTGACGAGGATGCCCTTCTCCTCCGGCACCAGGCGGCCCTTGTCCTTGCGGACATATTCGCGGTCCTGGATCACCGTGACGATGGAGGCGTAGGTGGAGGGGCGGCCGATGCCGAGCTCCTCCATGCGCTTGACCAGCGAGGCCTCGGTGTAGCGCGGCGGCGGCTGGGTGAAGTGCTGCTCGGGGCTGGTGCCGCCGCGCTTCAGCGCGTCGCGCGCCGCCATCCCGGGCAGGCGGCGCGAATCGTCCTCGCCGTCGCCGTTCTGGCTGTCGTCGCGGCTTTCCTCGTAGACCCTCAGGAAGCCGTCGAACTTGACCACCTGTCCGGTGGCGCGGAAGCCGGCGCGGCCGTCGGCGCTGGCGATCTCGACGGCGGTGCGCTCGAGCCGGGCGCTCTCCATCTGGCTGGCGATGGTGCGCTTCCAGATCAGGTCGTAGAGCCGGCGCTCGTCGCCCTCGACATTGCCGATCGCCTTGGTCTCGCGGGCGAGGTCGGTCGGGCGGATGCACTCGTGGGCTTCCTGGGCGTTCTTCTGCTTCGACTTGTACATGCGCGGCGAGGACGGCACGTACTGCTTGCCGTAGAGGTTGGCGATCGCGTCGCGGGCGGCCATGACGGCCTCGGGCGCCATGTCGACGCCGTCGGTCCGCATATAGGTGATGAGGCCGCTCTCGTAGAGCTTCTGGGCGGCGCGCATGGTCTGCGACGGGCTCATCGAGAGCTTGCGGCTCGCCTCCTGCTGGAGCGTCGAGGTGGTGAAGGGCGGCCACGGGTTGCGGGTCGCCGGCTTCGCCTCGACCGAGACGACGGAGAAGTCGCGCGCCTCGACCGTCTCCACGGCGCGGCGGGCGGTCGCCTCATCGCCGAGGCTGAACTTGTCGAGCCGGTCGCCGTCCAGCGAAACGAGTCTCGCCTCGAAATTCTCGCCGCGCGGCGTGGTGAAGGCGGTGGTCACCGTCCAGTATTCGCGCGGGACGAACTTCTCGATCTCCATCTCGCGCTCGACGACGAGGCGCAGCGCCACCGACTGGACGCGGCCGGCCGAGCGCGAGCCGGGCAGCTTGCGCCAGAGCACCGGCGACAGGGTGAAGCCGACGAGGTAGTCGAGCGCGCGGCGGGCCAGATAGGCGTCGACCAGCGGCTGGTCGATGTCGCGCGGCTGCTTCATCGCCTCGGTGACGGCGGACTTGGTGATGGCGTTGAAGACGACGCGCTCGACGCGGGTGTCCTTCTTCAGCGCCTTGCGCTTCCTGAGCGCCTCCAGCAGGTGCCAGGAGATCGCCTCGCCCTCGCGGTCGGGGTCGGTGGCGAGAATCAGCCGGTCGGCGGTCTTCGCGGCGTCGGCGATCGCCGAGAGGTGCTTCTTGGCCTTGGCGTCGACCTCCCAGTCCATGGCGAAATCCTCGCCGGGACGCACCGAGCCGTCCTTCGCCGGCAGGTCGCGGACATGGCCGTAGGAGGCGAGGACCTTGTAGCCGTCACCGAGATATTTGTTGATCGTCTTGGCCTTGGCGGGCGATTCGACAATGACGACGTTCATGGAAAAGACGGCCGGTTCCTAGGTAGAATGGGGGCGCTGGCTTGTATGCCACGCGAAGCGGCAGAGAACATGGTGAAATCATCTGCCCAAGTCAAACGGTCCCGGATGTCCACCGGTTAATGCAACTTTTACGTGCGTGACGCAATTAATGACAACCATTAGTATGGTGTCGGTCAATATTTGCGGCACGAGGGACCATGGGACGGCAGCTACCGAAGGCCCGCATCAGCGAGGATGGCGAGGCAAAAACCGAGAAGGATCGCGCGGGGCCCGACGATCTCGACTATCTCGCGGACATGCTGGCGCAGCTCGCGATGCTGTCGCGGCACTCGGAGCAGGAATTCCTCGCCTATCTGATCGACATGGCGCGGCTCGAGGCCGAGTGGCTGTGCGGCCGGCAGCCCTCGGGCGGCGACGGCGCAACCAGGGCCAACTGATGGGGACCGGCTGCCCCGGACAGATCGCGGAAGGCTAGCCGACATTCAGCGAGACGCGGCCGCCGGGGTGGCGCAGCAGGCGGCCGGCCAGCTCCAGCTCGACGAGCACCAGATGCACGGCGGCGGCCGGCAGCCCGGATTGCCTTATTAGTTCGTCGGCGTCGACCGGCGCCGTGGAGAGCAGCTCGGCGACCTGCCGGCGCGCCTCGTCCCCGACATCGCCGGCGTCGATGCCGCCGTCCTCCGGCATGGCGAAACCGCCGTCGGTAGGCGGGTCGGCGAGCGGCGTCGCCGCCATGCGCTCGCCGAGTTCCTCGAGGATGTCGGCGGCGGAGCGCACCAGCGAGGCGCCGTTGCGGATCAGCTCATTGGTGCCCTCGGCGCGCGGATCGAGCGGCGAGCCGGGAACGGCGAAGACGTCGCGCCCCTGTTCTCCGGCGAGCCGCGCGGTGATCAGCGAACCGGAGCGGCGCGCCGCCTCGACGACGACGACCCCGAAGCCCATGCCGGAGACGATGCGGTTGCGGCGCGGGAAGTCGCGGCCGCGCGGCTCGTAGTCCGGCGGCATCTCGGAAAGCAGCGCCCCGTGGGCGCAGATCTCCTCGGCGAGCCCCTCGTTCTGCGGCGGATAGACGCGGCCGTGGCCGCCGGCGAGGACGGCGACCGTGCCGGTGTCGAGGGCGCCGCGATGGGCGGCGGTGTCGATGCCGCGGGCGAGGCCGGAGGCGATGACGATGCCGGTGCGGCCGAGCTGGGAGGCGATGTCGAGGGCCATGCGGCGGCCGACCGCCGAGGCGTTGCGGGCGCCGACGATGGCGACGGCGGGCCGCGCCATGATCTCCGGCGAGCCCCGGAGGAAGAGGATCGGCGGCGCCGCGTCGGTATGGGCGAGCAGCGGCGGATAGCCGGCCTCGCCCGGGGTCACGAGCCGCAGCGACA
>JBFWXZ010000107.1:0-10640 GCA_050186955.1 Flavobacteriaceae bacterium
CGACTCGGCACGGCCGGCGATTTTGGCTATCCTTGCCGCTGAGGAAGGAGAGCGCCCATGCCCCTCACCCGACGCCAGGCCATCGTCTCGTCCATCGCCGCGCTTACCGCCGCGCCCGGCATGGCGGCGGCCGCGCGGCTCGGCGACGACGGGCTGCACAAGCAGGACTGGCTGCTCGACAGCTTCCTGGAGCTTCCCGGCGACCTCGCCGAGGCCCGGTCGGCGGGCAAGGGCCTGGTGGTGATGTTCGAGCAGCGCGGCTGCCCCTATTGCCGCGAGATGCACTCGGTCAATTTCGCGAGGCCGGAGATCGTCGATTACGCGACCGCGCATTTCGACATCCTGCAGCTCGACCTGTGGGGATCGCGGGAGGTGACGGATTTCGACGGCGAGGCGCTGGAGGAGCGCCGGCTGGCCCGCAAATGGGCGGTCAACTTCACGCCGACGCTGGTCTTCTTCGGCAAGGATGCGGACGCGGCCTCCGGCAAGCCGGGAAACGCCATCGCCAGCGCCGTGATGCCCGGCTACTTCAAGCCGTTCCACTTCCTGTCGATGTTCGAATATGTCGGCGACGGCCACGCGGGCAGCGAACCCTTCCAGCGCTTCCTGCAGGAGAAGATCGCGGCGATGCGAGAGAAGGGTATCGACCCGGAGGTGTGGTGAGCCGCATTTCGGCGTCCGGGCGCGCCGCAAACGGAAACAATCGCTGAAAAAGCCGTCGAAACCGCCTAGAATGGGTTCGACTCGTCAATTGCTCCGCTGCATTATGCGCGCCCGATGACGCAGGGTCTTCCGGAACGGGACATGGATCTCATAGAGCTGCATACGGACGAGGAGCGCTCCGCCGCCACCTTCGCGCGGCCGGAGGGGCATTTCGCCCACGATCCGCGAATCCATTGCTGGGCGACGCTGACGCCCGAGGCGTCGACGGCGATCTTCCGTTCCATGGACTGGCTGGCGCCCGACTATCGCGGCGTCTACGAGAAGATGGAGAAGCGCTTCTCGCTCGACTTCACGAACAGCAAGGACGTCATCTCGTCGACGCCGCTGGTCAATGAGGGCGAGGCCCACCAGGAGCACCGGCGCGTCATCGCCCGGCACATGGCCGAGCGCCTGAAGGCGATCGAGCAGGCGCTGCCGGCGCTGATCGCGCGCTTCACCGAGCCGGTTCGCGAGAAGGCGCGGGTCGAGCTGATGAGCGAGTGCATCCTGCCCTTCGTCGACGCGATCAACATGTATCTGTGCGGCGTGGCGGTGCCCGACAACGAGATCACCGTGTCGCGCATCTTCGATCCGCTCGCCAGCATCGGCGCGCGGCGGTCGATCGAGGCGGGGCTGCAGAAGATCGCGGACGAGGCCGCGCGTTCCGGTGTGACGTCGCCGCACGACGCCATGCTCTACCACGCGCTCGGCGTCGACACGCTGTCGTCCTCGATCGGCCAGACGCTCTACGCGGCGCTGAAGGGCCTGCCGCCGACGCTGCTTCCCGAGGTCGCGTTCCCGGACGATTTCGTCGGCACCGGCGTGCCGTTCGTGCAGCGCCGCGCGGTCCGCGACAACACGGTGCTCGGCCACGACTTCAAGGAAGGGGAGTTGATACGGGTCTATCTCCTCTCCTACCTTTACAGCGAGGAAGGGGCAGACCCCGACAAGGTCTTCGGAACGGGCCGGCATCTCTGCGTCGGCCGCAAACTCTCGCAGGTCGTCTGGCGCGACCTGGCGCGCGGGCTGAACCGCATTGAACGGACGGTATCGCTCGAACGCCATGCGCTGCGCCAGGCGGACTATCTGTTCGCCTATCCGCAAACCCTGGAAATCGCCCTGACATGACGACTCCGCAAGACATCCGCGCAACCATCCTCGATCACATGGGTACCAAGGCCACCGGCGCACTGCTGGACCGGCTGGAGCAGGTCACCAAGACGGGCGAGGACGCGGTCTTCGGCGACCTTCCCGACTTCGACAGCCTCGACGCGGTGGAGCTCTGCCTGCTGCTGGAGGAGACCTACGACGTGCCCGTCGACATCGCCGACTTCGCGCGGGTGGCGACCCTCGACGAGTTCGCCCGGTCGATCGCGGCGCGCATCGGGGGAACCGCGGAGCAGAAGGCCGACCCGCAGTCCGACCAACTCATCGTGCTGCAGGGGGGCAAGGCGGATGTCACGCCGCTGTTCCTCGTCCACGCCGGCGGCGGCGGCATCCTCTACTACAAGAACCTGGTGGCGGGCATTCATCCCGACGTCCCGGTCTACGGCTTCCAGATGCGCGGCATCGACGGCAAGAGCGAGCCGCCTGAATCCATCGAGGAGATGGCCGACCACTATGCGGGCATCATCCTCGAGCTGCAGCCGGCGGGGCCGTGGCGGGTGGCCGGATACTCCGGCGGCGGCGTCATCGCCTACGAGGTGGTGCGACGGCTGCTCGCCGCCGAGAAGGGCGACGTGCGGCTGGCGATGATCGATACGCTCTGCCCGGCCATTTACCAGGCGAAGCAGTCCTTCCTCGAGCGCCTGCGCAACAAGCGCCTGTGGACACTGGACGGCGCGCGGCGCGAACTCAGGAACACGATGCGGCGCATACGCGAGCGCGGAACGCGCCAGGAACTGCGCGAGGCGCATTCCTCCGCCGAGCCGACGCCGGCCAAGCTGCTCGAGCTGAAGATGTTCAACGCCTATGGCGCGGCGCAGCGGCGCTACCGCGCGACGCCGCTCTCGGGATCGATGCTGCTGGTGCGCGGCAATATCGTCGACGAGCATCACTTCCGCGCCGGCCGGGCGCTCGCCTGGGAGCGGGTGCTAGACGGCGAGATCGAGGTCGTCGAGCTGCAGGCCGATCACGGCTCGATCATCAAGCCGCCGGCGGTCGACCGCGTGGCCGGCGAGCTGAGCCGCTATTTCGGCCTTCCCGCGCAGGCCTGAGCGCCCACCTTCCGCTACGGCAACAGGGCGCTGGACAGCCTCCGCGCCATCGACCACGATGCGGCCGGGGCAGGGGGAAATGGACGCGCAGGCATCAATCCGGTCGTTCATCATCGATCACATCGGCCAGCGGGCCGGTGACGGGCTGCGCGCGCGCCTCGACAGGGTCCGCACCGGCGACGAGGACGCCAATCTCCACGACCTGCCAGAATTCGACAGCCTCGACGCCGTCGATCTGTGCCTCGCGGTCGAGACCGAGTTCGACGTGGCCGCCGATATCAGCGACATCACCCGGGTCAACACGCTGAACGAATTCGCGGCGCTGATCGCCAGGCGCGCCGGCCATGGCGACGCGGCCGCGCAGACCGAGGAGACCGGCGGCACCATGGTGCTGCTGGCCGCCGGCGCGCGGGGCGCGACGCCGATCTACCTCGTGCATTCGCGCGGCGGCGGGCTCCTCAACTACAAGCCGCTGCTCGACAGCCTGCCCGGCGACATCCCCGTCATCGGCTTCCAGATGCGCGGCATCGACGGCAAGAGCGAACCGCCGAGGACGATAGCGGCGATGGTGGACGAGTATGTCGCGCATATCGCCGGCAGCCACCCCGGCGGCCCGTGCTGCCTCGCGGGCTATTCGGCGGGCGGCATACTGGCACAGGAGATGGCGCGGCGACTGGCGGCGAAGGGAATCGCCGACATCCGCCTGGCGATGATCGACACACTGTGCCTCGCCGAGCGGGTCGGGCGGCCCAACCTGCTGTCGCGCATGGGCGAGAAGCGGTTCTGGACGGGACGGTTCCTCCGCCGGCAGTCGCGCCGCATCTTTCGCAACGCCCGGAAACGCCTCAACCCGCCGACCACCGACAAGGAGGTCGGCGCGACGCTGCCGCCCGCCTCCGGCGAAGCCCTCAGGCAACGCATCGCCCGCGCCTTCCGCGCCGCCATGCGCCGGCACGAGTTCCTGCCCTATGAGGGCGGCATGCTGCTGATGCGGGCCGAGCACTACAACAAGCAGCGCGAGCGCTCCGGCGACGCGCTCGGCTGGCAGCCCTACATCCTCGGCGACATCGAGGTCGTGTCCTTCGCCGTCAACCACGCGCAGATCATGCAGCGCCCCGCCGTCGCCGAGGTCGCCGCGACGATGACCGCCTATTTCGCGAGGCCGCCACGGAACTGAAGGCTGTGCTATGATGGTGGCGTCGCACAGGGACGCGCCATGACGCTGCAGAACCGTGTCACCCCTTCAGGAGAGATCGTCGCCGTCGCCGCGCGCGGCAGCCTGATGGGCAATCGCGGCGGGCGCATCCACGACCCGGCGTCGCGGCGGCTGACCGGCAGCCGCTGGGCCTCGCGGCAGTGGATCTGCTGCGTGCTGGCGTTCAAGGACCGGCACCGCACCGTGATGGGACCGGGCTACACCGAACTCTTCTTCCTCGACGAGGCGACCGCGCTTGCCGCCGGCCACCGGCCCTGCTTCGAGTGCCGGCGCGGCGACGCGCTGCGCTTCGCCGAGGCGATGGCGGAAGGTCTCGGCGTCTCCCACCGCCCCTCGGCGCCGCAGATGGACTACATACTGCACGGCCAGCGGCTCGAGGGCCGGCACGCGCGGCGTCACCGCGTCGAGGGACGCAACCTCGCCGACGGGGCGATGGTGGAGATCGGCGGCGAGGCGTGGATCGTCGCCGGCACGGTGCTGCGGCGCTGGACGCCGGACGGCTATCGCGACGAGCTGGCGCTCGATCCGCGGGGGCGCTACGCCGCGCTGACGCCGCCGGCGACGCTCGCCGCGCTGCTCGCCGGCTACCAGCCCGCCACCCACCCGAGCGCAGGGCCGGGCTTCCGGCAGCGCTGAATCCGCTCTAGCTGCGCGTCAGCCGCGACTTCTCCAGCGCCTTCTCGAGCCGCGCGTCGCGGTCGTAGACGTCCTTGCGGAAATTCACCGTGCCGTCCTTGTTGGTCCACGCCGTCAGATAGGTGACGTGCACCGGGATCGGCTCGGCGAGCCGCACCACCGTCTTGCGGCCCGAGCGCACGACCTGCTCGATCTTCGCCTTGTCCCAGCCGGCCGGCCCGAGAAGCACGGCGCCGAGGTCGAGCGGATACTGCACGCGCATGCAGCCATGGCTGAAGGTGCGGGTGGCGCGGGCGAACAGCCCCTTCGACGGGGTGTCGTGGATATAGACGTTGTACTTGTTGGGGAACATGAATTTGATGACCCCGAGCGCGTTGCGCGTGCCGGAATCCTGCCGGAACGAGTAGCGCAGATTGCCGGGGGCGATGGCGTTCCAGTCGACGGCGTAGGGATTGACCTCGACGCCGTTGGCGAGGACGCGGATGTTCTGGGCGGCGAGCGCGCCGGGATTCTTCCTGAGCTGCGGCAGCAACTCGTTGCGGCCGATCGAGGGCGGCACGTTCCATTCCGGGTTGATGACGGCGTATTCCATCAGGTCGGAGAAGACCGGCGTGCGGTGGAACGGCTTGCCGACCACCAGCCGCGCGGCGTGGATGGTCTTGTCGTTCTCGACCACCTTTAGGAACTGGTCGGCGAGATTGACGAAGACGTAGCGGCGGCCAAGGTCGTCGTTCATCCAGCGCCGCCGCTCCATGTTGAGGAGGATGGTGGCGATGCGCGCGGAAACCGGCGTGTTGATCTCGGCCAGCGTCGAGGGGCCGATGACGCCGTCGATCTCCAGCCCGTGGCGCTCCTGGAAATGCTTCACCGCCTCGACGAGACCGTCGTCATAGACGGTGCCGCCGCCGGCGCGTGCCGCCTCGACATCGCCGGCGGCGACGAGGAAACGACGCAGCTCCTCGACCCGTGGCTGGTCCATGCCGGGCTTCAGCACCTCGTCGTCGGGCACGATGGGGAAACCGCCCTCGCGCTCGATCTTGCGATAGTCGGCGAGCGTCTTCTTCAGCCGCGCATATTCATAGGTCGACGGCGCCAGCGTCTCGACATAGGGGGCGATGTCCTCGGCCGCCTCGGCGCCCTCGAGGATCGTCTTGGCGGGCGGCGGCGCCGGCGAGATGTCGAGCTCGCTGTCCACCTCCTTGGGGATGGTGCGGCCCGAGGCGAGGTCGCTCGCATAGTCGAGGAAGGCCCGCGTCATCAGGATCTCGAAATGGGCGAGCCCGACGGGATCGGCGGATTCGATCAGCTTCTCCAGCTCGGCGACGTGGTAGTCGGAGGGCTCCAGCCCGTCATCGCCGGCGAAGCGCAGCACCGAGAGCATCGACCAGCCCTTGGTCTTGGGGCCGTCGTCGCGCACCCAGATCGGCTTGAAGAGGCGGTCGCTGTAGAAGCCGTAGACCTCGAAGATCTGCTGGTCGTCGGCGTCGCTGCCGGAGGCCACCTCGCCCTGGTCGATCATCATCTCGAGCGTCGCGGCGACGGTATCGTTGCCGCCCTGCGCCGCCGCCGGCGCCAGAGGCACCGCGAGGACGAAGAGGAGAAAGGAAAGAAGACGCACTGCCCGCATCGGTCAACCTCCTGATTCCGTAGTGGAATCCTACCATGGAAGAATGACCTTACGAAATCCTCCCGCGCAGCATGGCGAAGGGCCGCCCGTCGATGGCGGCGAGGCCGGCGGCGATCAGCGCCATGCCGGCCAGATCGCTGGGGTCGAGGCGCTCGCCGAGGACCGCCGATCCGAGCAGGATGGCGCTCACCGGCACCAGTAGCGTCACGAGGGAGACATTGGTCGCCCCGGCGCGCGCGATGATGCGGAAGAACAGGATATAGGCGAAGGCGGTGGAGAAGATGCCGAGGCCGGCGAGCGAGCCGATGACGTGCCAGGACGGCATGTCGAGCGTCCACGGGCGGTCGACGATGGCGGCGATCGGCAGCATCATCGCCGTCGACGCGGTGACCTGGCCGGCGGCGGTGACGATCGGCGGGTTGGCGCTGAAGCGGCGACCGAAGATCGAGGCGAAGCCGTAGGAGACCGCCGCGCCGACCACCGCGAGCTGCGGCAGGAGCGCGTCGCCGAGCCCGTGCAGCGCGTCGACGCCGATCATCATCGCGACGCCGCCGATGCCGAGCACGATGCCGGCGAGCTTGCCGGCGTCGATCTTCTCGTCGGCGGTGAGCAGTTGCGCCAGCAGCACCGTCCACAGCGGCGTCGAGGCGTTGAGGATCGCCGCGAGGCCGCTGGCGATCTCCTTCTGGCCCCAGAAGATCAGCCCGAAGGGAATGACGTTGTTGATGAGGCCGAGCAGGAAATAGGGCGCCCAGCCGGCGAGCGTGCGCGGCAGGTGGCGGCCGGTGAGCCGCAGCACGACCCACAGGCAGAGCGCCGCGCCGGCGACGCGGACGAGCACGATGGTGAGCGGCGGCACCTCGGCCACCGCCACCTTGGCGAAGAAGAAGGACGCGCCCCAGACCAGCGACAGGACGATGAGCATCGACCACTCGGCCGGCCCCATCCGCAGCCCCGCCCTCGCGCCCGGGGTCGCCGGGATCTCGTCAGCCATGTGGAATCACTCCGCGCATCGGTTGCGGCGGAGCAATACAGCCTTCGCGGCCGGATGCGCGACCCGAAATGCGCCGGCGCTCAGACCGGCTCGACGGAGACCACCTGGAAGGTGTGCATGTCGCCGTCCTCGTCCTTCACCGAGACGTATTCGCCGACATTGAAGGCGTGGGCGCCGAAGCGGTAGCCGGCCTCGTCGTCCTCGTCGCCGTCGATGTCGTAGATGAAGGCCCAGCTGCCGCCCGGACGGTGAACGAGGTGGCCGATGTCGTCCTCGTCGTAGCCCCAGAACCGGCGCACCCGGCAGCGCTCGCGGTTCTCCCGCCAGGCGGCGGCGTCGATATGGCCGTCGGCGGCCAGCGGCGCGACGAATTCGTAGCCGTGCTGGTCGCTGCCGCTCGGATAGTCGCGGCTGCGCGCGAGGTTGAGGCGGATTTTCTTCAGATAGACGCCGTCGGCCATCGGTACCGTTATCCTTTTCGCGGGTTATGGGGGCCGGGGTCCGCCCGGTCCGCTGCGGTCAAGTAACCCCGAGCATCGCCGCGTTCCTTGACGTCGATCAAGTCCCCAGTGATCGGCAGGAACGCGAATGGATGCAAATTACTTCAATAGCGGGAACCCGTGGTAAACTTGTTCGCATCAATATGGCTGTGCCCGCCGGCGCGGGTCGTTACCGCGGGAACCTCCACCGATGCCGAAATTCGCAGCCAATCTGTCGATGCTGTTCACCGAGCTGCCGTTCAAGTCGCGCTTCACCGCGGCGCGGATGGCCGGCTTCGATGCCGTCGAATATCTGTTCCCCTACGACTACCCGGCGGAGGAGCTGCAGGCCGAGCTCGACCTGCAGGGTCTCCGCCAGGTGCTGTTCAACGCGCCGCCCGGCGACTGGGAAGCCGGCGAGCGCGGGCTCGCCGCCCTGCCCGGCCGCGAGGCGCAGTTCGAATCCTCGATCTCGGCGGCGATCCACTATGCCGAGGCGCTGGGCTGCAAGCAGATCCACGTGATGGCCGGCGTGCTGCCGCCGATGGCCGATCCCGAGCGCGCCGCGCAGACCTATGTGATGAACCTCAAGCGGGCGGCCGAGGAAGCGCTGGTCCACAGGCTCACGCTGACCGTCGAGCCCATCAACCACCACGACATGCCGGGCTACTTCCTCGACAGCATGGAGGCCGGCGCGCGCACCGTGGAGACGGTGGGGATGCCCAATGTCAGGCTGCAGTTCGACATCTACCACCGCCAGCGCATGGAAGGCGACGTGGTGAAGGGCCTGCGCGACATGATGCCGATCATAGGCCATATCCAGATCGCCAACACGCCGGGCCGCGGCGACCCCGACCACGGCGAGCTGAACTACGACTACATCTTCCAGGCGATCGACGAGCTCGCATATGAGGGCTGGATCGGCTGCGAGTACAAGCCGATCAACGGCACCAAGGACAGCCTCGAATGGCTGCGCCGGCGGCGCAAGCTGAAGAAGATGGCGGACGCCTAGAGCGCCCGCCGCTTCGTCGCGCTACATCCTGGCGATTACATGCCGTAGGGGTGGGCCCCGTACTGATTGGGGCCGGGCTGCGAGGGCTGCACGAAGAAATAGATCAGGATCAGGAAGCCGACGAACGGGATCAGGCCGATGAGCAGCCACCAGGCGCTCTTGCCGATGTCGTGCATGCGGCGAAAGCCGACCGCCAGCGACGGGCATAGGGTGGCGAGCGCGAACACGCCGTTGAGCAGCCCGTAGCCGTCCTCGTTCACCGTTCCCATGGCGTAGTCGACGAAGCTCAGCACCAGCATGGCGACGAAGACGAAGAGCGCGTAGTACCAGTATTCGGCGCGCGCGGCGCGGCCGCTGAAGCCCGCATAGTTGGTCAGAACCGATTTGACCGCGGTCACGAAATCCATTGTGCTTCTCCCCGAAAAACGGCCCCGGCGGCCGCCGCCCGCCGGATTCGATGCGGTTTTTCACGTTGCGTCAATCGCGGCCTTCGGAGACCTCGCATGCCGCTGGCGATGAAGGTGCTCGACCTGATCCCGAAGGCCAAGCGCATCGGGCCGATGGTGATCTCGGAAACCGACGGGCTGCCCTATCGCCGCCGCCACTACATGCGCCTCTGGCGCGACCTCGCCCGGCAGTGCGGCGTCCCCGACGACGTCTGGAACATGCACAGCCGCGCGGGCGGGATCAGCGAGGGCGGGGATGCCGGCGCCGATCTCAATCTGCTGCGGCACCACGCTACGCACCAGAACATCGCGACCACCGCGATCTACGACCGGACGGCCAAGGAGAAGACCCGGCGCGTCGCCGAATTGCGCGTCGCCCACCGGGCAAACCGAACTTCAGGAGAACGCGGCGGGGAACGTCCCGAGGAACGCGGGGAACGCGCATCCCGCCAAGTGATTGAAAACGCTGGTACAGCTGCCCCGGCTCGAACGGGGGACCTCCTGATCCACAATCAGGCGCTCTAACCAACTGAGCTACAGCTGCATGAAGCCAGCGCGTTTCGGCGAGAGACTTAACCGCAGCCCGCGCCCGAGGCAAGGGGAGCGATCGACGTCGTCGCGCCAAAAGCAAAGGCCCGGCGCTTCGGCGCCGGGCCTTCGTCATTCGCGGTCGATGGATCGCCTCAGAAGGCGGTCTTGATCGAGGCGACCTGCTTGGAGAAGTGGTCCTTGGCCGGGGTGACGGTCTCGTCGATCGCCTTGCTGAACAGGCCCTGGAAGGCCTTGGCCTGCTCGGCGGCGGCCTCGAACTGCTTGCGGGCGAAGCCGGTCTGCAGCTCGACGGCGGCGGCGAAGGTCTTGGCGTCCATCAGCGCCTCGACGTGGTCGAAGCCTTCGTTGACGCTGTCCTTCACGGCGGCGAGCGCCTGCTTGTTGATGGCGGCGGCGTTGCGCGAGACGGCCTCGTAGGTCGACTCGACGACGGCGGTGGCGTCGTTGGCGGCCGACTTGTAGGTCTCGTAGCTCTCACGGGCCTTCTGCACGCCCTTCTCCGCCATGTCGCGGAGGTTGGAGGGCAGCTCGAAGACGTTGTTGGCGGCTTCGGTGACCGTCTTCTCGACGGTTTCGGTGAACTTCTCGGCGGTATTGGCCATTTTCGGTTTCCTTTCGACTGGGTGCGCGCGCTTTCCAAGGGCCTCGGGCGCGCGCGGACCCGATTGAACTCATTCGCTCCGCTGACGTTTTTCCGCCAGCTTGAGAAGCCAATATAATACAGGCTTTGTGCATTGCAACATCTTTTGTGCGTTGCAGC
>JBFWXZ010000108.1:0-10623 GCA_050186955.1 Flavobacteriaceae bacterium
GTGCAGGCTCTTGCCGGCGTCCTGCTCCAGGTGGATGCGCTCGATGCGCACCGTCACCGGCTCGGCGTCCTTCAGCTCCACCAGCACCTCGCCCTCGCCGACGATCGGGTACTTGAACTGGCTGATCTGGTAGCCCTGCGGCAGGTCCGGATAGAAGTAGTTCTTGCGGTCGAAGACGCTGCGCAGATTGATCGCCGCCTTGAGGCCGAGGCCAGTGCGGATCGCCTGCTCGACGCAATATCTGTTGATCACCGGCAGCATGCCCGGCATCGCCGCGTCGACAAGGCTGACATGGCTGTTCTGGGCGCCGCCGAAGGCCGCCGAGGCGCCGGAGAACAGCTTGGCGTTGGAGGTCACCTGGGCATGGACCTCCATGCCGACGACGATCTCCCAGTCACCGTCGGAACCGGCGACGAAGTTCTTCGCGTCGGGGGTGCGGATGTCGGTCAGGCTCATATCCGTCACTCCCACCACACGCGCGGCGCGAAGCGTCCCGCCGCGTCCTCGATGACCTGTCCGGCGGCGAACAGCGTCTCCTCGTCGAAGGGCCGGCCGATGAGCTGCAGGCCGAGCGGCAGCCCCTGCGAATCGAGCCCCGCCGGCACCGCGATGCCCGGCAGCCCCGCCATGTTCACCGTCACCGTGAAGATGTCGTTGAGATACATCTCGATGGGCGACGCGGTCGACATCGCGGCGATGCCGAAGGCCGCCGACGGCGTCGCCGGCGTCAGGATGGCGTCGATGCCGTCGGCGAAGACGTCCTCGAAGTCCTTCTTGATCAGCGTGCGAACCTTCTGGGCGCGGATGTAGTAGGCGTCGTAGTAGCCCGCCGACAGCACATAGGTGCCGATCATGATGCGCCGCTGCACCTCGCGGCCGAAGCCGGCGGCGCGCGTCTTCTCGTACAGGCCGATGATGTCGTCGCCTTCGACCCTGAGGCCGTAGCGCACGCCGTCGTAGCGGGCGAGGTTCGAGGAAGCTTCCGCCGGCGCGACGATGTAATAGGCCGGCAGCGCGTAGTTGGTGTGCGGCAGCGAGATGTCGACGATCTCGGCGCCGGCGTCGCGCATCCAGTCGATACCGCGCTGCCACAGCTCCTCGATCTCCGCCGGCATGCCGTCCATGCGGTATTCCTTCGGCACGCCGATCTTCCTGCCCTTCACCCCGCCCCTGACGGCGGCGGCGAAATCCGGCACGGGAATGTCGACGCTGGTGGAATCCTTCGGGTCGTAGCCGGCCATCGAGCGCAGCAGGATCGCCGCGTCCTCGACATTGCGGGCGATCGGCCCGGCCTGGTCGAGCGACGAGGCGAAGGCGACGATGCCCCAGCGCGAGCAGCGCCCGTAGGTCGGCTTGATGCCGACGGTGCCGGTGAAGGCGGCCGGCTGGCGGATCGAGCCGCCGGTGTCGGTGGCGGTCGCGCCGGCGCAGAGCCAGGCGGCGACGGCCGACGCCGAGCCCCCCGACGAGCCGCCGGGCACCAGATCGGCGTTGCCGCCCGAGACCCGCCACGGGTTGACGACCGGGCCGTAGAAGCTCGTCTCGTTGGACGAGCCCATGGCGAACTCATCCATGTTGAGCTTGCCGAGCATCACCGCGCCGTCGCGCCAGAGCTGGCCCGTCACGGTGGATTCGTAGGGCGGCCTGAAGCCCTTGAGGACGTTGGAGCAGGCCTGGCTGTGCACGTCCCTGGTGCAGAACAGGTCCTTGATGCCGAGCGGGATGCCATCCAGCGGCCCGCCATCGCCCGAGGCGATGCGGGTGTCGCTGGCATAGGCCATCTCGCGCGCCTTCTCCGGCGTCACCTCGATATAGGCGTTGAGCTTGCCGTTCGCCTTCTCGATGGCGTCGAGATAGGCGTTCGTCAGCTCCACAGAGGAGAATTCGCCGGCGTCGAGGCCGGCGCGCAGCTCGCCGATGGTGGCCTTGGTCAGCTCGCTCACGCCGCTCACTCCACGACCTTGGGAACGACGTAGTAGTCGTCCTCGCTGTCCGGCGCGTTGCGCGTCACCGCGTCCGCGATGCCGCCGTCCGTCACCCTGTCGTCGCGCATCCTGAGCGCCATCGGCGTCACCGACGTCATCGGCTCGACGCCCTCGACATCGACCTCGCCGAGCTGCTCGACGAAGCCGAGGATGGCGTTGAGCTCGCCCTGCATGCGCTCGGCGTCCGCCTCGCTGATGGCGATGCGCGCCAGATGGGCGATGCGCGTCACCGTCGCCTTGTCGACCGACATGACATGAATCTCCGAGAAAGCCGCGTCACGGGCGGCAGAGAGGATGTGCGCGCTTGATAGCGCCGCCGCCTTCGCGGCGCAACATGCCGGAACGGCGGCATGCATACCGGCCTTCGAGACGGCTACAGTCTGCCGGACCCGCTGACTGGATTCTTAGCCTTCGCCGGATTGACGGTTTGTTGCACGGCCCAGCCCCGATCGTCATTCCGGCGAAGGCTAAGCATCCAGATGGATGGTTGCCATGAACCCGGACGCCCGACCGCTTCCCGTTCCTCGCGCCACGCGTCATCACCGGGCTCGACCCGGTGATCCATTCCGCCGTCACGGCGGCAAACGCAGCGGCAGCGATCCGGGCAGTCAGCGCGGCTCCAGCGCGAAGACGAAATTAGCGGCCGGCATGTAGTGGAACGGCCCGCGCTCCGCCGGCCCGTCGTCGACCTGCTTCATCCGGTAGCCGCTGAGGATCTCGGCGACCAGCCGCGAGGCGATGCCGTGCACCCAGTCGGCGCCGACGCAATTGTGGCGATCGATGCCGAGCGGCGCGTAGTGGCTGACATCGGCTTCCTCCTCGAGGAAGCGCTCGGGGCGGAAGGTGAAGGGCGCGGGGAAGAACTCCTCGGTGTGGTGGCTCTCCCAGATGCCGACGCGGATGCGCGACCCGGCGGGGATCAGGTAGCCCTCGAAATGGATGTCCTCGAGCACCCGGCGGAACAGGAACTCGCTCTGTTCGGAGCGCAGCGTCTCGCGCACCACCGCGTCGCACAGCGCGTCGAGGCGCCTGGCGTATTTGCCGCCGGGCTTCGGCGTGTCGCAGATGTCGGGGCGCCGCGAGAGCTGGCAGACGACCCACGACAGGAAGCCGTGCAGGTCGTAGCGGGCGAACTCGACCATCTGCATCATGTTGCCGACCGCGGTGTCGTCCATCTCGCCGCTGGCGGCGACGAAGGACAGCACGCTCGGCTGCTTCCGCTTCCCGGCGCGCGGCGCAACGGTCTCCGTGAACAGCGTCTTCAGCGCCGCGAAGGGCTCGCGCATCGCCGGCTGCACGACGATCGGCGCGCCGTTCGGCACGTAGCGGTCGTGCGCCGCCGCCATCGCCGCGAATTCCGGGTCGGAGCGCTTCAGCCCGTAGACGAAGAGCATCAGGATCGCCGTCGTCGCCCGCTTGAGCTCGCGGCGGTGGGCGTCGCGCTCGATGCGATCCCCCATCGCGTGCATGGCCGCCAGCGCGTCGCGCAGGATCGAGCGGACCTCGGCGTCGTGATCCGCGACATCGACCGCGCGCACGCCGCCGCCGACGATGCGGCGGTATTTCTTGTGCGTCTCGCCGCTCATGTTGCGCAGGAAGCCGTTGGGGATCAGCGCCGTCAGGTCGGTCGAGGTGGTGCGCATCGAATCCTGATGCTTGAGCAGCAGCTTGCGGCCGAGCGCCGCGTCGGCGATCACCGTGGTGTGCTTCTCGTTGCTCCAGACCCGGAAGATCGGCCCGAAGCGCTGCGTCATGCGCAGCAGGTAGGTCTGGTCGACGTCGACATTGGCCGGCGGCTTCGACAGGTCGCCGGGCGGCAGCGGCAGGCCGCTGCGCAGGCTGGCGATGCGCGCCTTGATCCGCCCGACATGCCGCTTGACGTGGGCGCCGACGATCCCCTGGCTGGTGAAGGGCTGCGGCGGCGCCACGGCGTCCGGCGGCCGGACGTCCGGCGCGCCGCCATAGGGACAGGTCTTCTGCTCAGAGCTCAACCGGCTCCCCCCTGTTGGGCACCACGACCCTCGCCTGCGAGCCGTGCATCTCCTTCACGAAGGGATCGGCGCTCGGCTCGATGATCGGGAACGTGCCGTAGTGGCAGGGTATCACGGTTTCGAAGTTGAAGTAGCGCATGCATGCGAAGGCGGCCGCTCGCGGCCCCATGGTGAAGCGGTCGCCGACCGGCACGATGCCGACGCTCGGCGCGTAGAACTCGTCGATCAGCGCCATGTCGGAGAACGCGCAGGTGTCGCCGGCGTGGTAGACGACCGGATCGCCCTTGGTCTTCGGCAGGATGACGACGCCGGCCGGATTGCCCATGTAGACCGGCGTGCCGTCGACGATGGTCGAGGATGAGTGCCAGGCCGGCACATAGGCGGCGGTGAAGTCGCCGCAGTCGATCTCGCCGCCATGGTTGCCGGGCGAGAAGTTCTCCACGCCCTTGCCGGCGAGATACATGCAGATCTCGAAATTCGCCACGAGCTGCGCGCCGTTCCTGGTGCAGATGTCGACGGTATCGCCGATGTGGTCGTCATGGCCGTGCGTCAGCACCACATGGGTGGCCCCGGCGGCGGCGTCCTCGACGCTGCCCTCCCAGGTCGGGTTGCCGGACAGGAACGGGTCGATCATGACGACCGCCTTTCCCGTCTCGATGCGGAATGCCGAATGGCCGAACCAGGTGATGCGCATGCCTTGTCCTCCCTTTTCCGTAGCGTTCGATTAGTCCGCCGCGCCCCCCGCCGCAAGATCGCCGGGATGATTTGCCTGAACTATTCATTACGCCCGTGCTATTGCGTGGGTTCCGGCCCCACCCCTTGCGGAATTCATCCATGACCGACGATTCGCTGGAAACCCTGTGCGACCGGCAGATCCTCAGGGCGCTGAGGCTCAACGAGGCCGCGCCCGTATCCGACATAACGCGCATGAGCCCGCAGGCCACCCGCGAGGCCTATGCGGTCGGGCGCGCGCCGTGGAACGAGGGCGGCCCGGCGATGAAGGCCAGCGAGCGGGGCGAATATTCGACCGCCGAGGACGCCATCGCCTTCGTCCGCCACGTTCCCGAGGACGCCACGGGCGTCCTCGTCTACCTGCACGGCGGCGGCTGGGTCACCGGCTCGACCGAAACCCATGACGGCATCATGCGGCGCATCGCCGAGGCGAGCCACCGCACGGTTGTCGGCCTCGACTATCCGCTCGCGCCCGAATCCCGCCGCGAACGGACCCTGCGCCTGCTGTCGGAGGTCTGCGACCGCATCTTCGAGGCCGAATCCGGCCGCATCGCCTTCGGCGGCGATTCCGCCGGCGCCGAGCTGGCGCTGTCGCTCGCGCTGCTGCGCCGCGACGCCGGCAAGAGGATGCCCGATCGCCTCGCCCTGCTCTATCCGGCGCTGTGGCCGGATTTCGACACCGACAGCTACCGCCTGCGCGGAGAAGGCGATTTCGGCCTGTCGGAAGCGCGGATGCGCGCCTATTTCGGCCACTATCTGGGCGAAGGCGGAGAGGCCCTCGACACGGAGCCGGATTGCCGCGGCCTGCCCGACACGCTGATCCTCGGCGCCGCGCTGGACTGCCTGCTCGACGACGCCTTCGAGATCGCCAGGCAGCTCGCCGACGCCAATGTGCCGCTGCTGATGCAGGTCGTGCCCGGCGCCCCGCACGGCTTCCTTCATTATTCCCTCGCCTCGCGCCTGGCGCGCCGCGCCAACCGCGACATCGGCCGCTTCCTGCGGCTGGCGGTCGGCAGATGACGGCGACGACCTACGAATCCGACGCCGTCGCCGGCTTCGCCGGAGGGCTCGCGCCCGGCCCGCTGGTCGGCCTCGATCCCGGCACCAGGACCATCGGCGTCGCGCTCTCCGACCGCACCCGCATGATCGCCTCCCCCTTCCGCCTGATCCGCCGGACCAAATTCGCCGCCGACGGCGCCGCCCTGCTCGACGTCGTCGCCGGGAACGCCGCCTGCGGCTTCGTCGTCGGCCTGCCGCGCAACATGGACGGTTCCGAGGGCCCGCGCGCCCAGTCGGTGCGCGCCTTCGTGCGCAATCTCGCCGGCCTGACGGAGCTGCCGATCCTGTTCTGGGACGAGCGGCTCTCCACCGTCGCCGCCGAGCGGGCGATGATCGACGCCGGGCTGTCGCGGGCCAAGCGCGGCGAGCGCATCGACGCCGCCGCCGCCGCCTTCATCCTCCAGGGCGCCCTCGACCGGCTGGGACGACTGGCCCGATGATCTTGGGGATGCTGGAGACCTTCGCCGGCCTGCTGCCGGTGCTGCTGGTGATCGGCGTCGGCGCGCTGGCGCGCCGCATCGCGCTGATCGACGAGGCCGGCTGGCGCGGCATCGACCAGCTCGCCTACTACATCCTCTTTCCCTCGATCCTCATCGTCACCCTGGCGCGCACCGACTTCGCCTCGATACCGGCTCTCGCGCTCGCCTTCGTCCTCGCCGGCGCGGTGCTCGCCATGGCCGGCACCTTGATGGCGCTGCGGCCGCTGCTGATGGGGCCGCTTGCGATCTCGGGACCGGCCTTCACCTCGCTCTTCCAGGGCGCGACCCGCTGGAACAGCTTCGTCGCGCTGGCGCTCGCCGCCGCCTTCTTCGGCCCGCAGGGCGTCGCCATGATGGCGGTCGCCATCGTCGCCATGGTGCCGCTGCTCAACCTGCTCTGCGTCCTCGTCCTGTCGCGCTACGCCCGCGGCACGGTCCCGGCGCTGCCGCAGATGCTCAAGGAGCTCGCCGGCAACCCCTTCATCTGGTCCTGCGCCGTCGGCATCGCGCTCAACCTGTTCTCGCTCGCCAGCGGCCTCGCATTGCCGGCCCCCGCGATCACCGCGCTCGACCTGATGGGGCGCGGCGCGCTCGCCGTCGCGCTGATCTCGGTCGGCGCCGGCCTCGACTTCTCGCGGCTCGCCGGTCTCGGCCGCGCGGTGTGGATATCGACGGCGCTGCGGCTGTTGGCGATGCCGTTCTTCGGCTACGTCCTCGCCCGCCTCGCCGGCCTTTCCAGCGACGCCCGCGGCATCGCCATCCTGGCGCTCGCGGTGCCGACCGCGACCGGCGCCTATGTGCTCGCCCGGCGCATGGGCGGCGACGGCGCGACGATGGCCGAGATCATAACCGTGCAGACCCTGCTCGCCGGCCTCACCCTGCCGATCATGCTGGCGCTGTACGCATAGGATTTTTTTGGCTGTGGAATGCGCACAGGCCGCTTGCCCTCCCGCGCGCTTGCACCTATAGCAACCGCTTTAATGACAGCCGCAAGTCCCCGCGCGTACCGACACTTCCCACACCGGCATCTGCTGGGCATCGAGGATTTGTCGCCCGCCGACATCGAGATGCTGCTCGACGCCGCCGACGACGCGGTCGAGCTCAACCGTCGCACCGACAAGAAGCGCGACGTGCTGCGCGGGCGCACCCAGGTCAATCTCTTCTTCGAGGCCTCGACGCGCACCCAGTCGTCCTTCGAGATCGCCGGCAAGCGCCTCGGCGCCGACGTCGTCAACATGTCGATCGGCGCATCCTCGGTGAAGAAGGGCGAGACGCTCATCGACACCGCCATCACCCTCAACGCCATGCGCCCCGACCTGCTGGTGGTGCGCCATCAGGCAGCCGGCGCGGTGGAGCTGCTGTCGCAGAAGGTCGGCTGCGCGGTCATCAACGCCGGCGACGGCGCCCACGAGCACCCGACGCAGGCGCTGCTCGACGCGCTGACGATCCGCCGTCGCAAGGGCCGCATCGCGCGCCTCACCGTCGCCATCTGCGGCGACATCCGCCACAGCCGTGTCGCCCGCTCCAACATCCTGCTGCTCAACGCCATGGGCGCCCGGGTGCGCGTCATCGCGCCGTCGACCCTGCTGCCCAACAGCGTCGAGCGGCTCGGCGTCGAGGTCTTCCATTCGATGGAGGCCGGCCTCAAGGGCGTCGATATCGTAATGATGCTGCGCCTCCAGCGCGAGCGCATGGACGGCTCCTTCGTCCCCTCGGTGCGCGAATACTACCGCTTCTTCGGCCTCGACGCCGACAAGCTGGCGCTCGCCGCGCCCGACGCGCTGGTGATGCATCCCGGCCCCATGAACCGCGGCGTCGAGATCGCCAGCGACGTCGCCGACAGCGCCCAGAGCGTGATCCGCGACCAGGTCGAGATGGGCGTCGCCGTGCGCATGGCGGTGCTCGAAATTCTCGCCAGAAACGGCTCCAACGAGAACGGGTCCGACGAGAACGGGTTCAACGAGAACGGCGCCGATGAGTAGGAACCGCGACACGCTGATCGATGGCGCCCACATCGTCGATCCCGCCAGCGGGCTCGACGGCAAGGGCCGCATCTTCATCCGCAACGGCAAGATCGCCGACATCGGCCGCATTGGCGACGCCGACCTGCCCGAGGAGGTCGAGCGGATCGACGCCCGCGGCCTCGTCGCCGCCCCCGGCCTCGTCGACATGCGCGTCTTCGTCGGCGAGCCCGGCAGCGAGCATCGCGAGACGCTGGCGAGCGCCAGCCAGGCGGCCGCCGCCGGCGGCGTCACCAGCTTCGTCTGCATGCCCGACACCGACCCGGTGATCGACGACGTGGCGCTGGTCGATTTCGTCGAGCGCGCCGCCCGCGACACCGCCATCGTCCACGTCCATCCCGCCGCCGCCCTCACCAAGGGCCTGCGCGGCAAGGAGATGACGGAGATGGGCCTGCTCAGCGAGGCCGGCGCCATCGCCTTCACCGACGGCCGCCACGCCGTGACCAACTCCCGCGTCTTCCTGCGCGCGCTGACCTATGCGCGCGATTTCGACGCCCTCGTCATGCACCACACCGAGGACCCGGAGCTCGTCGGCAACGGCGTCATGCATCAGGGCGAGACGGCGACCCGCCTCGGCCTCACCGGCATCCCGGTCTCCGCCGAGACGGTGATGGTCGACCGCGACCTGCGGCTCGTCGCGCAGGCGCGCGCGAGATACCACGCGAGCCAGATTTCCAGCGCCGACGGCCTTCAGGCGATCGCCCGGGCGCGCGACGCCGGCCTGCCGGTCACCGCCGCCGCCTCGATCAACCACCTGACCCTCAACGAGAACGACATCGGCCCCTACCGCACCTTCCTCAAGCTGTCGCCGCCGCTGCGTTCCGAGGAGGACCGCCAGGCGTTGGTGGACGGGCTGCGCGAGGGCTATATCGACGCCATCGTGTCGTCCCACGACCCGCAGGACGTGGAGACCAAGCGCCATCCCTTCGCCGAAGCCGCCGACGGCGCGGTCGGGCTGGAGACGCTGCTTTCCGCCGCCCTCAGGCTGTATCATTCGGGCGACGCGACGCTGAGCGTGCTGATCCGCGCGCTGTCGACGCGCCCCGCCGAGATCCTCGGCCTCGACTGCGGCCGCCTCAGCGCCGGCTCCCCCGCCGACATCGTGCTGTTCGATCCCGACGTGCCGTGGATCATGCACAAGGAGGACCTGCGCTCGCTGTCGAAGAACTCGCCCTTCGACGAGGCGCGGCTGTCGGGGCGCGTCATGCGCACCCTTGTTGCGGGCCGCACGGTCTACGCCTACGCTTGACTTGGCAGGCTCCGCGGCGGGCCGTTCGGGGGCGTCATGGCGCACAGTCTCATCTTTGCGGTCGTCGGCTATCTGCTGGGCTCCATCCCCTTCGGCCTGCTGATCACCCGCATCGCTGGCCTCGGCGACATCCGCGCCATCGGCTCGGGCAATATCGGCACCACCAACGTGCTGCGCACCGGGCGCAAGGAGCTGGCCGCGCTGACCCTGCTCGGCGACATGCTGAAGGGCACGCTCGCGGTGTGGCTCGGCGCCATGTGGGGCGAGCACGCCGCCCTCGCGGCGGCCGCCGGCGCCTTCGTCGGCCACCTCTATCCGGTCTGGCTGAAATTCCGTGGCGGCAAGGGCGTGGCGACCTTCCTGGGAACCCTGATCGCCTATCTGCCGCTCGCCGCCGGCGTCTTCGCCCTCGTCTGGCTCGCCGTCGCCTGGGCGAAGCGCTATTCCTCGCTCGCAGCGCTCACCGCGAGCGCCGCCACGGTGCTCTTCCTGCTGCTCTACGGGGCCGGGCCGGCGGCCGTCCTCGTCTACGCACTGCTCGCCGCGCTGCTGTGGTACGCCCACCGGCAGAACATCGCCCGGCTGCGCGCCGGCACCGAAAGCCGGATCGGCGCGAAGTGACCGCCGCGGCGGCGCGCGCGGGGTGAGCGGCGCGACGGGTTCGCGCCCGCCCCTCTCCCCGGACCAGAAGCGCGACTGGCTGCGCCTCTACCGCTCCGAGAATGTCGGCCCGGCGACCTTCCGCACCCTGATCAACCGCTTCGGCTCCGCCGCCGCCGCCCTCGACGCCCTGCCCGCGCTGTCGCGCCGCGGCGGACTGTCGCGCGCCATCCGCGTCCATTCGCAGGCCGAGGCCGACGCCGAGCTCGACCTCGCGGCGAAACTGTCGCTGCGGCTCGTGACCCCGGGCGAGGCCGGCTATCCGCCGCTGCTCGCCCATACCGACGCGGCGCCGCCGATCCTCTTCCTCCGGGGCTCGCCGGAGATCATGGCGCGGCCCGCCGTCGCCAACGTCGGCGCCCGCAACGCCACGGCGGTCGGCCGCCGCATGGCCCACGACATCGCCTCCCAGCTCGGCCGCACCGGCATCGTCATCGCCTCCGGCCA
>JBFWXZ010000109.1:0-10612 GCA_050186955.1 Flavobacteriaceae bacterium
CGCCCGCGTCGCGCCCTTCCTCGGCGTGCTGCCGGAATCCGGGGTCGTCGCCGAGGGCGGCAAGCCAAATTCGGCCTCTTTTTAAGGGGAAGAGACGCCGGATGAGACCGACTACGCAATCGACCACCCCGCATCTCGGGGGATGCCGCGCTCATGGAACTTCGCCGCCTTCTGGGTGACGATGCCGCGCTTCCCGCCGGCGCCGGAACCATCGACATCAAGGGACTGACGGCCGACAGCCGGGCGGTCGGCGAGGGCTATCTGTTCGCCGCGCTCGCCGGCGCCAAGGCCGATGGTGCGATCTATGCCCGCAAGGCCCAGCAGGCCGGCGCGGCGGCGATCCTCGCCGCCGAGGGCGCGGAGATCGACGCCGACATCCCGGTCGTCCGCGCGGCCAATCCGCGCCGCGCGCTTGCGCTCGCCGCGGCGCGCTTCGCCGGGCCGCAGCCGGCGACCATCGCCGCCGTCACCGGGACCAGCGGCAAGACCTCGGTCAGCGTCTTCCTGCGCCAGATCTGGGAGGCCCAGGGCTTGGCGGCGGCAAGCCTCGGCACCATCGGCGTCGTCTCGCCGGCCGGCGAGCACTATTCCGGGCTGACGACGCCCGACCCGGTGGGGCTGGCGCGCATGATGGCGGAACTCGCCGCCGAGGGCGTGACGCATGCGGCCATCGAGGCGTCGAGCCATGGGCTCGACCAGTATCGCCTCGACGGGCTGAAGCTTAGCGCCGGCGGGTTCCTCAATCTCGGCCGCGACCACCTCGACTACCATCCGAGCGTCGAGGACTATTTCGCGGCCAAGCTCAGGCTGTTCACCGAGCTTCTGCCCGACGGCGCGACGGCGGTCGTCAATGTCGACGATCCGTGGGGGCCGAAGGTCGTCGAGGCCTGCCGGGCGCGCGGGCTGAGCGTGCTTCGCGCGGGAATATCGGGCGAGGAAATCCGCCTCGCTGGCGTCGAGCCGGCCGGTTTCGCGCAGCTCCTGCAAATCGAGGCGATGGGCGAGCGCCTGGAGGCGATGCTGCCGCTCGTCGGCACCTTCCAGGCCTCCAACGCGCTGGTCGCCGCCGGCCTCGCCATTGCCACCGGCACGCCGCCGGCGCGGGCGGTCGCGGCGCTGGAGACGCTTCGCGGCGCCAAGGGCAGGCTCGATCGCGCCGGCGACATCAACGGCGCGATGGTCTTCGTCGACTACGCCCACAAGCCCGATGCGCTGGTCAGCGCGCTCGGCGCGTTGCGGCCCTTCACCAAGGGGCGGCTCATCGTCGTCTTCGGCGCCGGCGGCGACCGCGACCGCGGCAAGCGCCCGCTGATGGGCGCGGCAGCGGTGGAGAACGCCGACGTCGCCATCGTCACCGACGACAATCCGCGCAGCGAGGAGCCGGCGGCGATCCGCCGGGCGATCCTCGAGGCGGCGCCGGGCGCCATCGAGATCGGCGACCGCGGCGAGGCGATCCGCGAGGCGGTGATGATGGCGCGCCCCGGCGACGTGGTGCTCGTCGCCGGCAAGGGCCACGAGCCCGGCCAGATCGTCGGCGACCAGGTGCTGCCGTTCTCCGATCACGAGGCGGTCGCCGGCGCCATCGAGGCGGCGGGCGGGGGGAGGCAGGCGCATGGCTGAGCCGCTCTGGACGATCGCCGCCATGGCCGAGGCGACCGGCGGACGCCTCGAAGGCGTCGCCGACGGCGCCGTCACCGGGATATCCATCAACAGCCGCGACATCCGCCGCGGCGAGGCCTTCTTCGCGATCCGCGGCGACCGCTTCGACGGCCACGACTTCGCCGACGCCGCCATCGGCGCCGGGGCGGCGCTCGCCGTCATATCGGAAGGCAAGCGCGACAGCGTGAAGGCTGAGGGCCCGCTGCTCGTCGTCGAGGACGTGCTGGCGGCGCTGGAGGATCTCGGCCGCGCGGCGCGGGCGCGCTCGAAGGCGCGGATCGTCGCCGTCACCGGCAGCGTCGGCAAGACGGGGACCAAGGAGGCGCTGCGGCTGGCGCTGTCGGCGAGCGGGCCGACGCATGCTTCCGCCGCCTCGTTCAACAATCACTGGGGCGTGCCGCTGTCGCTCGCCCGGATGCCGGCGGACGTGCCCTACGCGGTGTTCGAGATCGGCATGAACCACCCCGGCGAGATCACCCCGCTGGTCGCCATGGTGCGGCCGCACGCTGCCATCGTGACGACGGTGGAGGCGGTGCATCTGGAGTATTTCGGCTCGGTCGAGGCCATCGCCGACGCCAAGGCGGAGATATTCACCGGGCTCGAGCCGGGCGGCACGGCGATCCTCAATGTCGACAACGAGCAGTTCGCGCGGCTGAAGGCGGCGGCCGGGCGCGGCGGCGCGGCGATCCTCACCTTCGGCGTCGCCGACGGCGCCGACAGCCGGCTGGAACGGATATCGCTCCACCCCGACTGCTCCTGCGTCAGCGCGCTGATCCGCGGCGTGCCCGTGACCTACAAGCTCGGCGCGCCGGGCCGCCACGTGGTGATGAACTCGCTGGCGGTGCTGCTCGCGGTCGACGTGCTCGGCGCCGATCTGGCGCTCGGCGCGCTGGCGCTGCAGAAGCTCGCGGCGCCCCGGGGCCGCGGACAGAAGCGGCTGCTCAAGGTCGGCGACGGCAGGGCGGTGCTCATCGACGAGAGCTACAACGCCAACCCGACCTCGATGCGCGCGGCGCTGGCGCTGCTCGGCCAGAGCGAGCCGCAGAAGGGCGGGCGGCGCATCGCCGTGCTCGGCGACATGCTGGAACTCGGAGCGGCGGCGGATGCGTTGCATGCCGGGCTCGCCGAGGCGGTCGCCGCCGCCAATGTCGACCAGCTCTATCTCAGCGGCCCGCATATGCGCGCGCTCGCCGAGGTGCTTCCGCCCGGCAGGCTGGCGCTGCACGCGGCGAAGTCGGAAGCCCTCGCCGAGGCGCTGCTCGCCGAGCTGCGCGCCGGCGACGTGGTCATGGTCAAGGGCTCGCTCGGCAGCCGCATGGCGCCGCTTGTCGAGGCTCTCAGCGAACGCTATCCCCCCATGCAGGCCGAGCCGGCCGAATAGGAACAACGGGCGGAACCCCTGCATGCTCTATTTTCTCGCCGAGCTTTCAGACAGCCTCCAGATCTTCAACGTTTTCCGCTACATAACCTTCCGCGCGGGGGCGGCGACGGTGACCGCGGCGCTGATCGTGTTCCTCTTCGGACCGTGGATGATTCGCCAGCTCAGGGTGCGGCAGGGCAAGGGCCAGCCGATCCGCGACGACGGGCCGGTCGGCCACCTGCTGACCAAGCAGGGCACGCCGACCATGGGCGGGCTGATGATCCTGGCGAGCTTCGTCGCCACCTCGCTGCTGTGGGGCAACCTCTCCAGCGCCTATGTCTGGGTGGTGCTGCTGGTGACGATAGGCTTCGGCCTGATCGGCTTCTACGACGACTATCTCAAGGTCACCCGCTCGACCCACAAGGGCTTCTCCAGCCGCATGCGGCTGCTGCTCGAGGCGGCGATCGCCGGCCTCGCGGTATTCTGCATCATGCGGCTCGGCCAGCCGCCGCTCTCCTCGGGGCTGACCTTCCCCTTCTTCAAAGACCTGGTGCTGCAGATGGGATGGTTCTTCATCCCCTTCGGCGCCTTCGTCATCGTCGGCGCCGGCAACGCGGTGAACCTGACCGACGGGCTCGACGGCCTCGCCATCGTGCCGGTGATGATCGCCGCGGCGACCTTCGGGACGATCTCCTACCTCGCCGGCAACGCGATCTTCGCCGACTATCTGCAGATCCATTTCATCAACGGCACCGGCGAGCTCACCGTGCTCTGCGGGGCGATGATCGGGGCCGGCCTCGGCTTCCTCTGGTTCAACGCGCCGCCGGCCTCGATCTTCATGGGCGACACCGGCTCGCTGGCGCTCGGCGGCATGCTCGGCGCGGTGGCGGTGGCGATCAAGCACGAGATCGTGCTGGCGATCGTCGGCGGCCTCTTCGTGCTGGAGGCGGTGTCGGTGATCGTGCAGGTCGTCTCCTACAAGCTGACCGGCAAGCGCGTCTTCAAAATGGCGCCGATCCACCATCATTTCGAGCAGCTCGGCTGGAAGGAGCCGCAGATCGTCATCCGCTTCTGGATCATCTCGATCATGCTGGCGCTGGCCGGCCTCGCAACGCTGAAGCTGAGGTAGGGGCAAGATGATCCCCGTCGGCATCTATCGTGGCGAGAAGGTCGTGGTGTTCGGCCTCGGCCGGACCGGCCTCGCCACGGCCTGCGCGCTCGCGGCGGGCGGGGCCAAGGTGGTCGTCGCCGACGACAGGCAGGGCAATCTCGACGCCGCGCTGGCGGAGGGCTTCGAGACCGCCGACCTCACCAATTCCGACTGGAGCCTGTTCGCCGCGCTGGTGCTTTCGCCCGGCGTGCCGCTGACCCACCCGCAGCCGCACTGGACGGTGTCGCGGGCACGCGCCGCCTTCGTGCCGGTCATCGGCGACACCGAGCTGTTCTTCCGCTCCCGGCAGGAGGAGGCGCCCGACACCCCGGTCGTCGCCATCACCGGCACCAACGGCAAGTCGACGACGACGGCGCTGATCGGCCACATGCTCGACAGCGCCGGGCGCGCCGCGAGCGTCGGCGGTAATATCGGCACCGCCATCCTGTCGCTGCCGCCGATGGACGGCGAGCGCGCCTATGTGGTCGAGATGTCGTCCTACCAGATCGACCTGACGCCGGGGCCGAACGCGACCGTCGGCATCCTGCTGAACCTCTCGCCCGACCATCTCGACCGCCACGGCACGATGGAGAACTACGCCGCGATCAAGGCGCGGCTGCCGGCCGCCTCGCGGCTCGCCGTCGTCGGCGTCGACGATGCGTGGTCGGAGGCGGTCGCCATCAGGCTGGAGCGCGACGGCCACCGCGTCGCCCGCGTCTCGACGCAGCGCTCGCTTTCCAACGGCGTCTATGCGACCGGCAGCGTGCTTCACGCGGCCGGCGAGGGCGGCGAGCGCGTCGTCGCCGACCTCGAGGGCATCGCCTCGCTGCGCGGCGCCCACAATGCGGAGAACGCCGCGGCGGCCATCGCCGCCTGCCTCGAGCTGGGCCTCGGCGACGAGGAAATCCGCGAGGGCTTGAAGACCTTCCCCGGCCTTGCCCATCGCATGCAGCAGATCGGGCGGCGCGGGCGGACCGTCTTCATAAACGATTCCAAGGCGACCAACGCCGATGCCGCGGCGCGCGCGCTGTCGAGCTTCGAAGACATCTACTGGATCGCCGGCGGCCGGGCGAAGGAGGGCGGCATCGCGCCGCTCGCGGAATATTTCCCGCGCATCGCCAGGGCCTATCTGATCGGCGAGGCGGCCGAGACCTTCGCGGCGACGCTGGAAGGCCGCGTCCCTTACGAGATTTCCCTCACGCTGGAGCGCGCGCTGGAGCAGGCGGCGCGCGACGCGGCGTGGAGCGAGGCGGCGCAGCCGGCGGTGCTGCTGTCGCCGGCCTGCGCCTCGTTCGACCAGTTCCCCGATTTCGAGAAGCGCGGCGAGGCCTTCACGCGGGCCGTCGAGGCGCTTCTGGCACGCGGCGCAACCGTCAGGGAGGCAGGCTGAGCCATGTTCGACAGAACCGCACAGGGACCGATCGCGCGCTGGTGGTGGACCGTCGACAAGACGATGCTGGCCGCCGTCGCCATCCTGATGCTCGGCGGACTGATTCTGTCGCTGGCGGCGAGCCCGCCCGTCGCCGACCGCCTCGGCCTCGACCACTTCCACTTCGTGAAGCGCCACGCGCTGTTCCTGATCCCTGCCGTCGCCGTGATGCTGGGGACCTCGCTGCTCGATCCGCGGTCGCTGCGCCGGGTCGCGGTGATCGTGCTCGCCGTTGGCGTCGTCGTGATGATGGCGACGCTGGTCGTCGGCGTCGAGGTGAAGGGATCGCGGCGCTGGATCAGCATCGGCAGCTTCGCATTGCAGCCGTCGGAATTCGTCAAGCCGGCCTTCTGCGTGGTCTGCGCCTGGCTGTTCGCGGAGGCCGACAAGCGGCCCGACATGCCGGCGATGCCGGCGGTGCTGGCGCTGCTCATCCTCGTCGCCGGGCTGCTGATATTGCAGCCGGACCTCGGGCAGACACTGCTCATCGTCGTGGTCTGGGCCGGCCTGTTCTTCGCCGCCGGCATGCCGGCGATCTGGATCGGCGTCTTCGCCGCGCTCGGCAGCGCGGGGATCGCCGCGGCCTACGCCCTGCTGCCGCATGTGAAGAGCCGCATCGACCGCTTCCTCAACCCGGAATCGCACGACACCTTCCAGGTCGACACCGCCATGGAGGCGGTGCTGCGCGGCGGCTGGTTCGGCCGCGGCCCGGGCGAGGGCGCGGTGAAGCGCGTGCTCCCCGATTCCCACACCGACTTCATCTTCGCGGTGGCGGCGGAGGAATACGGGATCATCCTGTCGCTGCTGCTGGTAGCGCTGTTCGGCTTCATCGTCGTGCGCGCGCTGATCCAGGCGGTGCGGCTTCAGGACCGCTTCGAGCGCCTCGCGGTGACCGGCCTCGCCATGCTGTTCGGCCTCCAGGCCGGCATCAACATGGCGGTCAATCTCAGCCTGCTGCCGGCCAAGGGGATGACGCTGCCCTTCATCTCCTATGGCGGCTCGTCGATGATCTCGCTCGCCTTCGGCATGGGCATGCTGCTCGGCATCACGCGGCGCCGGCCGTCGCCCGATCCGCTCGCCCGGCCGGTGCGCCCGCCGCGCCCGGCGCGGCTCAAAGAAAGCGCGGCATGAACGCTGGCGCCATCCTGCTGGCCGCCGGCGGCACCGGGGGGCACCTGTTCCCCGCCGAGGCGCTCGCCGCGGTGCTGGCCGAGCGCGGGGTTGCCGTGTCGCTGGTCACCGACCGGCGCGTCGAGGGGCTGAGCGCGCGCTTTCCCGGCGGCGACGTACACAGCGTTTCCTCGGCCACCCCGAGCGGCAAGGGGCTCGCCGGCAAGGTCTCCGCGGCGCTCGCGCTGGCGAAGGGCTTCCTGGCGTCGAGAGAGCTACTGAAGCGGCTGAAGCCGGCCGCCGTGGTCGGCTTCGGCGGCTATCCTTCGGTGCCGCCGGTGCTGGCGGCGGCGTTTGGCGGCATCGCCACGATATTGCAGGAGCAGAACGCGGTGATGGGCCGCGCCAACCGGTTTCTCGCCGGCCGTGTCGACCGCATCTCGACGGCGTTCCCGAAGGTCCAGCTCATCTCGGCGGCGAATGCGGCGAAATGCGTGCAGACCGGGGTTCCGGTCCGCCCGGCGGTGCGGCGGGCGGCGGAACAGGCCTACAGGCAACCGGCGGCGCGCGGGCGCATCCGGCTTCTGGTCTTCGGCGGCAGCCAGGGCGCGCGCGCCTTCTCCGACCTCGTTCCCGAGGCCGTCGCGCTTGTGGACGAGGGACTGCGCAAGCGGCTCGACATCGTCCAGCAGTGCCGCGCCGAGGATATCGAGCGGGTGGCGGCGCGATACCGGGAGATCGGGGTTTCGGCCGAGACCGCACCGTTCTTCGCCAACCTGCCGCAACGCATGGCCGACGCCCATCTGATCGTCTCGCGCTCGGGCGCGAGCACCGTCGCCGAGCTCGCCGTGATCGGCCGACCGGCGATCCTGGTGCCGCTGCCCGGGGCCATCGACAACGACCAGCTGATGAACGCCCGCGCCTTCGTCGAGGCCGGCGGCGGCTGGCTCGCCGAGCAGGCGGGCCTTGACGCCGCCACACTCGCGGGGCTGCTGTCCTCGGCACTCGCCGGGCCGGCGGCGCTCGCCGCGAAGGCGCAGGCCGCGAAATCCGTCGGCAATCCGCGCGCCGCCGAGGCGCTCGCCGATCTGGTGCTCGCCGTCGCCGGGCGCTGACAGGAAAGAAAGAACGACACATGCGCTCTCCCATCGACACAGGCCTCATCCATTTCGTCGGCATCGGCGGCATCGGCATGAGCGGCATCGCCGAGATCCTGATCAATCTCGGCTACCAGGTGCAGGGCAGCGACGCCTCCGACAGCGCCAATGTGAAGCGCCTGCGCGAGAAGGGCGCGACGGTCCATATCGGCCACAGGGCGGAGAATATCGGCGAGGCCCGTGTCGTCGTGGTCTCCTCGGCGATCAAGCGGGACAATCCGGAATTGCAGGCCGCGCGGGCCCGCCGCATCCCCGTCGTCAGGCGCGCCGACATGCTGGCGCAGCTCATGCGCTTCCGTTCCTGCGTCGCCGTCGCCGGCACCCACGGCAAGACGACGACGACCTCGATGGTGGCGGCGCTGCTCGACGCCGGCGGGCTCGACCCCACGGTGGTCAATGGCGGCATCATCAACGCGCTCGGCACCAATGCGCGCCTCGGCAAGGGCGAATTGATGGTGGTCGAGGCCGACGAATCCGACGGCACCTTCGTGCGGCTGCCGGCCGAGGTGGGGATCGTCACCAATATCGATCCCGAGCATCTCGACCATTACGGGTCCTTCGACGCCGCCCGGGCGGCCTTCAGGACCTTCATCGAGAACCTGCCCTTCTACGGCTTCGCGGTGATGTGCATCGACCACCCGGAGGTGCAGGCGCTGGTCGGGCGCGTCGAGGACCGCACCGTCATCACCTATGGCGAGAACCCGCAGTCCGACATGCGGCTCGTCGACATCGAGCCGGGGCCGGAGGGCACGCGCTTCGCGGTGGTCGTGCGCGACAGGCTGACCGGCGCGGAGACGCGGCTCGACGATTTGATGCTGCCGATGCCCGGCCGCCACAACGTGCTCAACGCCACCGCGGCGCTCACTGTCGCCTACCGGCTCGGCGTGCCGCTGGAGAAGATCCGCGACGGGCTGAAGGGCTTCGGCGGCGTGCGCCGCCGCTTCACGCTGACCGGGCGCTGGAACGGCGTGCCAATCTACGACGATTACGGCCACCATCCGGTGGAGATCTCCGCCGTCCTCAGGGCGGCGCGCGACGCCAGCCGGGGCCGCGTCATCGCGATCATGCAGCCGCACCGCTTCACCCGGCTGCGCGATCTGTTCGAGGATTTCTGCGCCTGCTTCAACGACGCCGACACGATCCTCGTCGCCGACGTCTATCCCGCCGGCGAGGCGCCGATCGAGGGCATCGACGCCGAGGCGCTGGTCAACGGCGCGCGCACGCGCGGCCATCGCGACGCGAGGAAGCTCGCAAAGCCCGAGGACATTGCCGGCATCGTCGCCGGCATGGCCGAACCGGGCGACCTGGTGATATTCCTCGGCGCCGGCTCGATCACCCAGTGGGCCTACGCGCTGCCCGACCAGCTCGAGGCGCTCGCCCCGAAGGCGGCGTCGCGATGAGCGGCTTTCCCGACATCACCGGGGAACTCACCGACGCCTTTCCCGACCTGCGCGGCCGACTGACGGCCAATGCCGATCTGGCGCCGATCACCTGGTTCCGCGTCGGCGGGCCGGCGCAGGTGCTCTACATGCCGGCCGACGAGGAGGACCTTTCCGGCTTCCTCGCCGCGCTGCCGCGCGACATTCCCTGCACCGTGATCGGCCTCGGCTCGAACCTGCTGGTGCGCGACGGCGGCGTGCCGGGCGTGGTGATCCGGCTCGGGCGCGGCTTCAACGACATCGCCATCGACGCCGACAACAGGGTGCGCGCCGGCGCCGCGGTGCCCGACGTCAAGGTCGCCCGCGCCGCCGCCGACGCCGGGCTTTCCGGCATCGCCTTCCTGCGCGGCATTCCCGGCGCCATCGGCGGCGCGCTGCGCATGAACGCCGGCGCCTATGGCGGCGAGACGAGGGACAATCTGATCGAGGCGCATGCGATTTCCGCCGACGGCACGCGCCTGGTGCTGACGCCGGCCGAGATGGGCATGGCCTACCGCCACAACGACGCGCGCGGCGATCTGATCTTCACCGCCGCGGTATTCCGGACCGTGCCCGGCGACCAGTCGGAAATCCTCGCGGAGATGGAATCGATCACCGAGCGCCGCGAGGCGAGCCAGCCGATCAAGAGCCGCACCGGCGGATCGACCTTCAAGAACCCCGACCCGCCCGGCACGCCGGACCAGCGCAAGGCGTGGAAGCTGATCGACGCCGCCGGCTGCCGGGGGCTGCGGGTCGGCGGCGCGCAGGTGAGCGAGCAGCACTGCAACTTCCTGATCAATACCGGCGACGCGACGGCCGCCGATCTGGAGACGCTCGGCGAGACCGTGCGGGCGCGGGTGCTGGAGACGAGCGGCGTCGATCTGCATTGGGAGATCAAGCGGATCGGCGTCGAGGCGTAGCGAAGAAGGGAATCGGCATGGCCAAATCGGATACTCACGTCGCCGTCCTCCTGGGCGGCTGGTCGGCCGAACGCCCGGTCAGCCTCGATACCGGCAACGGCTGCGCGGAGGCGCTGGAACGGGCCGGCTACCGGGTCACCAAGGTCGACGTCGACCGCGACGTCGCCACCGCGCTCAAGCAGCTCGGGCCCGACGTCGCCTTCAACGCGCTGCACGGACCGTTCGGCGAGGACGGTTGCATCCAGGGCATACTGGAGGTGCTGGGTATTCCCTACACGCATTCCGGCGTGCTCGCCTCGGCGCTGGGAATGAACTAGGAGCGCTCCCGCGCGCTCTTCTAGGCGGCCGGAATCCCGGTCGCCGACGGCCGCGTCTACGACCGCGACGAGGTCGCCCGCGGCCATGTGAG
>JBFWXZ010000110.1:0-10579 GCA_050186955.1 Flavobacteriaceae bacterium
ACCAGACGTAGTTTCTTCGCAGCAACCGCCATCGCCGCGATGGCCGCATTCGCCGCGCCGGCCGCAGCCGAGGATTTCAAGGCCGCCGCCGTCCTGCCGGGGTCGATCACCGACCAGGCCTTCAACCAGGTCGTCTATGAGGGCCTGATCAAGGCCAAGACCGAGCTCGGCATCGACGTCGCCTTCTCCGAGAAGGTGAAGCAGGCCGACCAGGCCGAGGCGATGTCCGACTACGCGCGCCGCGGCTATCCGGTCGTCATCGGCGCCGGCGGCGAGTTCACCGCCGCCGCGAGCCGCGTCGCCCGACAGTTCAAGGACACGCTCGTCGTCGTCATCAACGGCGCGCCGACCGAGAACGTCGCCACGATCAACTACAACAACCCGCAGTTCGGCTACATCCTCGGCTTCATCGGCGGCAAGATGTCGAAGACCGGCAATGCCGGGCTCGTCGCCGGCCAGGAGATCAAGGCCTTCGTCGATATCGCCGAAGGCTTCCGCAAGGGCTGGAAGGATTCCGGCGCGTCGGGCGAGGTGACCATCACCTATACCGACGACTGGGACGACGTCGCCAAGGCCAAGGAAGCGACCCTGAACCTCATCAACCAGGGCGCCGACGTGGTCATGCCCTATCTCGACAACGGCATCGTCGGCGTCGTGCAGGCGGCCGAGGAGAAGGGCGTCTGGGCGACCGGCGTGATCACCGATCTCGGCAAGTCCTCGCCCAAGGCGAACCTCGCCTCGACGTCGCTCGACTTCGCGGCGGCGACCGCCACGGCCATCTCGCTCGCCAAGCAGGGCAAGCTGGAGCGCGCCGACTTCCGCTTCAATCTCGGAAGCCCCGAGGGACGGATGGGAACCATCAACGACGCGGTTCCCGCCGATATCCGCGCCGAGGCGGACGCCCTCATCGCCAAGATGACGGCCGGCGAATTCCAGCCGTGACCTGACAGGCCGGGCGCGGCTTGGCGCCGCGCCCGCCGCCTATCCGCCGCCTCATCGTTCATCCGGCGATTCCGGGAGGATTCGACCGTGGCAGATTACAAGCTGTCGCTCGAGGGCATCACCAAGACGTTCGGCCGGCTCAAGGCGAACGACGACGTCAACCTGCATGTCCGCGCCGGCAGCGTTCACGCCATCCTCGGCGAGAACGGCGCCGGCAAGAGCACGCTGATGAACGTCCTCTTCGGCCTCTACAAGCCGGATGCCGGGCGGATCCTTCTGGATGGCGAGGAGGTTTCCTTCGCCAGCCCCCGCGATGCGCTGGAAGCCGGGATCGGCATGGTCCACCAGCACTTCAAGCTGGTCGGCCCGCTGACCGTCATCGAGAACGTCGTCCTCGGCTCGCGCGACGACGGCGCCGTCCTCAACCTCAGGCAGGGCGCGCGCCGGCTGGTCGAGTTGGCCGAGCGCTTCGGCTTCGAGATCGATCCCCACGTTCCGGTATCGAAGCTGCCGGTCGGCATGCAGCAGCGCGTCGAGATCCTCAAGCTCCTCTATCGCGAGGTCGACGTCCTCATTCTGGACGAGCCGACCAGCGTCCTCACGCCGAGCGAGACGCGCGGGCTGATCGAGCAGCTCGACCGGATCAGGCAGGCGGGAAAGACGATCATCTTCATCACCCACAAGCTCGACGAGGTGATGGAGGTCTCCGACCGGGTGACCATCATGCGCCACGGCCGCTGCGTCGAGGAGATCGACACCGCGAAGACGGATGCGCGGGCGCTGGCCAAGGCGATGGTCGGACGCCAGGTCGTCTTCCAGGTCTCGCGCAGCAGGCACGAGATCGGCGACACCGTGCTCTCGGTGGAGGGCGTCAGCGCCCGCAACGAGCGCGGACTGAAGGCCGTCGACGGCATATCGCTGGAGGTGAGGGCGGGCGAGGTCTTCGGCATCGCCGGCGTCGACGGCAACGGCCAGGCGGAGCTCGCCGAGGTCATCACCGGGCTCCGCGCCATGGAGGCGGGCGACATTCTCGTCGACGGGCGCTCCATCGCCGGCGCCAGCGTCGCCGAGCGGTCGCGCGAATTCGGCATCGCCTACGTCCCGGAGGACCGCCAGCGTGACGGCCTCGTCCTGTCCGACACCATCGCCCGCAACACCATCCTGCGCCGCTACGACTGCGCGCCTTTCCAGCGCTACGGCCTCATGGACACCGCCGCCATCGACGCGCACGCGGCGCGCCTCGTCGAGGCCTTCGACGTGCGTTTCCAGTCGCTCGACCAGACGGTCGCCGACCTTTCCGGCGGCAACCAGCAGAAGGTCATCCTGGCGCGTGAGATCGACACCGGGCCGCGGCTCCTCGTCGTCGCCCAGCCGACCAAGGGGCTCGACGTCGGCGCCATCGAGTTCGTCCAGAAGCAGATCCTCGCCCAGGCCGAGCGCGGCGCCGCCGTGCTCTACATCTCCACCGAGCTGGAGCACCTGCTCAATGTCTGCGACCGCGTCGGCGTGATGTTCCGTGGAAGGATCACCGGCACGCTGCCGGCCGCCGAGGCGACCCCGGAACGAATAGGCCTGCTCATGGGCGGCATGGCGGAGGTTGCCTGACATGCAACGCCTGGTGAACTCGCTGCTGTTCTTCAAGAGCGTCATCGCCGTGCTGGCGGCGCTGCTCGTCGGCTCCGGCCTGATCGCGATGACCGGCAAGAACCCGCTCGAGGCCTATGCGACGCTCTTCCAGGGCGCGTTCCTCGACTATTGGGGGATCGCCAGCACGCTGGTGAAGACGACTCCGCTGCTGCTCGCCGGCCTCGCCGTGGTGCTGCCGCTCCGCGCCGGCCTGTTCAATATCGGGGCCGAGGGCCAGATCTATATCGGCGCGCTGTTCGCGACCGCCGTGGCGCTCTATGTGCCGGGCATCCCCGGGCCGCTGCACATCCTGCTCTGCACGCTGGCCGGCGCGCTCGGCGGCGCGCTGTGGGCGCTGATCCCGGCGCTGCTGAAGACCTACCGCAACATCAACGAGATCATCGTCACGCTGCTGCTGAACTTCGTGGCGCTGCACCTGGTCTCCTTCGTGGTCTCCGGCCCGATGATGGAGAAGGGTGCGCCCTATCCCTATTCGGAGGAGATTCCCGAAAGCGTCTTCCTGCCCAAGATCATGCCGAGCACCGACGCCCATATGGGCGTGCTCGTCGGCGTGGCGCTGGCGCTCGTCATGTTTTTCGTGTTCCGCCGGAGCTGGGTGGGATTCTCGCTGCAGACGGTCGGCAGCAATCCGCGCGCCGCGCTCTATGCCGGCATGTCGGTGCGCAAGCACATCATCGTCTCGTTCCTGATCGCCGGCGCGCTCGCCGGCCTCGCCGGCACCTTCGAGGTGCTCGGCCATCGCTACCGGCTCTTCCACGCCTTCAGCCAGGGATACGGCTACGACGGCATCGTCGTCGCCTTCCTCGCCAATCTCCACCCGCTCTACACGGTGCTGGCCGCGGTCTTCATTGCCGGCCTGCGCTCGGGCGCCAACATCATGCAGCGCGCCGTCGGCATCGAGACGACGGTGGTCGAGGCGATCCAGGGGCTCGTCATCCTGTTCGTCGCCGTCAGCCTCGCGGTGCGCTACCGCGCCTCGGCGCTCGCCGGCTCGATGCGCCGCCGGCAGGCGCTCGAGAGCGAGCTTGCGGGCGAGACGGAAAGCTAGGGAGCGGGCCATGGAAAGCATCTTCAACCTGCACATGCTCGGCGATTTCCTGTCGACCTCGCTCCGCCTCTCGGTGCCGCTGGTCTTCGCCGCCATCGCCGGCGTGCTGTCGGAGCGCAGCGGCGTCTTCAACATCGCCCTCGAGGGCAAGATGCTCGCCGGCGCGTTCGGCGCCGCCGTCGGCGCCTTCATGTTCGACGATCCCTATGCGGGGATCGTCGTCGGCATGCTCTTCGGCGCGATGGCGGGCGCCTGCCTCGCGGTGCTCGGCGTCACCTTCGGCGTCAACCAGATCGTCACCGGCATCGCCATCAACATCTTCGTGCTCGGCATCACCGCCTTCCTCTCTCGCGTCGTCTTCGGCGCGCAGGCCAATACGTTGAAACTGCCGGGCTTTCCGCGTTTCGAGATGCCCATTCTCTCCGACATTCCGCTGATCGGCAGCGTGCTCTTCAGCCAGGACCTGCTGGTCTATGTGATGGTCCTCTGCGTGGTGCTGGTGCACCTGTTCTTCTACCGCACCCGCTGGGGGCTGCAGGTCAGGGCCGTCGGCGAGAACCCGTCGGCGGCCGACAGCGCCGGGGTCTCCGTCGCCGGCGTGCGCTATTGCTGCGTCATCGCCGCCGGCGCCATCGCGGCATTGGGCGGCTGCTACATCGTCCTCTCGCAGGTCTTCCTGTTCTCCGAGCACATGAGCGCCGGCAAGGGCTTCATCGCGCTCGCCGCCGTCATCCTCGGGCGCTGGACGCCGGTGGGGGCGCTGCTCGCCTGCCTGCTCTTCGGCTTCTTCGACGCGCTCCAGCTCCGGCTGCAGTTCAACTACCAGGAGGTCCCGCACGAGTTCTTCCAGATGCTCCCCTACCTGATCTCGATCCTCGCCCTTGTCGGCCTCGTCGGAAAGCCGACCCCGCCGGCGGCGATCGGGAGATTCTACCGCCGGGAAGCGCGCTGACGCCTGCCGGCCCCGCACGAGAAAATCGATTAGGGAGATTTCTTCCATGTACGACGAAAAGGCGATGCGCGCCGCGGCGCGGAAGGTTTCGGACGCGCCCGATCCGGTCTTCGTGCGCTCCGAGTGGGGCGAGCTGAAGGAATGCGTCTACGGCGGGCACGACCAGTATGTGTTCCCGAAATTCCTCCAGGACGCCGATGTCCGCCCATCCGGCGCCTTCCGCCGGTTCTGGTTCGAGAACCAGGAGCGCGACGTCCGCGAGGCCGATCCGGAATACTACGCCCGCTGGCAGCAGCAGATCGAGAACACCGTCCGCGAGCTCGAGAAGCTGGGCGTTCGCGTTCACCTGCCGACCGAGATCAGCGACGCCAACATGAAGTTCCCGCGCGGCGAGAACCACGGCGTGCTGACCGGCTGGCTGCGCGATCCCTTCGTCACCATCGGCAACAACGTTATCGAGCTCGCCCCGCGCTCGATGTTCCACCGCCGCCAGCGCTTCGCCATCCGCCACCTGCTGGCGGCGACGATGGACCGCGGCGCGCGCTATTTCGCGCAGCCCGATTCCGGCGCCGACGACAGCAATGAGGGGCTGCCCGGCTGGGGCTATCTGGAGGGCGGCGACATCCTGGTGCTCGGCAAGACGGTGCTCGTCGGCCACTCCGGCAATTGCAGCAATCCCGAGGGCGCGCGCTGGCTCCAGCACATGCTCGGCCCCGACTACGACGTGCAGATGGTCCGGGTCGATCCGCGCTTCTCGCATCTCGACTGCGTCATGCTGGCGCCGCGCGAGGGCGTCGCCGTCGTCTCGCTCGAATGCCTGCCGGAAGGCGTCCCCGACTGCATGAAGGACTGGGATCTCATCGACGTCCCCTTCGAGATCACCAAGGTGCATATGGGCTGCAACCATCTCGTGCTCAACGACCGCACGGTAATGATGCCCGAGGGCGAACCGCAGGACCCGCTGGTCGCGGCCCTCAAGGAGCGGCGTTTCGACATCATCCGGGTTCCCTACGACGCGGTCTACTGCCTCGGCGGCTCGTTCCGCTGCGCTCATCAGCCGCTGATCCGCAGCTAAGGCGGCCGCCATGCGCGCCATAGTCGTCGACAGCCCCGGCGGGATCGACCGGCTGGTCTATCGCGACCTGCCCGATCCGGCGCCGGGGAAGGGCGAGGTCGTGGTCGACATCGCCTATGCGGCGGCGAACTGGGGCGACACCCAGAAGCGTCGCGGCGTCTATCCCGACCCGATCGCCTATCCGGCGGTCATCGGCCTCGAGGTCTCGGGGCGGATCGCGGCGCTTGGCGAGGGCGTCAAGGGGCTGGCGGTTGGCCAGCGCGTGGCGGCGATCACCGGCCCGACCATGCTCGGCGGCTACGCCGAGCGCTGCGTCGTCGGCGCCGAATTCGTCATCCCGCTGCCCGACGACGTGCCGCTGGATGTCGGCGCCTCGTTCCCCGTCGTCTGCCTAACCGCCTATCACCTGCTGCACAGCGCCTATTCGGTGCGTGCCGGCGACTGCATTCTCGTCCACTCGATCAGCGGCGCGGTCGGCCTCGCGCTGACGCAGCTCGGAACCGCCGCCGGCGCGACGATGATCGGCACCGTCGGCAGTCCCGGACGCGGCGCTGCCGCGCAGGAGATGGGTGCGGCGCTGGTGATCGACCGCTCCGGCGAGGACTTCGTCGAGCGGGCGCTGGCGTTCACTGAAGGCCGCGGCGTCGACCTCGTCATCGACTCGCTGGGCGGTGACGTGCTGCCGCGCAGCTTCGACTGCCTGAAGGTCTACGGCCGCATCATCAATATCGGCGAGGCGGCCGGCTATCCCGATTTCGACATCCGCCCGAAGCTCTACGAGCGCTCCACCTCGCTCGCCGGCTTCGAGGTCCTGCACGCGATGCGGGTGCCCGGCCGCTGGCAGGCCGGCGTCGACGCCGTGCTGGCGGCGATCCGCGACGGATCGCTGTCGGTGCCGATCGCCCGGCGCTTCCCCTTCGAGGCGATCCACGACCTCCACCGCACCTTCGAGACGCGGACGGTCAGCGGCAAGCTGCTGCTCGAGGTCGCCGGGGAGGGCGTCTAGCTCCGTTATTCGAGGCTTGCCGCCAGCACCTCGACACCGAGGACGAGGTGCTCCTCGGCGGTGTCCTCGGCGAAATCGTGGCTGATCCCGCCGATGGAAGGGACGAAGAGCATCGCCGCCGGCATCAGCCGGGCGAGATTGGCCGCGTCGTGCAGCGCGCCCGAGGGCATCTTCCGCCACTTGCCGGGCGCCAGCCGTTCCGCCGCGCCTTCCAGCCGGCCCATCAGCGCGGCGTCTATCGCGGTCGGGGCGAGGGCGGAGAAATCCGACCGTTCGAGCCCGAGGCCGCGGGCGTCTGCGGTCTCCGCGGCGCAGGCGCGGATCGCCTGCGTCATCGCCTCAAGCCGCGCCTCGCTGCCGTCGCGCCACTGCACCGTGAACTCGACCTCGCCGGGGATCACCGACGGTGCGTTGGGGTGCAGCTTCGCGTGGCCGATGGTCCATACCGTGGTCGGGGTGACGATCTCCGCGAGGCGGGCGTTGAGGTCGGCGACGAAGGCGGCGAGGCCCTGGAAGGCGTCGCGGCGCATCGCCATCGGTGTCGTGCCGGCGTGGTTCTGCGCGCCGGTGAACCGGAAGCGCTCGGTGCGGATGCCGACGATGGCGTCGACGACCCCGATGGATTCGCCGTGCTGGTCGAGCACCGGGCCCTGCTCGATATGCGCCTCGACGAAGCCGTTGAAGCGCTCGGCGGGAACGAAGCCGCCGCTCGAAAGCGCCTCCATGCGCCGTCGCGCCTCGCCGAAGGTGACGCCGGCGGTGTCGGTCAGCGCGTCGGCCTCCGCCAGCGGCAGGGTCCCGGCCCAGATGCGGCTCCCGGTAAGGACGCCGAAGCGGCCTTCTTCGTCCTGGAAGGAGACGACGGCGACCGGCGGGCCGCCGGCCTCGCGCGAGGCGCGCGAAACCTCCAGCGCGGCGATCACGCCATAGGCGCCGTCGAGCCAGCCGCCTTCCGGCTGGGTGTCCGAATGCGAGCCCATGAGCAGGCACAGGCCGGGCTCCGGCGGCAGGCCGAACAGGTTTCCGGCCGGGTCGAAGACCGGGTTGAGGCCGGCTTCCCTCATCCGCGCCGCGAGCCATTGCCGCGCCTCTATGTCCTTGTCCGAGAAGGCCGGCCGCACGACGCCGCTGCCGGATGCGCCGATGGCGCGCAGATCGTGAAGGTCCTTCAGCAGCCGCTTCGGATCGATGGCGATGGGCATTGGATGGTTCTCCCGTATCAGGCCGGCCGCAGCCAGGCCATGCGGCTTTCCAGCCGTCTTGCGATGGCGAGTATGGTGAGGACGAGGGCGAGGTACAGGGCGCCGATGATCGCCCACACCTCGAAGATCTTGAATGTCTGGGCGATCACGACCTGCCCGGAGAAGGTGAGTTCGGGCACCGAGACGGCCGACAGGAAGGCGGATTCCTTGGCTACCGTCCCGATCAGGTTGACGCAGGCGGGGAGCGCGAAGGGCAGTAGCTGCGGCAGGATGACCAGCCGGAAGCGCCGCATCGAGCGCAGGCCGAGCGCTGCCGCCGCGTCCCACTGGCCCTGCGGCACCGATTTGAGCGCCCCGCGCACGATCTCCGCCATGTAGGCGGCGGTGTAAATGGCGACCGCCAGGATACCGGCGATCTGCGGGTCGATGCGCAGCCGGAAGACGCCCATCGTCGCGAAGATCAGCATCGCCTGGATGAGGAACGGCGTGTTGCGGATCGCCTCCACATAGCAGCGCGCCGGCAGCCGGACGAGCATCCGCCGCGCGCCGAGCGGAAAGGCCAGCGCCGTCCCCGCCACCGCGCCGGCGGCGAAGCCGATGCCGACGATGGCGACGGTGTTGAACAGGCCGCGCAGGATGTCGCCGCCATGGCTTTGCAGCAGCCCGATCAAGACGCTGCTCTCCCCGCCGGTTCGAGGCGCCGCTCGAGCCAGCGCGACAGCATGGCGATGGTCCACAGCACGGCGAAATAGACCAGCGCCGCGGCGAGCGTCGGCGCGAGCGGATCGAAGGTCTGCATGGCGACCTGCTGCGAGCGGCGCGTCAGGTCGACCAGCGTGATCAGCGACAGCACCGGCGAGGCCTTGACCAGGAAGCCGATCTCGCCGGCCAGCGCCGGAAGCGCGATGGGCAGGAGCTGCGGGATCAGGACGAGGCGCCAGGTCTGCGTCCGCCCGAGCCCGAGCGCGCGGGCGGCTTCCGCCTGGCCGTCTGGAATGCGCTGGATCGCGCCGCGGAATATCTCGGCGAGGAAGGCGGCGCCGTTCATGGCGAGCGCCGCGACGCCGACCCAGAAGGCCGAGAGCCGACCGAGGCCGAGCAGCGCCGGCAGGCCGAAATAGAGCAGGAACACGAGGATGACGATCGGCAGGCCGCGCATCACCGCGATGTAGGCGGTCGCCGGGCGGCGGAGCCAGGGATTTTGCGACCGGCGCGCTCCCAGCAGAGGGAGGGAGAGAGCGAGCGCGCCGGTCGCCGCCAGCAGGCTTACGGCCAGTGTGAGAAGCAGGCCGTCCACGAGCAGGGGGATGATCGCGATGATGCCTGCCAGGTATTCCAATCCGCGAATGACCTCTTCCGGGCTACTTCTTCTGGGCCGCGCCTTCCGGCAGGTAGCCGTCCGCCGGGCTGTCGGAGCGGATGCCCACCCACTTCTCCTGCATCGCGTAGAGCTCGCCGCTTGCCGCGAGCCGGTCGATGGTGGCGTTCACGCTTGCCAGCAGGTCGGGGCTGTCGAGCCGGGTGACCCAGGAAAGATAGACCGGGTCGCCATATTCGGCGACGACCTTGAAGGTATCCGGCGAGGCGCTCATGAACTCGCCCGCCGTGGTCGAGCCGATGACGATGGCGTCGACCTGGCCCGAACGCAGCGCGAAGGCGGTGTCGGGGAAGGTCTGGAAGAGCCGGAGGTCGGAGAAGCCGGCGCCGCCGCCCGCCTTCAGCTCGTCGTTGATCTGGCGGGCCACCGCCTCGGTCGAGCTGCCGAGCTGGGTGCCGACGACGATGCCGTTGAGATCGCCGATCGACGTCACCTTGGTATCCCCGACGGGCACGACGATGACGTTGGAGATGGCCGCGAAGGGACGCGAGAAGGCGTAGGTCTTCACACGCTCGGGATTGATCGCGACGGAGGTCGCGACGAGGTCGTACTGGCCGGCGGCGAGGCCGGCGAGGATGCCCTGGAACGGCAGGTCGAGCTGCTCGACCTCGACGCCGAGATCCTTGGCGACCTCGGCGAGCAGGTCGGAGCCGAAGCCGACGATCTTGCCGTTGTCGACATATTCGAAGGGCTTGAAGGCGGCTTCCGTCGCCACCGTGATCTTGCCGGCGGCCTTGATGCGGTCGAGCGTCGGGTCGGCATTCGCCGCCGAGACGCCGAGGATTGTCAGGAACGCGAAAGTCACGAGCTTGCGTATCATGATCGTCTCCCTCTCCGGCCGGTGGGGTGAAAAGCCTTGCGATGGCCGGGCTACACGGAAAGCCTATAAAGCGCCGCGAATGGCGGGAACGTGAATTGTGGTCACTTCACTTGCGCGGAGCCGCAAGTAAGCGTTAGTTCACATCCATGTTCGCGGTCTCCAAATACGACATCAGGCAACTACGCGTCTTCGCCACGGTGGTCGAGCATGGCGGCGTCTCCAGTGCCGCCCACAAGCTCGGCGTCAGCCTGTCGACGGTGAGCCGCGATCTCTCCGCGCTGGAGGAGCGCATCGGCGTGCATCTGTGCCGGCGCGGGCGCGGCGGTTTCGCGCTGACGCCGCAGGGCGAGCACATCTATCAGGCGACGGTGGACCTGCTGTCGCGCATGCACGGTTTCGAGCAGGAGGTGCAGGCGGCCCGCGAGAGCATCTCCGGCGTCTTCAATCTCGGCGTCATCGACAACGTCATCTCCAATCCCGACGCCGGCATCGTCGACGCGCTTTCCAAG
>JBFWXZ010000111.1:0-10567 GCA_050186955.1 Flavobacteriaceae bacterium
CTATCGCGGCCGTCTCGACTTACGAAAAGGCGGGGCGTGACAGGGAAGCGCCGCCGCACGCAGCAGGGAGGAACCCATGATCGGTCGTTTGATGAAGGCGGGCGTTGTCGCGGCCGCCGTACTGGTGTCGGCGCCGCTGGCGCAGGCACAGGAATTCACGTTCAAGCTGCATCAGCTTCTGCCGGAGAAGGCCTCGGTGCCGGCCGGCTTCCTGATTCCGTGGTCGGAAAAGATCATGAAGGAATCCGGCGGCCGCATCAAAATCGAGCACTATCCGTCCATGCAGCTCGGCGGCAAGCCGCCGGCGCTCATCGACCAGGTGACCGACGGCGCGGTCGACATGATCTGGACGGTGATGGGCTACACGCCCGGCCGTTTCCCCAAGTCGGAGGCCTTCGAGCTGCCCTTCATGGTCTCTAACGCCGAGGCGACCTCGCGCGCGTTCCAGGAATACGCCGAGAAATACATGATGGACGAGTTCCCCGGCCTGAAGGTCATCTGCGTCCACACGCACGGGCCCGGGCTCTTCCACACCAAGAACCCGGTCACCAAGCTCGAGGACCTCAAGGACATGAAGCTGCGCGGTCCGACGCGCATCATCACCGACCTGCTCGGCACGCTCGGCGCGCAGCCGGTCGGCATGCCGGTGCCGGCGGTGCCCGAGAACCTCTCCAAGGGCGTCATCGACGGCGCCGTCATCCCGTGGGAGGTGACGCTGCCGCTCAAGGTCGCGGACCTCGTCAAGAACCACACCGCGATGTCGGGCGACCGGGGCCTCTACACGGCGACCTTCGTCTTCGCCATGAACAAGGCGAGCTACGACAAGCTGCCCGACGACCTGAAGAAGCTGATCGACGACAATTCCGGCGTCGAGGCCGCCGCATGGGCGGGCCGCGCCATGGACGCCGGCGACGTGCAGGGCGAGAAGGTGGCGCGCGAGAAGGGCAACAACATCATCGTCCTCGACGACGCCGAGACGCAGCGGTTCAAGGACGCCGCGCAACCGGTGGTCGACAAGTGGATCGAGGAGATGAACGGCAAGGGCCTCGACGGCAAGGCGATGGTCGAGGACGCCCGGGCCCTCGTCGAGAAATACACCAAGAAGTAAGAAGCCAGTGACCGGCGGGGCGGGAGGCGGCGTTCGACCGCTTCCCGCCCTCGCCGTTTGGAGACCAGGCTGACATCGGCATTGGGGATTTCCGCCCGGAATCTGAATGCCGATACGGCCCAGGACAGGGGATATGATGGCCGAAGCGACCGAGACCGTGACGCCCGCATCGGGCGAGCCGGCCTTCATGCGGGCGACCGAGCTGCTGTGCAAATGGCTCGCCTATGTCGGCGGCGTCGTGCTGGTGGCGCTGGTCGTCATGACCGTGCTGTCGATCACCGGGCGGGCGCTCATCCCCTTCGGGCTGGCACCGATTCCCGGCGATTTCGAGCTCGTCGAGGCGGGGACCGCCTTCGCCACCTTCTGCTTCATGCCCTGGTGCCAGCTTCGCGGCGGCCACATCACGGTCGACCTGCTGAGCGAGAGGTTCGGCCCGCGCCGCGACCGCATGCTCTCCCTCGCCGGCAGCCTGATGATGGCGGCGGCGGCCCTCGTCATCGCGTGGCGGCTGTGGTTCGGCATGGCCGACAAGCTGAAATACAACGAGACCACCTTCATCCTCGGCCTGCCGATGTGGTGGTTCTTCGCGATCTCGGTGCCGCCGGCGGCGGTCTTCGTGCTCGCCTCGCTGGCCAGCGCATGGCGGCACTGGCGGTTGCTGCGGGCCAGGAGGGCGAGAGCGTGAGCAGCCTCACCGCCGCCTTCCTGTCCTTCCCGCTGCTGTTCGTCCTGATCCTCTTCAGGGTGCCGATCGGGCTCGCCATGTTCGGCCTCGGGCTCGCCGGCAGCATCTATGTCAACGGGTCGGCGACGGCGGTGATGTCGCAGCTCAAGACGCTGCCCTTCGACACCTATTCGAACTACTCGCTGGCGATCATCCCGATGTTCCTGCTGATGGGCCATTTCGCCTCGCATGGCGGGCTGTCGCGCAAGCTGTTCAAGGCGGCCGAGGCGTGGCTCGGCCATCATCGCGGCGGCGTCGCGATGTCGGCGGTCGGCGCCTGCGCCGGCTTCGGGGCGATCTGCGGCTCGTCGCTCGCCACCGCCGCCACCATGGCGCAGGTCGCGCTGCCCGAGCTCAAGCGCTACGGCTATTCCGGCACGCTGGCGACCGGCTGTCTCGCCGCCGGCGGCACGCTCGGCGTGCTGATCCCGCCGTCGCTGGTGCTCGTCATCTACGCGCTGCTCACCGAGCAGAACATCGCCAAGCTGTTCATGGCGGCGTTCATCCCCGGCATCATGGCGGCCATCGGCTACATCATCGCCATTTCCATCTATGTGCGGCTGAAGCCGGCCTCGGCGGGGGTGCGCGAGCCGGCGCCGGCGCGCGAGCGGGTGCAGGCGCTGATCGACGTGTGGCCGGTCATCGCGATCTTCGCGCTGGTCGTCGGCGGCATCTATTTCGGCATCTTCTCGCCGAGCGAGGGCGCGGCGGTGGGGGCAGCAGGAACCGGCCTCATCGCCCTGCTGAACGGCGGCCTCAACCGCTCCAACTTCATGACCTCGCTGCTGCAGACGGCGACCTCCTCGGCGATGATCTTCTTCATCGTGCTGGGGGCGTCCTTCTTCAACGCCTTCCTCGCCTTCGCGCAGATGCCGCAGGCGGCCGCCACCTGGGTCACCGACCAGGGCTTCCACCCCTACACGGTGCTGATCGCCATCCTCATCTTCTACATGATCCTCGGCTGCTTCATGGACTCGCTGTCGATGATCCTGCTGACCATCCCGATCTTCTTCCCGGTCATCACGACGCTGGATTTCGGCATGGGGGCGGAGGACTTCGCGCTGTGGTTCGGCATCCTCGTGCTGATCGTCGTCGAGGTCGGGCTGATAACGCCACCGGTCGGCATGAACCTGTTCGTCATCAACTCGATGGCCGGCGACACGCCGATCCTCGACACCTATCGCGGCGCCCTGCCCTTCATCCTCAGCGATTTCGTGCGGGTGGCGGTGCTGATCGCCTTCCCGTCGATCACCCTGTGTCTCGTGTGGTTCTTCGGATGAGGAAGGGCCCCACCCCCTGAAGGAAACGGCAAACATGGCGCATCCCGAAGAACTCATGCGGCGCGACATCGCCTGGCACCCGGTCGGCATCGACCCGAACTACAAGTCGTCGGTGCTGCGCAATCCGCGCCGCCCCATCCTCGGGCTCGAGCAGTCGGCGGGCGAGCTCACCGGCCCGGTCTTCGGCCACGGCTTGCTCGATCCGCTCGACAACGACCTGATCCGCAATTACTCGCATGGCGGCGAGGCGATCGGCGAGCGCATCGTCGTCCACGGGCGGGTGCTGGACGAGAACGCGCGGCCGCAGCCCGGCGTGCTGATCGAGGTGTGGCAGGCCAATGCCGGCGGCCGCTACCGCCACGTGACCGACCGCTACATGGCGCCGCTCGACGCCAATTTCGGCGGCTGCGGGCGCTGCGTCACCGACGACGAGGGCCGCTACCATTTCCGCACGATCAAGCCCGGCCCCTATCCGTGGCGCAACCACGGCTCGAGCTGGCGGCCGGCGCATATCCACTTCTCGATCTTCGGACGTTCCTTCGCGCAGCGGCTGATCACCCAGCTCTATTTCGAGGGCGACCCGCTGATCCCGCTGTGCCCCATCGTCAACACGGTGAAGGACCCGGCCGCCGTCGAGATGCTCGTGGCGAAGCTCGACATGGGCAACATGTCGCCCTTCGACAGCCTGTGCTACCGCTTCGACATCGTGCTGCGCGGGCGGCGGTCGACCTTCTTCGAGAACCGGCCGGAGGGGAACTGAGATGGTGGTGAAGTATCTCAAGGAGACGCCGTCGCAGACCGGCGGCCCCTATGTGCATATCGGCACCGCGCCGGCCGCCGCCGGCCTCGACATGCGCACGCAGGAGAAGCTCCACGTCTCCGGCCTCAAGTCCGGGACGCCGATCGTCCTCGACTGCCGCATCCGCGACGGCGCCGGCGACCCGGTGGTCGACGCGATGATGGAGATCTGGGGCGCCGACGAGAACGGCGTCTTCGACGATGACGGCCACGCCGGCTGGGCGCGCGCCGTCGCCGACACCGGGAGCGGCGTCTACCGCTTCGAGACCATGAAGCCGGGACGCGTCGCCTGGCGCGACGGCAGGCCGCAGGCGCCGCACCTGAGCCTCGTCGTCTTCGCCCGCGGCATCAATTTGCATCTGCAGACGCGGATCTATTTCGACGACGAGGCGGAAGCCAACTCGCAGGACCCCGTATTGCTCCAGATTCCCTCCCCGAGGCTGCGGGAAACCCTCCTGGCGCGCGCGAGGAAAGGGGCGACTTCCGCCACGTACGACTTCGAAATCGTCCTTCAAGGTACTGACGAGACAGTCTTTTTCGACATGTGAGAAAGCGATTCAACTCGTTCACAAACTGATTCAAGGAGCATCCTGCCGTGTCGGACCCCTGCATCATCACCGTCGCCATCACAGGATCGGTGCCGCGCAAGGAAAACAACCCGGCGGTGCCGATCACCATCGCCGAGCAGGTGGAGTCGACGCAGGCCGCCTTCGAGGCTGGCGCCAGCCTCGCCCACTGCCATGTGCGCAACGACGACCAGTCGACGACGTCGGACCCGGAGAAGTTCGCGCGGCTGATGGAGGGGATCAGGAAACACTGCCCCGGGATGATCGTGCAGCTCTCGACCGGCGGTCGCTCGGGCACCGGCCGCGAGCGCGGCGGCATGCTGCCGCTCGCTCCCGACATGGCGTCGCTGTCGACGGGAAGCTGCAACTTCCCGACCCGCGTCTACGAGAACAGCCCCGAGCTGATCGACTGGCTGGCCTCCGAGATGCTCGCCCATGGCGTCAAGCCGGAGATCGAGGCCTTCGACCTGTCGATGATCTTCAAGGCGGTGGAGATGGAGGGCGACGGCCGCATCAAGGGGCCGCTGCACGTGCAGTTCGTCATGGGCGTGAAGAACGCCATGCCGGTCGACCGCGAGACCTTCGAGTTCTATGTCCGCACGCTGAAGCGGCTCGCCCCCGACGCGACCTGGACCGGCGCCGGCATCGGCCGGGACCAGCTCACCGTCAACCGCTGGTCGCTGGAGCTCGGCGGCCACTGCCGCACCGGGCTGGAGGACAATATCCGCTGGGACCAGTCCAGGCTGGCCGCGAGCAACGCCGAGCTCGTCGCCCGCGTCGCCGCGCTGTGCGGGGAATATGGCCGCCGGCCGGCGACCGCCGCCGAGGCGCGCTCGATGCTGGGACTGGCGGCCGCCTGAGAAGTACAGCCGCGGCCTGAGTACATCTGCCTAAAAGTCGAGCCATGCGTTGCGAATGCGCCACACCCGTGGCCAATCGGTAACGGATCGCGGCGAATTGACAGCCCCGCTTCTTGATTTCACGCCGAGTCGAATCGTAATGATTGATCCAGCGTAAGGTGGAGAAACAATCCCCCGCGCCATCAACACAGGTTCGCCCTCCCCCCGGGGCGTATGGTTTTGAGGCTGGAGACCATGAAGAAGCTCTTGACGATTGCTGGCACGATCGCGGCGGTGCTGGCGCTTTCCGCGCCGGCGAGCAGCGACGCCATCGACCCGCTCACCGGCAAGCCGCTGCTGTCGCCGCGCGGCGGCTACGCCTACACGCCGATCCCGCGCAAGACGGTGTCGATCGACGAGAAATACGCGCCGAACACGATCATCGTGCGCACCGAGGAAAAGCGCCTCTACTACGTGACCGAGCGCGGCACCGCGATCCGCTACGGCATCGGCGTCGGCCGCGAGGGCTTCACCTGGTCGGGCACCTATTCGCTGACCCGCAAGGCGGAATGGCCGGGCTGGACCCCGCCGGCGGAAATGCACGCGCGCCAGCCGGGCCTGCCGCAGTTCATGCCGGGCGGCCCGAACAACCCGCTCGGCGCCCGCGCGCTCTATGTCGGCAGCACCCTCTACCGCATCCACGGCACCAACGAGCCCTGGTCCATCGGCCAGGAAGTCTCGTCGGGCTGCATCCGCATGCTCAACGAGGACGTCGTCCATCTCTACAACATGGCGAAGGTCGGCGCCCGGATCATCGCGACGAAATAGCGGGGGCAAACCCAGGGGCAACACACCTGGCTGGGGCAACACACCTGGTGGGTGCAACACCTGGAAAGCCGGAGTCTCTCGCGAGGCTCCGGCTTTTGCTTTTCAGTGCCCCTCAGTGCGCAGTCTTGGCGGAAGCGGGCCGCACCGGGAAGGCCTCGCGCGACAGGCCCTTCTCCTCGATCTCCTCGAGGTAGCGCGCCCACAGGCTGTCATGGTCGCGGGCGAGCTCGGCGAGATAGGGCCATGAATAGATGCCGCTCGAATGCATGTCGTCGAAGGTGATGCGGATGGCGTAGTTGCCGACCGGCTCCACCTTCATGATGCCGACGTCCTTCTTGCCGGGCACGGTGACGCGCTGCGAGGGCGAATGGCCCTGCACCTCGGCGCTCGGCGACTCCACCCGCAGGAACTCGGCCGGAAAGGCGAAGCTCGTCCCGTTGCCGAAGGTGACGGTCAGGGTATGGCGGTCCTTGGCGACGCGGATCTCGGTCGGCTGAAGTTCGCTGGCCATTCTTCGGGCTTTCTCCAGTTTGTGGCGCGCGGCGGATTGGATAGTCTCATCACATGCGCGCCCCGGCCACACTTGTCCAGATGGCGGCGGCCATTCTCCTCGCCCTCCCGGCGCAGGCGATGAGCCGCACCGAGGCCATCGGCCTGCTGCCGGAGATGTGCAAGGCGCTGGCCGGCGGGCTGCCGCCGACCACCGCGCAGCTCGGCGCGGCCATCGGCACCTCCGTCGACAGCCTCGAGCACCGCGCCGCCGGCCGTTCGATCCGCTACCTGATCCGGCTCGACGCGGAATCCTCCGTCGACGCCGTGGTGCTCGGCGAGGGCGCCTACCGTTCGCTGCGCTTCGTCGTCGCCCAGCGGCGCAGCGCCGGCGAGCGTCCGGTGCCACACGCGATGGTGCTGTTCCGCGAGGAATGCCGCGACGGCCAGGGCAGCCAGGTCGAATATGGCGGCGACGGGAAGCCGAAGGCGATCCTGACGCTTCAGGGCCCGAACCTGCTTCCGGTGGGTCGCGAGGACCTCAACCCGCCGATCCCCCGGGGCGCGGACCCCGGCGGGGTGACGGTCGCCCAGGTCGATACCGGGGTCGACTATCTGCAGCCGCGCATCGCGCGGCAGATCGCCCGCGACGGCGACGGCAAGCCGGTCGCCTTCGACTTCACCGACGACGACGGCCTGCCCTACGACACCGACCCGGCCCGCGACGTGCTGTTCGCCAAGCGCCACGGCACCTACACCGCCTCGATCCTGCTGACCGAGGCGCCGCAGGCGCGGCTGGTGCCGATCCGCATCCCGCCGGGCCCCGGCCCCGACTACGGGCGCATCGTCGACACCGCCGCGCAGGTCGGCGCCCGCATCCTGCTGATGCCGCTCGGCACCTACAAACGCGAGGACTGGACTGATTTCGCCGCGGCGCTCGGCCGGCATCCCGACATGCTGGCCGTCGTCTCGGCGGGCAACGAGGGCCGCGACATCGACGCCGAGCCGGTGTTTCCCGCCGCGCTGTCGAACGACAATCTGCTGGTCGTCACCTCGACGCTGCCGGACGGCGCGCTGGCGCGCGAATCCAACTGGGGCGGCGAGGCGGTCGACGTCGCGGTGCCGGCGGAGAAGATCGTCGTGCTCGGGCCGCAGGCCAAGCCGCGTGAAGTCTCGGGGACGAGCTTCGCCGCGCCGCGCGTCGCGGCGCTCGCGGTCAGGCTGGCGGCGGCGCATCCCGACTGGACGGCGCGGGAGCTCAAGGAGGCGATCGCCGCGCGCGCGCTCGCCCTCGCCGACAGCGGCCGGCCGATCCGCTTCGGCCATATTCCCCATCCCGAGCGGGACGAGTAGAACGGCCAGGACCAAGGAAGACGTGATCAAGGAAGAAAAGGCGACCCCATGAGCCGCAACGAACGACGCGCGATCCGCAAGGCCGGCGGGCTGGACGCGACCTCCTTCCTGAAGGTCGCGGACAAGTTCATCGACCTCGCCAACAAGGAAAACCAGACGGTGAAGGCGCACGAGTTGCACATGGCCTTCCTGTTCGCCGCCGCCCGCTACAACGCCTATGTCGCCAAGGCGGTGCAGCGGGTGGAGAACCACGAGGAATTCGTCGAGCACATGGCGAAGGAATATACCGACATGCTGCGCCAGCACCTCGCCGACCCGAGCATCGACCCGCAGGATTGACGGCGACGGATTGAGGCCGGGTCAGCCCGCCGTCTTCGCCGGCTTCAGCTTGATCAGGGTCTGCTGCGCCATCGCGCCGTTGGCGATGACGATCTCGCGGCCGTCGTCGGTCCGCAGCACCGTGTAGCCGAGCGAGATGTCCTCGACGGTGCCGATCTCGCATTCGCTTTCGGTCGGCGCCTCGACCTGCAGCCGGTCGCCGCGCCGGAACGGCTTGTAGAGCACCAGGCTGATCCCGGCGACGACATTGCCGAGCGTCGTCTGCGCGGCGAGCCCGAGGACGATGGAAACCAGGCTCACGCCCGCCAGCAGCGCGGTGCCGAGCCGGTGCAGGGCCGGCACCAGATGCGCGTAGAACGTCGCCAGCACCAGCCAGATTCCGAACACCGCCAGATGGCCGAGAAAGGAAAGCGTCATGGCATCGAGCCGTTCCGACGTGTCGTGCAGGATCGCCGCGCGCAGCAGTCTGCGGACGAGCGCGGAAAGGAACAGGCCGATAAGGATGAAGACGACGCCGAGCACCGCGGCGCCGGTAACGCCGGAAAGGTCGAAATAGCCGCCGAGCCCCTGCAAGCGATCGTCCACCCCGCCCACTCCCCGCAAACCGCCTCCCGGCGGCGACCGTCAGACCGGCTGTTCCCCGTCCGGCGCGCCGTCGCCGTCCCGCGCGAGGATTTCGGGAGCGTCATCGCCGGTATCCTCCACACCGTCAGCATCGGCCGGGCCCTCGGCCTCGCTTAAGGCTTCCTCGACCTCCGCCTCCCCGGCTTCGTCCTTCCCGGCCTCGTCTTCCCCGGCCTCTTCCTCGGCCACGCGGTAACCGCCCTCGCGGGCGGCGCGCTCGAGATCCTCCTCGGTCTGGAAGCCGCGGCCGAGCTTCCAGCTCGTGGCGCCGGCGGTGTTGGCCATCCCGTAGGTGAACTCCATGTCCTCGTAGTCGTTCAGCCCGTCGAGGCAGGCGAGGACGGGATCGGAGGTCCACAGCTTCCTGAGCGCGGCCTGCTGCACCAGCGCGGGAACGCCCTTCTCCATGAAGACGGTGAAGTCGCTGTCCTTGTCGAGGGTGTCGACGTCGATATCCTCGGCGGGATGGCGCTCCGGCGCGTCGGGCTCCGCAGGATCGGCGGCGGCCGGCGCCGTCGCCTCCGGCGCGGCCTCGGGCGCGAGCGCCGCATCCTCGGCGCGGCGCTCCCCGTCGTCCTCGCGCTTGCGCCTCGACCAGCGCGCGAGAAAGGTTTCCTCGCGTTCCTCAGTCATCGTCCACCTCGTGGTGGGAGCCGGTCTGCGCGAAGATGGGCTCCTTGCCGAACTGGCGCGCCTCCTCGCCCGGATGGCGGTCGCGGCGGCGCTTGACGAAGGCTTCGGGCTTGTAGTGGGCGTCGACGAAGGCGGCGACGAGGGCGGCGATGTCCTCCGGCATCGGCACGGTGTCGACGATCGCGTCGCCGCCGCCCATCTGGTAGGTCTCGGTGTGATAGGCGGCGGCGGCGGCGAGCACGACCTTCCAGGGCAGCGGGCCGCCGGGATCGGGCTCCAGCACCACCCAGACCCGCGGCAGGGCTTCCGACAGATTGATCTGCAGCGCTTCGGCGTCGGCGCGATGCAGCTCGATCTCGGCGGCGCCGCCATAAAAGCGCGTGCGGTCGCCCTCGCTCGCCAGCACCGTTCCGGCGGTCGCGTCGGCGAGCCCGGTCATAACCGAGACCGGGCGCCAGCTCCAGTCGAGCCAGGGATTGGCCGCCGGGCTCCGTTCGACGATGACGGAGACGGGAATGGAGAGAATGCGTTCCATGCCGCGAATATACAGCAGATCACCGGCGGTATCACCCGGCGGCGGCGGAAAGTGCGGGCAAGGTCCGGGCGCGCGCCTCTCTTGACTCGTCCCCGGCAGATCGCGAACCTTTGGGGAACGGCGGATGGCATAAAGAGATCGGCCGGGGGAAACGCGGGAGTCTTGGAGACAATGCGCGCATTTCTACTGGGGATCGGCGCCCTCGTCGTCGTATCGACCTGCGCCGCCTTCGTGCTGGATACGCTCGATTGGTCCGCTGCGGACGTCTACTCCACGGAGTATGTCCGCCGCTAGCGGCGCGACACGTCGTCGCGGCAACGCCGAAACGGGACCGCGAGCCGGCAGGTTTGGGGGCATGATCAACAACGGCATGCGTCGTTTCTCAGGAAACGCGCGCCAACAGGGTCGGTAGCATCAGCATGGAATACAAGGGCCGCACGGTTCTGCTCTG
>JBFWXZ010000112.1:0-10557 GCA_050186955.1 Flavobacteriaceae bacterium
TCCACGGTGACACGCCGCATCTCGTCCGTCGCCCGGCCGGAAGGTCTCATGAGCTGTTCCCGATTCTCGCAAGGGGCCCCGTCACGCGCGGGGCTCTCCAGAGCGCGCTTGTAACCGCGCCCGCCCTTCAGCGTAAAGTCTTCAGAATACTTGACGAGCCCCGTCCTGCTTCGCAGATAGTCGGATATGAGCCCGAGGGAGCCGCAAAAGCCCGCTTCAGCCGGTGACTTGCCGTCCGGCGGCCTGAGCGCCGATCTCGGCGGCACGCTGGCGCAGCTCGACCAGCGCTCGCGCGACATCTTCAGGCGCATCGTCGAGGCCTATCTGGAGACCGGCGAGCCGGTCGGCTCGCGCAACCTGTCGCGGATGCTGCCGATGAGCCTGTCGCCGGCCTCGGTGCGCAACGTCATGGCGGACCTCGAGCTCCTCGGCCTGATCTTCTCGCCGCATACCAGCGCCGGAAGGCTGCCGACCGAATCGGGCCTGCGCTTCTTCGTCGACGCCTTCATGCAGCTCGGCGAGCTGGAAGACACCGAACGCCGCCGGATCGACGACCAGATGTCGGCTCACCAGCGCGGCGACCGCTCCATCGACGGGCTGCTCGACGAGGCGGGGACGCTGCTTTCCGGCATGTCGCGCGGCGCCGGCCTGGTGCTGACCGGCAAGCAGGACATGCAGGTCCGCCACATCGAGTTCGTGCGACTGGAGCCGCGCAAGCTGCTGGTGATCATGGTCGGCAACGAATCGTCGGTGGAGAACCGCATCGTCGACCTGCCGGAGGACGTGCCGACGGCGAGCCTCGACCAGGCCATGAACTGGCTCAACGCGCATCTTTCCGGGCGCACGCTGTCGGAGGTGCGCAAGGAGGTCGAGGCGCTGGAATCGGCGGGCCGGAGCGAGCTCGACGCGCTCACCCAGTCGGTGATCACCGCGGGGCTGGCGAGCTGGGCCGGCGTCTCCGACGGGCGGCCGCCGCAGCTCATCGTGCGCGGCCAGGCCAATCTGCTGGAGGATTTGCAGGCGCTGGAGGACCTCGAACGCGTCCGCATGCTGTTCGCCGACCTGGAGCGCAAGAAGGACATCGTCGAACTGCTCGGCCTGGTCGAGCGCGGCGACGGGGTGCGCCTCTTCATCGGATCGGAGAACAAGCTCTTCTCGATGTCGGGCTCCTCGCTCATCGTCGCCCCCTACAAGGACGAGCAGAAGCGCATCGTCGGCGTGCTGGGCGTCATCGGGCCGACCCGGCTGAACTATGCGCGGGTGATCCCGGTGGTCGACTACACCGCCAAGCTGCTCGGCAGGATGATCGGCGGCGGCTGACCGGCGATTTTTCAGTCTGGGGATCGATTTCTCGCGCCGGCGGTTGATTTTTGCGGCCGCGCACCTGATATCCGGGCGCGAAAAACGATCCACCCAACCGATCCACTTGCAAGCGTGACGGCATGATGAACAACGACAAGGAAAAAGCGGCGGCCGCAGCCGAGCAGGCGATGCCGCCGGCGGCCGAGGCGGCGGCTGGCGAAGAGGCGGCGGAGCGCGCCGGCGAGCCCGCGCCGGAAACGCCGGAAGCCGCGGTCGCCCGCATCGAGGCGGAGCGCGACGATCTGCGCGACAGGCTGTTGCGGCTCGCGGCCGAGATGGAGAATTTGCGCAAGCGCACCGAGCGCGAGGTCAAGGAATCGGCGCAATACGCCGTGACCGGCTTTGCCCGCGACATGCTGACCGTCGGCGACAATCTCGCCCGCGCCCTCGAAGCGGTTCCCGCGGAACTCCGGGCGAGGGCCGACGAAGGGCTGGAGAGCCTCATCAACGGCGTCGAGATGACGGCGCGCGAGATGCACAACGTGCTCGAGCGCCACGGCGTGAAGCGGCTCGACCCCAAGGGCGAGCGCTTCGACCCGAATTTCCACCAGGCGATGTTCGAGGTGCCCGATCCGAGCGTGCCGAGCGGCACGGTGACGAATGTCGTGCAGGCCGGCTACGTGATCGGGCAGCGCGTGCTGCGCCCGGCTATGGTCGGCGTCTCCAAGGGTGGCCCGAAGACCGGCGCGCAGCCGGCCGGCGAGGCGGACGAGCCGACGGCCGGGGGCGCGGTCGACAAGAGCGTCTGAGGCCTCTGCGGGACCGGAGCGCCTCTTGACGCTTGACCCGGGACGCCGCCGGGTGGAAGCGTCGCCGCCATGAGCGCCTGGCTGATAACCCTTCTCGACCTTTCCGGCATCGCCGTCTTCGCGGCGACCGGCGCGCTCGCCGCCTCGCGCAAGCAGCTTGACGTGATCGGCTTCGCCTTCCTCGCCGCGCTGACCGGCATCGGCGGCGGCACGATGCGCGACCTGCTGCTCGGCGTGACGCCGGTGTTCTGGATCGCCGACAGCACGCCGGTCATCCTGTGCGGCGGCATCGCCATCCTCGTCTATCTGTTCGGCTCGAGCCTGGAATCGCGATACCGCACGCTGCTGTGGGCGGACGCGGTCGGCATGGCCTCCTACGCCGTGGTCGGCGCCTCGAAGGCGCTCGGCGTCGGCGCCAGCCCGGTCGCCGCCATCGTCATGGGCATGATGACCGGCACCTTCGGCGGCATCCTGCGCGACGTGGTGTCGGGCGAGAAATCGGTCATCCTGCGGCGTGAGATCTACGTCACCGCGGCGCTGCTCGGCTCGACCTTCTTCGTCACCCTTGCAGCGCTCGGCGTGGCGCGGCCGATCGCCATCGCGACCGGCGTCGCAAGCGCCTTCTGTCTGCGCGCCGGGGCGCTCATCTTCGGCTGGTCGCTGCCGGTCTACCGCTCCAGACCGCCCGCCGACGCCGGCTGATCCTCACTCATTTGCTCACCCGGCGGCGGTCACCCGGCGCAGCGTCAGATTGATCCTCCCGCCCTGCGGCAGCAGGTCCGAGGTGCCCGGCAGAATGCGGTCCACGCCGTGGAAGACGAGCCGCGACGGGCCGCCGAACAGCAGCAGATCACCGCTCTGCAGGCGGATCGAGCGGGTGCGCCCGCCGCGTTCGACGCCGCCGATGCGAAACACGCAGGTGTCGCCGAGCGAGACCGAGAGCACCGGCGCGCCGAACTCCTCCTCGTCGCGGTCCTGGTGCAGCCCCATGCGCGCCGAGGGTTCGTAGAAGTTGACCAGGCACGCCTCGGGCGGGGCGGAAAATCCCGACAGCTCCGCCCACGCCCGCAGCAGCGCCGCCGGGATCGGCGGCCATGGCCGGCCGGTCACGGGGTGGGACGGCTGGTAGCGGTAGCCGGCGCGGTCGGAGACCCAGCCGAGATCGCCGCAATTGGTCATGCGCACCGAGAAGGGCTTGCCGGTGCGCGGCATGACGGGGGTGAAGAGCGGCGCCCGGCGAACGACCTCGCGGAGCGCGGCGAGGAGAGCCTCCTGCGCCGCGCGGTCAAAATGGCCGGGCCGCCAGTCGAAGCCCTCGGGGAGGCCCGGCGCATCGCCGAGATCGAGGCGGCTCATCCCCACAGCTCCATGAAAATGCGAAAACTCATTCCCGAGACCCCAGCTTAATAGATATTCGTCGGATTCGTTTTCTCAGAAAGCGGCGATCATGGAAATCCGAATCCAAGCGACGCCATCTTCGACCGCCGCAACGCCTCACCGCCATCGATACGCGGCGAAGCAGATTTTTATTTGCCGGCTGAGGCCGCGGACCGATTGCCGCCGCCGCCGGGCCGCCGCTATCCTAACGACCACGCGCCGATTTGAGCAGCAGCTTGCGGGCGCGAAACAAATGCAGCTAAAGCGCCGGTCCTCCGTGAAAGAGATCGCCGTCGCTTGATCCACCCTACCGGGCGGCATCCGCCCGTACGACCAAGGAGACGGAGATGATCCAGACCAACCGCCGCCAGCTTCTCGCCGGCATCGCCGGCACAGCCCTCGCCACCGCCCTGCCGATCGGACGCGCCCGCGCCGCCGGCCCCGACAGGCTGACGGTCGACTACGCGACCTACAACCCGCTTTCCATCCTCATCCGCGAAAATGGCTGGATGGAGGAGGAGTTCGCCGGCACCGAGATCCGCTGGGTGCAGACACTCGGTTCCAACAAGGCGCTGGAGTTCCTCAACGCCGAATCCATCGACATCGGCTCGACCGCCGGCGCGGCGGCGCTCGTCGGACGCATCAACGGCAATCCGGTGAAGTCGGTCGGCGTCTATTCGAAGCCGGAATGGACGGCACTGGTCACCCTGCCCGGTACGGGGATCGAGAAGGTCGAGGACCTCAAGGGCCGCCGCGTCGCGGTGACGCGGGGTACCGACCCGCACATCTTCCTGGTGCGGGCGCTCGCCGACGCCAGCCTGAGCGAGAAGGACGTACAGCTCGTCCTGCTGCAGCATCCCGACGGCAAGACGGCGCTGATCCGCGGCGATGTCGAGGCCTGGGCCGGCCTCGACCCGATGATGGCGGCGGCCGAGATCGAGAACGACGCCAGGCTCTTCTACCGCAATCCGGACGCAAACAGCTGGGGCATCCTCAACACGACGGAAAAATTCGCCGCGGCGCACCCGGAGGCCGTGCAGCGCGTCCTCAAGGTCTACGAGAAGGCGCGGCAATACGCGTTGCAGAACCCAGCCGAGCTGGCCTCGGTGTTCGGCAAGTTCGTGAAGCTTCCCGACCCCATCGTCGCCCGCCAGCTCGAGCGCACCGACCTCTCCAATCCGGCGATCGGCGACAAGCAGAAGACGACCATCGTGGAAGCCGGCAAGGCGTTGCAGGCGGCAGGCGTCATCAAGGCGGACGTCGATGTCGATGCGGTCGCTGGCGACCTGATCGAGCCCAAATACTCGGCCGTCGCGGGCTGACGAGAGGCCGATGAGCGCCGACATCGCAGAGAATGCGAGCCAGGCCCCGGTGCGTCAGCGCACCGGGGCCTTCGGCCTTCTTACGGGACGCCTGCTGCTCGCCATCGCGCTGCCGTTCACGACCATCGTCCTCTACGAGGTCGCGGTGCGCGCCGGGCTGGTGGAAGGCCGGCTGCTGCCCGCGCCCTCCGCCGTGCTGGCGGTGCTGTGGGAGCTCGCGGCCACCGGCGAATTGTGGCGGCACGTCGCCGCGACGTCGATGCGGGTCGCCGCCGGCTTCGGCCTCGGCGCCGCGGCGGGCACGGTGATCGGCGCGCTGACCGGCGCCTCGCCGCTGATGCGCCGGGTGCTCGATCCGACGGCGCAGGCGCTGCGCGCCATCCCCTCGCTCGCCTGGGTGCCGCTGTTCATCCTGTGGTTCGGCATCTTCGAGGAATCGAAGGTCGCGCTGATCGCCACCGGCGTCTTCTTTCCCGTCTATCTCGGCGTCATGGGCGGCATCCTGTCGGTCGACCGCAAGCTGATCGAGATCGGCCGCGTGTTCCGGCTGTCGCGGCTGGCGCTGACCTGGCGCATCCTGCTGCCGGCGGTGCTTCCCGAGTGGATCATCGCCCTGCGCAGCGGGCTCGGGCTCGGCTTCATGTTCGTCGTCGCCGCCGAGATCATGGGCGCGTCGGAAGGCCTCGGCTATCTGCTGGTCGACGGCCAGCAGCTCGGCAAGCCGGACCAGATCCTCGCCGCCATCATCGCCTTCGCGCTGCTCGGCAAGGCCGCCGACGGGCTTATCGTCGCCGCCGCCAGGCCGCTGCTGCGCTACCAGGACGTGGCGGGCGACTGACATGCTGGCGCTCAGGGGCATCTCCAAGATCTATCCCGACGGCACCAACGCGCTGGCGCCGACGACGCTTAACATCGCAGAAGGCGAGATCGTCGCCCTCGTCGGCGGCTCGGGCTGCGGCAAGTCGACCCTGCTGCGGCTGGTAGCCGGCCTCGACGGCGCGACCACCGGTTCGGCGGAGATCGACGGCACCACGGTCGACGGCCCGCATCCGGCGATCGGCATCGTCTTCCAGGAGCCGCGCCTGCTGCCGTGGCTGAGCGTCGCCGGCAATGTCGGCTTCGGGCTCGCCGGAATCTCGCGCGAGGAGCGCCGCCGCCGGGTCGAGCACGCGTTGGCCCTCGTCCATCTGGAGGGCTATGGCGAGCGCTGGCCGAAGCAGCTCTCCGGCGGCCAGGCGCAGCGGGTCGCCATCGCCCGGGCGCTGATCGCGCGGCCCAAGGCGATCCTGCTCGACGAACCCTTCTCGGCGCTCGACGCGCTGACCCGCAAGGCGCTTCACGACCTTCTGCGCAACGTCCACGCCAGCGACCGGCAGACGCTGCTGATCGTCACCCACGACGTCGACGAGGCAGTGGCGCTCGGCAACCGGGTGGTGGTGATGCAGCCGCGACCCGGCCGGCTGTTCGCGGAGATCGACATACCCCGCCGGCAGGGCGTAAACCTGCCGGTGGATCCGGACCAGAGCCGCAAGCGCGTGCTCGCCGCGCTCGACGGCTCGCTCGCCGATTCGCTGCAGCGCGCCGAGGCACCCGAGGCGGCCGGCTTCTGGTGGTAGGACGAGCAACCCGTATCGACCAAGGAGATACAAGCATGGACGGCGACGCACTTCGCGCGATGCAGGCCCCGATCAAGGCGCGCTACAAGGAGGCGCCCAACGCCGCCCGCATCACCCTCAGGGCCCGCGGCTCGATCGACGAGCAGAACATCGCCTGCAAGGTCGACACCGGCCGCGCGCTGGCGGTCGCCGGGCTGCATCCGGCCACCGGCGGCAGCGGCATAGAGCTGTGCTCGGGCGATATGCTGCTGGAAGCGCTGGTTGCCTGCGCCGGCGTGACGCTCAAGGCCGTCGCCACCGCGCTCGGCATCGAGCTGCGGAAGGCCGACGTCGTCGCCGAGGGCGATCTGGACTTCCGCGGCACCCTCGGCGTCGACCGCGAGGCCGCCGTCGGCTTCGAGGCGATCCGCCTCGTCTTCGAGATCGATACCGACGCGCCGCAGGAGCAGATCGACTCGCTGCTGAAGCTCACCGAGCGCTATTGCGTGGTGTTGCAGACGCTGAAGACGGGCCCGGCGCTGGAAGCCTCGATCGTCCGAGGATGAAGACTTTCGCGCAAGCGGCGAGAATGGCTGCGCGAAAGTGGCCGGCCACTGTCGGCTTGCGGCCCCGCCGGCCTCTTCCTATATAGCCCGCGAAAGCCTGATTCACGGGTTGCGTGATAGGGCAGGTCAAGCAACTCCCTGTGGGGACTGCGACGCGTCGGCCGCATGACGGCGAACGCATCCGGGTGCCGAAGGAACGGGTCCGGGCAGTCTGCCGGAAAGAAGAGGTAGCATTATGGGTAAAGTGATCGGCATCGATCTGGGAACCACCAATTCCTGCGTCGCCGTGATGGAAGGCAAGTCGCCCCGCGTCATCGAGAATGCGGAGGGCGCGCGCACCACTCCCTCCATCGTCGCCTTCACCGAGGACGGCGAGAGGCTCACCGGCCAGCCGGCCAAGCGCCAGGCCGTAACCAATCCCGAGAACACCGTTTTCGCCGTGAAGCGCCTGATCGGGCGCCGCTTCGAGGACCCGACGGTCGAGAAGGACAAGAAGCTCGTCCCCTACAAGATCGTCAAGGGCGACAATGGCGACGCCTGGGTCGAGGCCCGCGGCAAGAAGTATTCCCCCTCGCAGATCTCCGCCTTCATCCTGCAGAAGATGAAGGAGACCGCCGAGTCGTTCCTCGGCCAGAAGGTCGAGCAGGCCGTCATCACCGTGCCGGCCTACTTCAACGACGCGCAGCGCCAGGCGACCAAGGACGCCGGCAAGATCGCCGGCCTCGAGGTCCTGCGCATCATCAACGAGCCGACGGCGGCGGCGCTCGCCTACGGCCTCGACAAGAAGGCGGCCGGCACCATCGCGGTCTACGACCTCGGCGGCGGCACCTTCGACATCTCCATTCTCGAGATCGGCGACGGCGTGTTCGAGGTGAAGTCGACCAATGGCGACACCTTCCTCGGCGGCGAGGATTTCGACATGCGGCTCGTCGACTATCTGGCCGACGAGTTCAAGAAGGACCAGGGCATCGACCTGCGCGGCGACAAGCTGGCGCTGCAGCGGCTCAAGGAAGCCGCCGAGAAGGCCAAGATCGAGCTGTCGTCGGCGAGCCAGACCGAGATCAACCTGCCCTTCATCACCGCCGACCAGTCGGGCCCCAAGCATCTCACCATGAAGCTGACCCGGGCCAAGCTGGAAGCGCTGGTCGACGACCTCGTGCAGCGCACGGTCGCACCCTGCAAGGCGGCGCTCAAGGATGCCGGCCTGTCGGCCGGCGAGATCGACGAGGTCATCCTCGTCGGCGGCATGACGCGCATGCCCAAGGTGCAGGAGACGGTGAAGCAGTTCTTCGGCAAGGAGCCGCACAAGGGCGTCAACCCGGACGAGGTCGTGGCCATCGGCGCGGCGATCCAGGCCGGCGTGCTGCAGGGCGACGTCAAGGACGTGCTGCTGCTCGACGTGACGCCGCTGTCGCTCGGCATCGAGACGCTGGGCGGCGTGTTCACCCGGCTGATCGACCGCAACACGACGATCCCGACCAAGAAGAGCCAGGTCTTCTCGACCGCCGAGGACAACCAGACCGCGGTGACGATCCGCGTCTTCCAGGGCGAGCGCGAGATGGCCGCCGACAACAAGCTGCTCGGCCAGTTCGACCTGGTCGGCATCCCCTCGGCGCCGCGCGGCGTGCCGCAGGTCGAGGTCACCTTCGACATCGACGCCAACGGCATCGTCAACGTGTCGGCGAAGGACAAGGCGACCTCCAAGGAGCAGCAGATCCGCATCCAGGCGTCGGGCGGGCTGTCCGACGCGGACATCGAGAAGATGGTCAAGGACGCGGAGTCGCACGCGGAGGAAGACAAGAAGCGGCGCGAGCTGGTCGAGGCGCGCAACCAGGCGGAAGGCCTGATCCACGCCACCGAGAAGCAGCTCTCCGAGCACGGCGACAAGGTCTCCGAGGACGAGAAGTCGGCGATCGAGGCCGCCGTCGCGGAAGCCAAGGAGGCGCTGAGCCTCGAGGATCCCGAAGCCATCACCGCCAAGGCGACGGCGCTGGCGCAGGCCTCCATGAAACTCGGCGAGGCGATGTACAAGGCGTCGCAGGCCGAGGCCGGCGCGGAGGGCGAGGGCGACAGCCAGGCGACCAAGGACGAGGATGTCGTCGATGCCGACTTCGAGGAAGTCGACGACAGCGACGAGAAGAAATCCGCCTGACGGATTGACGGGACTGACGGCGGGAGCGGCCACAAACCGCTCCCGCCTTCGTATCAGGGGCAACAATCGGGATGCGGCAGCGCCGGAGCGCGAACGCATCCGACCGGTCTTCAACAGCGGCGCCGGCGTCACCATGTGAACGCATCGGACATGCCGCCACTCCGCAAGCGCCCGCCGCTTGCCGAATGCCGGGCAAGGAACGAAGTCTGCGACGGTCATGGCTAAGCGCTGCTACTACGAGACGCTCGGCGTCGAACGCACCACCGACGACAAGGGCCTGAAAACGGCGTTCCGCAAGCTCGCGATGGAATGCCATCCCGACCGCAACCCGGGAGACCAGAAGGCCGAGATCCGCTTCAAGGAGATCAACGAGGCCTACGAGGTTCTCAAGAACCCGCAGAAGCGCGCCGCCTACAACCAGTTCGGCCACGCCGCCTTCGAGAATGGCGGCGGCGGTCCGGGCCAGCGTGGCTTCGATCAGGATTTCGCGGCCTCCATGGCCGACATCTTCGACGATCTGTTCGGCGGCTTCGGCCAGGGCCGGCGCGGCCGCAGCACGCGCCAGCGCGGCGCCGACCTGCGCTACAATCTCGAGATCACGCTGGAGGACGCCTTCAACGGCAAGACCGCGCAGATCCGCGTGCCGACGAGCGTCACCTGCGATTCCTGCGAGGGCAGCGGCGCCAAGGAAGGCAGCGGGGTGAAGACCTGCCCGACCTGCCAGGGCTACGGCAAGCTGCGCAGCTCGCAGGGCTTCTTCGCCGTCGAGCGGACCTGCGCCACTTGCCAGGGCCGCGGCGAGGTCATCGAGGAGCCCTGCACCGGCTGCGGCGGCACCGGCCGGGTGACGCGCGAGCGCACGCTGTCGATCAACATTCCCGCCGGCGTCGAGGACGGCACCCGGATCCGGCTCGCCGGCGAGGGCGAGGCGGGCTTCCGCGGCGGGCCGACCGGCGACCTCTACGTCTTCCTGTCGGTCAGGCCGCACGACATCTTCCAGCGCGACGGCGCCGATCTCTTCTGCCGCGCGCCGATCTCCATCACCACTGCCGCGCTCGGCGGCAATTTCGAGGTTCCCTCGCTCGACGGCAAGCGGGCGCGCGTCGACGTGCCGGCCGGCACCCAGACCGGCCGCCAGTTCCGCCTGCACGGCAAGGGGATGCCGGTACTGCGCGGCCACCAGCGCGGCGATCTCTACGTGCAGACGCTGGTCGAGACGCCGGTCAGCCTGACCAAGCGGCAGAAGGAGTTGCTGCGCGAGTTCGCCGAGGCCTCGTCGGACGCAAATACGCCCGAATCGTCGGGCTTCTTCGACAAGGTGATAGCCTTCTTCGAGCGCAAGGACTGACGCGAATTGGACACGCTGCGCGAGATCGGGGACAGGATCGACCGCCGCGCGGCACCAATCCGGCGGGCGCTCGCCAGCGAAATCCG
>JBFWXZ010000113.1:0-10506 GCA_050186955.1 Flavobacteriaceae bacterium
GCACATAAATTTCATAATATCAAATTGACTTCGATAATGTGGAATCGAGTTGACAGGAGCGCGGCTCTCTTGTTGACTTGCGGGCAAGGGAAGCGAAACGCGCCTAAAGGCGGGAAATGACCAAGACAGCGACAACCGGTCCGGCAGCGGACGCCGTCGACGATCTGACGGCGGAGGGCGTCATCGCCCAGGTTCAGGCCCAAGCCCAGGTTCAGGCTGCCGCGGCGCGCGGGCCGCGCACCATCCAGTCGGTCGACCGGGCGCTGGACCTTCTCGACATTCTCGCCGAGGCGACGGGCGAGCTGCCGCTCAACGAGCTGGCGGCGCGCGCCGGGCTGAAGGCCTCGACCTGCCACCACCTGCTGGCGACGCTGGCGCGGCGCGGCTATGTCGGGCAGGTGCCGCGCAGCCGCAACTATTTCCTCGGCCCGCGCATCACCGAGCTCTCGGATTCGCGCATCCGCCAGTTCAGCCTCGTCGACATCGCCATGCCCGAGCTGCGCCGTCTCAACCAGGAGACGCTGGAGAGCGTGCATCTGGCGGTCATGCAGGGCAACGCGCTGGTGACGCTGGCGAAGCTCGATTCGCGGCTGCCGATCCGCGTCGGTTCCGACGACACCGGCAAGACCAACGCCGCCCACGCGACGGCCACCGGCAAGGCGATCCTCGCCTGGCTGCCGGAGGCCGAGATCGCCCGCGTCATCGCGAATACCGGCCTGCACCGCTTCACCGACAAGACGATCTCGACCATCGCCGAGCTGATGGAGGAACTGCGCCTGGTCCGCCGCAACGGTTTCGCGGTGGACAACGAGGAATTCCAGCCCGGCGTCGTGTGCATCGGCGCGGCGATCCGCGACCACGCCGGCGCGGTGATCGGCTCGGTGAGCTGCTCGATGCCGCGGATGCGCGCCGAGGGCGACCATGAATCGCGCTGCAAGGCCGCCGTGAAGGCCTGCGCCACATCGATTTCGGAACGCTTCGGCTCTCCGAAGGAAACCGGCCTGCCGAAGGCCTGAACGGACACCCAATACGAAGACGCCCGCAAATCCGGGCGCGACCGAGGGAAGGAACACGACCATGCCGATGCCCGCCAACGTGAAGACGAGCCCGGACTATCCCGTCCCGGAGAAGATGAAGGCCTGGGTGCTGGGCGATCCCGGCCAGCTCACCTTCGAGGACAAGCCGGTGCCGGCGCCGGGCAGGGCCGAGGTGCTGGTGCGCATCGACGCGGTGGCGATCTGCGCGACCGACCTGGAGATCATCTATCACGGCCCGCCGGCGCAGATTCACGGCGGCCAGCCCTTCAACAAGGGTTTCACGCCGGGCCATGAATATATGGGCACCGTCGTGGCGCTCGGACCCGGCGTCGACGAATACGAGATCGGCGAGCGGGTGACGGTGGAGATCCACGCCGGCTGCGGCCAGTGCAAGCGCTGCCGCGAGGGCATGTACACCTCCTGCCACAACTACGGAAAGAACTACGGCGACGTCGACAAGGGCCACCGCGCCAACGGCTTCACCACCGATGGCGGCTTCTGCGAATACGCCGTGAACAACATCAACACCCTCGTTCATGTCGACGATTCGATGTCGGACGAGGAGGCGACGCTGGTCGTCACCGCCGGCACCGCGATGTACGGCCTGACCGAGCTCGGCGGCCTCGTCGCCGGCGAGAGCGTGGTGGTCACCGGTCCCGGCCCGATCGGCCTGCTCGGCGTCGCCGTCGCCAAGGCGCTCGGCGCGCAGCCGGTGATCCTCACCGGCACCCGCGACAACCGCCTGGAGATCGGCAAGCAGCTCGGCGCCGACCATGTGGTCAATGTCCGCAAGGAGGACCCGGTGGAGGCGGTGCGCAAGCTGACCGGCGGCAAGGGCGTCGACTACGTGGTCGAATGCTCGGCGGCGCCGAACGCCGTCAACGAGGCGGCGCAGATGGTCAATCGCGGCGGCAAGGTCTGCCTCGCCGCCTTCCCGCACGAGGCGCCGGCGGTCGATATCGCCCATCTGGTGCGCAACAACATCTACCTCTACGGCATCCGCGGCGAGGGCAAGACGGCGACCCACCGGGCCGAGGCCTTCATGCGCCAGAAGCGCTTCGACGCGACGCTGATCCACACCCACACCTTCGACATGAAGGACCTGCCGGAGGCGATCCGCTACGCCAAGGACCGCGTCGAGGACGCGATCAAGGTGGTGGTCAAGAACGCCCACGCGCAGCGCCAGCAGGTCGCGGCTGAATAGCCCGCACGAACCGGAACGGAAGGAACAAGAAGAATGAAGCGGATTGCAGCGGCGGCCCTGTTCACGGCCGCGCTTCTCACCGGCGTCCACGCCGCCGACGGTCTCTCGCCCAACGGCGTGAAGACGCTCGCCCCGGAAGGCGGGATCAAGCCGACGGCGACCTGGGCGCTCGGCACGAGGGCCGGCGACTTCGTGTTCGTCGCCGGCATGCGCGGCATCGACGCGGCGAGCAACAAGCTCGTCGAGGGCGACGAGGCGCGGGTGCGCAAGGCGTTCGAGAACATGCAGCTGATCGCCGGCTCGGAAGGCGCGACGCTGCGCGATGCCGTGCGGCTCGTGGTCTACGTCACCGACATGTACCGCTACCGGCCGATCGTGAACAAGATCCAGAAGGAGCTGTGGGGCGACGGGCCGTATCCGCCGCGCACCATCATCGAGGTCGACCGCCTGAACCAGGACGACATCGTCGAGATCGAGGGCACCTTCTACGCGCCGGCCGCGAAGTGACGGCCGGGTAGGAAAGCGCGAAGCCATGCTCAACTGCGACCAGTATCTGATGCCGAATACGCTCGAGGAGGCGCTCGCGCTGTGGCGCGACGCCCCCGAGGGCAGCCGGCTGATCGCGGGCGCCACGGATATCCTGCCCTGGGCCCGCGAGGGCCGGGCGGGCGACGTGCACCTGCCGGCGATGATCGACGTCAGCCGCGTCGCCGAGCTGCAGGGATACACGGTCGACGGCGGACGCGTGCGGCTGGGGGCGAACGTCGTCTTCCAGCAGTTCCTGACCGACACGGAGCTGGCGGCGCATCTGCCCTGCATGCCCCATTGCGCGATCTGGTTCGCCGACGACCAGATCCGCGAGCAGGCGACGCTCGCCGGCAATATCGTCAACGCCTCGCCGGCGGCCGACGGAACACCGGCGGTGCTCGCCCTCAACGGCGAGATCGAGATGGCGAGGCTCGACGGCGGCTCGGTCGCGCGCCGCTCGATGCCGGTCGCCGAGTTCATCACCGGGCCGGGCAGGACGAAGCTGGCCGCGGACGAGATCGTCACCGCCATCACCTGCGATTCGCTTCGCGGCCATGGCGGCTCGTTCCAGAAGGTCGGCCAGCGCCGCTCGCTGGTCATCTCGGCGGTCTGCGCCGCGGCGGTGGTCAGGGTCAGCGACGACGGCAGGCGCTTCGAGGACGTGCGCATCGCGCTCGGCGGCATCGGGCCGGTGCCGACGCGCCTCGACGATATCGAGGCGATGCTGATCGGCCGGGAGATAACCAGCAAGCTCATCGCGGATGCCAGCGTGATCCCGGCCGACCGGGTCGCCTCGCGCACGCGCCGCGAATATCGCCGCGCCGTGGTGCGCGGCTTCGTCGAGGCGGCGATAGAGGACGCGCTGGTCGCCTGCGGCGCGCCGTCCCCCTCGGCGGCGGAAAGGGAGAACGCCCATGTCTGAGTTCGATCTCGAGATCGAGGTCAACGGCCGCGCCGTCCGCAAGCGCGCCGCGACCCACCAGCGGCTGCTCGACTTCCTGCGCGACGACCTCAACCTGACCGGCGCCAAGGAAGGCTGCGGCGCCGGCGAATGCGGCACCTGCTCGGTCTTCGTCGACGGCAAGCTGGTGAAGTCCTGCCTGATGCCGGCGGCCAAGGCGCAGGGCGCGCGGATCGAGACCGTCGAGGGACTGGCGCCGGCCGGCGAGCTGACGCCGATCCAGCGCGCCTTCCACAAGACCGGGGCGAGCCAGTGCGGCTACTGCATCCCCGGCATGGTGATGGCGGCGACATCGGCGCTGCGCGAGAATCCCGACGCCGACATCGAGGAGATCAAGGAACGCCTCGGCGGCAACATCTGCCGCTGCACCGGCTACACGAAGATCTTCGAGGCGGTGGAGATGGCGCGCGACGTGATCGCCGGGCGGCTGAGCATGGCGGCGCTCGATCCCGAGGGCGCCGGCAAGTCCTATATCGGCAACAATGTCCGCCGCCTCGACGCGCCGAGCAAGGTCGCCGGGCGGCTGCGCTATGCCGGCGATATGACGATGCCGGGCATGCTGCACATGCAGGTGCTGCGCAGCCCGCACGCGCATGCGCGGATCGTCTCCATCGACACCGGCGAGGCCGAGGCGATGGCCGGCGTCGCCTGTGTGATCACCGCCGCCGACGTGCCCGGCGAGGACGGTTTCGGCGTCTTCGTGCACGACCAGCCGATCATGGCGCGCGGGCGGGTCCGCTATGTCGGCGAGGCGGTGGCCGCCGTCGCCGCCGAGGATCTGGTGACGGCGCGCGAGGCGCTGAAGAGGATCCGCGTCGAATACGAGCCGCTCCCCGCCGTCGTCGATCCCGAGGAGGCGATGAAGCCGGGCGCGCCGGTGCTGCACGACTACGCGCCCGACAACCTCGTCAAGCATATCCCGATCCGCAAGGGCGACGTCGAGAAGGGCTTCGCCGAGGCCGACCTGGTGATCGAGGAGAGCTACGGGACGCAGCAGGTCGAGCACGCCTATCTCGAGCCCGAGGCGGGGCTCGCCTATGTCGACCACGACGACGTGGTGACGGTCGTCTCGCCGAGCCAGAACATCACCCATCACCGCCACATGCTGGCGAAGATCATCGCCCGGCCGATCAACAAGGTCCGCTTCATCATGAGCCCGGTGGGCGGCGGCTTCGGCGGCAAGGAGGACATGATCTACCAGGGCATGCTGGCGCTGGCGGCGATGAAGACGGCGCGGCCGGTGCGGCTCGTCTACACCCGCGAGGAATCGATCGTCTCCACCGCCAAGCGCCACCCGGCCCGCATCACCTACAGGATGGGCTTCAGGAAGGACGGGCGGATCACCGCGGTGGAATTCCGGATGATCTCCGACGGCGGCGCCTACGGCATGTCGACGGAAGGCGTCATGCGCAAGGCGGCGATCCTCTCCTGCGGTCCCTACGACATCGCCAACGTCAGGATCGACACGATCGGCGTCTATACCAACAACACCCCGTCGGGGGCGTTCCGCACCTTCGGCGCGATGCAGGCGCAGTTCGCCACCGAATCGCATCTCGACATCGCCGCCGAGCGCCTCGGGCTCGACCCGTTCGAGATCCGCCGCATCAACATGATGCGCGACGGCGCGGTGACCCATACGCAGCAGAAGCTCGGCTCGGTGTCGATGGGCCGGGTGCTCGACGCCGCCGAGCAGGCGTCGCGCTGGCAGGCCGGCGCGCCCGCCATGCGCGGCCCCGAGAGAACCGACCTCGGCGGCCCGGACACGCGTCCCGCCTGCACGCTCGGCGCGCGCTTCCGCAAGCAGCCGGCGGCGGCGAAGGAGGAGGTCGCGTGACGATGAAACGCAAGATGCGCGGCCGCGGCGTGGCGGCGAGCTGGTACGGCATCGCCCGCACCGCGACCATCGACCGGGCCGGCGCCTGGGCGGAGCTCGACGACGGCGGCACGGCGAAGATCGTCACCGGCGTCACCGAGATCGGCGAGGGCATCCTGACGGTGCTGGCGCAGATCGCGGCGGAGGAACTCGGCGTCAGGCCGGAAGACGTCACCATCGGCGACAACGATACTGCCCGCTCTCCCGAGGCAGCGCATGCCGGGGCGACGCGCCAGACCTACATGATCGGCAACTCGGTGGCGCTGGCCTGCCGCGACGCGCGGGCCAAGCTCGTCGCCGAGATCGCCGATCACTGGAGCGTCGACCCCGGCATGATTTCCGCTTTCGACGGCGAGATCTGGGCCGAGGGAAGCAATCTCAAGATGTCGATGGAGGAAGCCGTCGACATCTGCAAGAAGCGCGGCGTGGTGCCGGTCGGCTCCGGCTCCTTCACCGCCCACGGCACCGGCCTCGACCCGGTCGACGGCTCGGGCAGCCCGTGGCAGGCCTATGTGTTCGGCTGCCAGGTCGCCGAGGTCGAGGTCGACACGGTGACCGGCGAGGTCCAGGTGCTCGGCATCTGGGCGGTGCACGACGTCGGCCGGGCGATCAACCCGCGCGGCGTCGAGGGGCAGATCGAGGGCGGCGTCGTCCAGGGGCTCGGCCAGGCCCTGATGGAGGACTACCAGCTCGAGAACGGCGTGCCGAAGACCCACGGCTTCGCCAAATACATCCTGCCGACCTCGCTCGACATCCCGCAGATCAACTCGGTCATCGTCGAGGACCGCGACCCGCGCAGCCCGCTCGGGGCCAAGGGCATCGGCGAGCCGGCGCTGGTGCCGACGGCGCCGGCGATCATGAACGCGATCTACGACGCGGTCGGCGTGCGCATGACCTCGCTGCCGGCGACGCCGGAGAAGATCCTGGCGGCGCTGGAGGCGAAGAAGGCGACGGGCGCCGCGCGCGAAGCGGCGGAATGACAACAGCCGGCCGCCAAGGCCGGGCGTGAATGGAGGGACGTTCAGTGGAATCCAGCATGTATCAGCAGATGCGTGTCGGCATCGTGCACTTCAAGGCATTTCCCGGCATCGAGACCGGCGTCGGCCCGATCGCCGAGACGCTCGAGAAGATCTGCGCCGACGAGTTCTGGACCGCCGTCGAGATCGGCTGGATGAAGGACTACCGGGTGCGCAACACGGCGCGGATGCTGCTCGACCAGAGCCATCTCTCGGTCGCCTATGCGACGCAGCCGAAGATGCTGTCCAACAAGTTCAACCTCAACTCGCTCGACCAGCGCGAGCGCTCGACGGCGATCGACGCGGTCAAGAGCTCGGTCGACGAGGCGCGCCAGCTCGGCGCCGAGGTGGTGCGGCTGATCGCCGGCAAGGACCCCGGCGACGAGAAGCGCGGCGAGGCCAAGAAGCTGCTGGTCGACTCGATCCAGCAGATCCTCGACTACGCGGCCGAGGACGACGACGGGCTGAAGTTCACGCTCAAGATCTTCGACCGCGACATCGACAAGAAGAACCTGATCGGCCATGCCGGGGACGCCGCCGACGTGGCGGCGGCGCTCAGGCCCGACTACCCGAATTTCGGCGTGCTGACGGATCTCAGCCACTTCCCGCTGCTCGACGAGGACCCGGAGGTCAGCATCCCGATGCTGGCGGAGTATCTCGACGCGGTGCATCTCGGCAATTGCGCCTTCCGCGACAAGCGCCACCCCGCCTATGGCGACATCCAGCCGCGCTTCGGCATCCCCGGCGGCGAGACCGACACCCCGGAGGTGACGGATTTCTTCCGGGTGCTGCGCCGGAATGGCTTCTTCGACAAGGCCGAGCGGCCGATCGTCAGCGCCGAGGTGCGCCCGGTCATCGCCGGCGAGATCTCGGAAATCATCCTCGCCAACGCCAAGCGCGTCATCCGCGATGCGTGGGCCCTTTCGCAACTGCCCGAAGACGGCGGCGCGGCGAAGAGAGGTTCGCGGATGGGCGAAAGGAGGCCGCAGCCCGCCTGACAAGAGCCTGCCCAAAGAACGGCAACGACAACCAAGGGAGAGAAACGATGAAGAGCAGATTTTCCAAACTGATCCTCGGCGCCTCGGCGCTGATGCTCGCCGCCGCGCCGCTGCCGGCCGGCGCCCAGCAGTTCCCCGACAAGCCGGTCGAGATGACCGTGCTGTTCGGCGGCACCGCGCAGACGATCGGCCAGCTCCTCGCCGAGCTGATGTCGAAGAACCTGTCGCAGCCGGTGGTTCCGGTGAGCCGCACCGGCGGCGGCGGATCGGTGGGCTACCAGTATGTCCACGGCACCGGCGCCGACGGCTACAACATCGTCTGGAACTCGAACTCGATCAGCACGACCTATCACGGCGGCCGCGTCGATTTCGACTACAAGGCGTTCAAGCCGATCGCCCGGATCAGCGTCGAGGTGCCGGTTCTCGCGGTGCGCGCCGACACCGGCTGGAAGACGGTCGAGGACATGGTCAAGCACGTCAAGGACTCGGGCGAGAAGCTCAAGGTCGGCGCGTCCGGCAAGGGCTCCTTCACCCACCTGACGACCGTCGCCCTGCTCGACGCGCTCGGCGTCGGCGACCACGTGGTGCACGTGCCCTACGACCAGGGCAAGGCGCCGGTGGAGCTGCTGGCGGGCCGCATCGACGCGGCGATCCAGTGGCCGGGCCAGTTCATCTCCCACGCGGAAGCCGGGAAGATCAACATCCTCTGCGTGACCAGCGCCGAGCGCGTCTCCGCGCTGCCCGACGTGCCGACCTGCGCCGAGAGCGGGGCCAAGGATGTCGACATCACCATGTGGCGCGGCCTCGCGGCTCCCGCCGACACGCCCGACGAGGTCGTCGCGGTGCTCGAGGAAGCGGCCAAGAAGGCGACCGAGAGCGAGGAGTTCAAGAAGGCTTCCAAGACCGTCGGCTTCGAGCCCGCCTTCGCCGGTCACGAGGCGTTCGGCAAGCAGATCGCTTCCGACGACGAGAAGATCGCCGAGCTGATGTCGCAGCTCGGCCTCAAGAAGAACTAGGCCGAAGGAGCCTAAGGGAATGCGCGCGCTCCACCGCGACCAGATCGTCGGCTTCATCCTGCTGGCGGTCGGGCTCGTCTGGACGGTGACCGTCTATCTGACGATCCCCGGCAGCTCGGGCAGCGGCATCGGCCCGCGCGCATTCCCCTTCTGGCTCGGCGTCCTGCTCACGCTGCTCTCGGCGGTCCTCGTGGTGTCGGGATTCCGCAAGGCGCGGGAATCAGCGCCGGCGGACGAGGAGGAGGACGACGATGCGCCGAAGGTCGGCGCCGACCTGCGAATGGTCGCGGTCGTCCTCGCCATCATCTGCCTCTACGGCTTCCTGATGGAGAAGATCGGCTTCGTGCTGGCGACGATCATCGTCGTCGTCGGCACGATCCGCTTCGCTCTGGGAATCCGGCGGCCGCTGCTGACGGCGGGGATGGCGCTCGGCATGTCGCTCGGCTGCTGGGTCGTGTTCGGCAGGATTCTCGGCGCCTATCTGCCGCCGGGCACCTGGATATCTCTCTTCTAGAGGAACGGGACTTTCATGCTGGACCTCGTTCTGCAAGCGCTGATGACGGCCCTGGCGCCGGATTCGCTGCTGGCGATCACGCTCGGCACGCTGATCGGCGTCATCTTCGGCTCGATCCCGGGCCTGACCTTCACGGTGGCGCTGGCGCTGGTGCTGCCGGTCACTTTCTCGCTCGAGGCGGCGCCGGCGATCGGCCTGCTGCTCGGCACCTATATCGGCGGCATGACCGGCGGGTCGGTCTCCGCCATCCTGCTCGGCATACCCGGGACGCCGTCATCGGCGGCGACGGTCATCGACGGCTATCAGCTGACCAAGAAGGGCAAGGCGTCGCTGGCGCTCGGCACCGCGGTCATCGTGTCCGCCGTCGGCGGGCTGATCAGCCTCATTGTCATGATGGTCTCGGTCGACATGGTGGCACGGCTGGCGCTCAAGTTCGGCCCCGCCGAGATCTTCGCGTTGGTGCTGTTCGGGCTGTCGACGATCTGCGGCCTGTCGGAGAAGTCGCTGACCCGCGGGCTGATCGCCGGGGTCATCGGCCTGATGATCATGACCGTCGGCATCGACGAGATCGACGGCGTGCTGCGGCTGACCTTCGGGACCATCACGCTGCAGCAGGGCGTCAACATGCTGGTGGCGATGATCGCGCTGTTCGCGGTGCCGCACGTCATCGACGCCTTCGTCGAATATTACCGGGGCGAGCAGCAGGCGCTGCGCGCCGCTGATGTGAGGGCGGAGCTGCCGTCGCTGAAGGATCTGCGCGAGAACATGTGGCTGATGCTGCGCTGCGCGCTGATGGGCACCGGCATCGGCTCGATCCCCGGCACCGGCGGCCCGATCGCCGCCTTCCTCGCCTATGCGCATGCGCGCAAGTCGTCGAAGCATCCCGAGCGCTTCGGCAAGGGCGACATCGCCGGCGTCGTCGCCCCGGAGACCGCCAACAACGCGGTGACCGGCGGCGCCATGATCCCGCTGCTGTCGCTCGGCATCCCCGGCGACCCGGCGACCGCGCTGGTGCTGTCGGGCCTGCTCATCCACGGGCTGGTTCCCGGGCCGATGCTGTTCATCGAGCATCCCGGCGAGATCTACGAGATCTACGTCGCCATCATCATTGCCTATATCTCGGTGCTGGCGATCCAGCTCCTCGGCATCCGCTTCTTCGTCCAGCTCCTGCGGGTGCCGGCGAATCTGCTGGCGGTCGGGATCATCGTGATGTGCGGCTTCGGATCATACGCAATCCGCAACTCGGTGTTCGACGTCTACACGATGGGCATCCTCGGCATCGCCGCCTACGGCCTGATGCGGGCGCGCATCCCGCTGACGCCGATCATCCTCGGCCTGGTGCTCGGGCCGACGCTGGAG
>JBFWXZ010000114.1:0-10473 GCA_050186955.1 Flavobacteriaceae bacterium
GAGCTGCTTGAACTCGTCGAAGACCGAGCCGTCGACGAGTCGGGCGATCACCTCGCGGATGTCGTACTGGGTGGTGAGTTGCGCCGGCACGACGCCGTCGAGCTCGGCCTCGTCGAAGGCCGGCGGCACGGGGTCCGCCAGTTCGACGCCGGCATTGCGGGAGCGGTTGAGGTTGCCGACGATGGAGCGCGCGATGTCGAGCGCGTGGTGGTCGTTCATCGCGTAGTGGTCGGCGACGCCGGAGCGCCGCGTGTGGACGTCGGCGCCGCCGAGATCCTCCGCGCTCACCTCCTCGCCCGTCGCCGCCTTCACCAGCGGCGGTCCGGCGAGGAAGATGGTGCCCTGCTTGCGCACGATGATCGTCTCGTCGGACATCGCCGGCACATAGGCGCCGCCCGCCGTGCACGAACCCATGACGACGGCGATCTGCGGGATGCCCTCCGACGACATCGTCGCCTGGTTGTAGAAGATGCGGCCGAAATGCTCCTTGTCGGGGAACACCTCGGTATGGTTGGGCAGGTTCGCGCCGCCGGAATCGACCAGATAGATGCAGGGCAGCCGGTTCTCGCGCGCCACCTCCTGCGCCCGCAGGTGCTTCTTCACCGTCATCGGAAAATAGGTGCCGCCCTTGATGGTGGCGTCGTTGCACACGATCACGCATTCGCGCCCCGACACCCGGCCGATGCCCGAAACCATCCCCGCCCCGTGGATGTCGCCGCCATACATGCCGTTGGCGGCCAGCGGCGACAGCTCGAGGAAGGGCGAACCGGGATCGATCAGCCGCATCACGCGGTCGCGCGGCAGCAGCTTGCCGCGCGAGATGTGGCGCTCGCGGGTCTTTTCCGGTCCGCCGAGCGCGGCGGCCGCGCGCTTGTCGCGCAAATCCTCGACCAGCGCCGCCATCGCCGCCGAATTGGCCTTGAATTCCTCGCTCGCGGTGGAGATGGCGCTGGTCAGCCGGGGCATTCGGTTCACTCCCTGAAACGCATTCGCGCGGCGAAACCCGGCCGCGGAGCCTTGAATCAAGGGTTACCCGGTTTTGCGGGCGCGCACCACATCGGATGCGGCGGGTCTCGGAGCTCGATTCCGGCGGGAGCGGAAGGCGTCAGGAATGCCCTTCCGGCTTCTCGACCGGCCCGCCCGCCTTGGCCCAGGCGCCGAAGCCGCCCTCGATATGGGCGACCGGCTTCAGACCCATCCGCTGCACCGCCTGGGTCGCCAGCGCCGAGCGCATGCCGCCGGCGCAGAAGAAAACGAATTTCTTGTCCTGTCCGAAGGTGTCCCGGTAGTACGGGCTTTCCGGGTCGACCCAGAATTCCAGCATGCCGCGCGGCGCGTGATAGGCGCCGGGGACGCGCCCCGTGCGCTCGAGCTCGCGCGGGTCGCGGATGTCGACGAACAGCACGTCGTCGCGTCCGTGCAGCGCGATCGCCTCATCGACCGTCAGCGTCTCGATCTCGGCATTCGCCTCGTCGACGAGCTGCTTGTATCCGGTGGTGATATTCTGCGCCATTCGCTCCGCTCCGAAATGCAAAACCGCCCCGTTGGAGGGGCGGAGTATCGCCGGGAGCGAAGGGAAAGAAAAGCCGCTCTAGCGGGCGGCGATGGCGCTCGGTTCGAATCCGCCGAACAGCGCCACCAGGGCCATGACGCCGACGAGAACGGCGAGCGTGTAGGTGGCGACACGCATGTAGGAGGTTTCGGTATCGCGGCTCATTTCTGCCTCTGAACGTGAACAAGCCGCCGAACGTGCCGGCGGCGAGCGGCAGGGTGTTTACGCTTTCTTTACCGCGTCCGCAAGAGGGATTTTGCACTGCACAATCGCGGTGGTTTACGGGCCGGGAAACAGCGCCTCGATGCGGCCGGTGAACCAGTAGGCGGCAAGCCCGATCCATTCGCGCACGCCGACGTCGAGGCGCGCCAGGCCGGCGGAGGCCTCGTCGAAGAAGGCCGTAGCGTCACCCGGCGCGGTACGGAAATCGGTGGGCGCGGCGACGGCGGGAAAGCCCGCCTTGCGGAACGCCCCCATCGCCCGCGGCATGTGGTAGGCCGAGGTCACGATCAGCCAGCGCTGCCCCGGCTCGGGCTTGGCGAGCTCTGTGGAGAACTGCGCGTTCTCATAGGTGTCGCGCGAGCGCGATTCGACGATGATGCGGCCCTCATCGATGCCGAGGTCGCGCGCCGCGCGCACCGCGATCGGTGCTTCGGCGACGTCGGCGAAGAGCTTGCCCACGCCGCCCGAGATCACCAGCCTGGCGTCGGGATGACGCCGCGCCAGCGTGACGAAGAGCTGGAAGCGGTCGGCTGCCTCGGTGAACTCGATGGTGCCGCGCCCGTCGCTCGCGCGCGTGGAGAGAAAGCCGCCGAGCAGCACGATGCCGTCCACGGGGCGGGTATCCTCGTAGACGGGAAAGCGGTTCTCCAGCGGCAGCATCAGCCAGTTCGCCAGCGGCGAGAAGCCGCCGATCAGCAGGCCCGCCGCCGCCAGCACCGCGACGCGCAGGCCGAGGCGGCGCAGCCGCACCGCCATCAGCAGGACGCCGAGCACCAGCAGGATGACCAGAAAGTTCGACGGCCGGATAAGGAAGAAGCCGATCTTGGCCGCGTAGTAGAACATCGGATTCTATCGTCCCCGCCGGATTGCGATCAGGAGTCCTTGCCGGCGCTGAACGCCTCGTAGCGCTTCTTCGTTTCCTCGTTGGGCGGATAGAGGCCCGGCAGCGGCACGCCGCGGAAGACCTCCGACAGCGCCCAGTCCTCGAAGGCCTCCTGGGCGGCCGCCTCCGCCGCGACCTCCGCCGCGATCGCCTGCGGGACGACCACCGCACCGTCCCTGTCGGCGACGATCACGTCGCCCGGAAAAACCGCCGTGCCGCCGCAGCCGATGGGCTCCTGCCAGCCGACGAAGGTGAGGCCGGCCACCGAGGCCGGCGCCGCATTGCCGCTGCACCAAACCGGAAGGCCGGCGCTGTCGACGCCGGGCGCATCGCGCATCACCCCGTCGGTGACCAGCCCCGCGACCTTGCGGATTTTCATGCGGCACACGAGGATATCGCCGAAAATGCCTGCATTGGTTACGCCTTCCGCTCCGGCGACGCAGACGACACCCTCCGGCATCGCCTCGATGGCGGCCCGCGTCGAGATGGGGTTTCCCCAGCTCGCCGGCGTCGCCAGATCCTCGCGCATCGGCACGAAGCGCAGCGTGAAGGCGGGCCCGACCAGCCTTTCGGTTGCGTGGCAGAACGGTTTCGGCCCACGGATATAGGCGTTTCGGATGCCGCGCTTGAGCAGCACGGTGGTCAGCGTGGCGGTCGAGACCGCCTTGAGGCCGGCGACGATATTGGCGTCCATGGGGCACCCCTGAATCGGATGCGCGTACACTCGCAGGCTTCGCCGGGCCAGACAATGCGCGTCGGGCCGGCTTCGGCCGGAAAGGGAAACGCCCGCCGGGGAACCGGCGGGCGCTTGCGGCCTGGATGATCAATCGGCCTTGAAAAAATCAGCCGCGGACGGCGTTTTCGATCTGCGACATCTGCATCGGCGCATCGCTGCCGCCGAGCCATGCCGAGCGCCCCGCCTGCAACACCGCCGCGGACATGACGGCGGCGATGAAGATGGTGACCAGGGCGGTGCGCGGTTTCATGGTGCGCGTCATCTCGAAATCCTTCCGGATGTCGTTTCTAACCTGCACCTAGAATGCGCCGCGCCTCCTGAATGTTCCCTGAACGGGACCGGTTAGCCCTTCCCTAACGTCAGGCGGCGGCCTCAGGCGGTTTCCTGGAACAGCTCGCGGCCGATCAGCATGCGGCGGATTTCGCTGGTGCCGGCGCCGATCTCGTAGAGCTTGGCGTCGCGCAGGAAGCGGCCGGTCGGATAGTCGTTGATATAGCCGTTGCCGCCGAGCGCCTGGATCGCCTCCAGCGCCATCCAGGTCGCCGTCTCGGCGGCGTAGAGGATCGCCCCGGCGGCGTCCTTGCGCGTCGTCTGGCCGCGGTCGCACGCCTTGGCGACGGCGTAGACATAGGCGCGGCAGGCGTTCATCCGCGTATACATGTCGGCGATCTTGCCCTGCATCAGCTGGAAGGTGCCGATCGGCTGGCCGAACTGCTGGCGCTCGTGCACATAGGGCATGACCACGTCCATGCACGCCTGCATGATGCCGAGCGGTCCGGCCGACAGCACCGCGCGCTCGTAGTCGAGGCCGCTCATCAGCACGTTGACGCCGCGCCCGAGGCCGCCGAGCAGATTCTCCTCGGGGACCTCGCAGTCCTGAAACACCAGCTCGCCGGTGTCGGAGCCGCGCATGCCGAGCTTGTCGAGCTTCTGCGCCGTCGAGAAACCCTTGAAGCCGCGCTCGACGATGAAGGCGGTGATGCCGCGCGGGCCGGCGTCGGGATCGGTCTTGGCGTAGACGACCAGGGTATCGACGCAGGGGCCGTTGGTGATCCAGAACTTGCTGCCGTTGAGCACGTAGCGGTCGCCCTTCCTGTCGGCGCGAAGCCGCATCGAGACGACGTCGGACCCTGCGCCGGGCTCGCTCATCGCCAGCGCGCCCATCTGGCTGCCGTCGACGAGGCCGGGGAGATATTTCCGCTTCTGCTCCTCGGTCCCGTTGCGGCGGATCTGGTTGACGCAGAGATTGGAATGGGCGCCGTAGGACAGGCCGACGGCGGCCGAGCCGCGGCTGATCTCCTCCATCGCGATGCAGTGCTCGAGATAGCCGAGCCCGGAGCCGCCATACTCCTCCTCGACGGTGATGCCGAGCAGGCCGAGCTCGCCGAGCTTCGGCCAGAGGTGGCGCGGGAACTCGTTGCTGCGGTCGATCTCGTCGGCGAGCGGCAGGATCTCGTCGGAGGAGAAGCTGCGCACCGTGTCGCGGATCATGTCGGCGGTTTCGCCGAGGTCGAAATCGAGGCTCGGCAGATCGTTGAATCGCATCGGACGTCCCTTCCCTGACGTGTCTGCCGGCGATTATACATGGCCGGCGTCGATTGTGGCTGCGCCGCGGGCGCTCAGTTCGTGAAGCCCTCGACCGCCATCATCGTGAACAGGCCGGTGGCGACGATGGTCTCCTCGCCGCCGGTGATCCCGAACACGTCGGAACGGCACACCGTCAGCGTGCGGCCCGGCTTCATCACCCGCCCGCGCGCGATCAGCCGCTCGCCGCGCCCGGGATTGAGCAGGTTGATCTTGTATTCGGTCGTCAGCACGCCGCGGTCGGCCGGAAACAGGCTGAAGGCGGCATAGCCCGCCGCGCTGTCGGCGATGGCGCTGGTGGTGCCCGCGTGGAAGAAGCCGTGCTGCTGGTTGAGGTCGTCGCGTGCCGGCAGGTCGACATCGACCTCGCCCGGCGCGACGTGGACGATCTTCGCGCCGATATGGGTCATGAAGGCCTGCTTGGCGAAGCTCGCCAGCACCCGCGTCGCGTAGTCCGCGCTTCTCGGCTTGAATTCGCTCATCTTCCGGTGTCCTCCAGCTCGGCCAGCCGCATCCGGCAGCCCTCCTCGACCTCGTCGAACTCGGCGAGCGTCGTCTCGATGTCGCGCTTCTTGGCGAGGAGCTCGGCGCGCCGCGCGTCCAGCTTGCCGATCAGCAGCCGCAACTGCCCCGCCTCGCCCGGCTTCGCCCGGTACATGCCGACGATCTCGGCGATCTCGGCGAGGCTGAATCCGAGCCGCTTGCCGCGCAGCACCAGCTTGAGCCGGGTGCGCTCGGAGGGCGGATAGAGACGCTGGCGGCCACGCCTGACCGGTTCGATCAGCCCCTCGTCCTCGTAGAAGCGCAGCGTGCGGGTGGTGACGCCGAACTCCCGGGTGAGATCGGTGATCGTGTAGAGGCGCCTTGCGTTGACGGCGGCAGCGGGTGCGTCGGCAGCGGTCATGGGAGGCACTGCATCACGCGTCTTACGTAATAGTCAATTGATTTATATAAAGTTATATACCACAGTATGTTAGTGAAATTTCCTCAGCGGATATCCTTGCGGTATTTGATGAAGGGCGTCAGCGTCGCAACCTTGTCGTAGAGCGAGCGCGCCGTAGCGTTGAAGTGCTGGGTCGTCCAGTAGACGTTCTCGGCGCCGGCCTCGCGCGCCTCCTCCGCCACCGCGTCGATGAGCGCCGTGCCGACACCCTTCCCACGCGCCTGCGGGTCGGCGTAGAGGTCCTGCAGGTAGCATACCGGCCGCTCGGCCCAGCCGGTCGGGTGGAACAGCCAGTGCACCAACCCTATAGCCCGTCCTTCGCTCACCGCCAGCCGCCCGTAATAGTTGAACTGCGGATCGAGCAGCCTGTTGAAGGTCAACTCGTACTGGCTGTCGGGAAGCTCGCTCTGGTAGAAGGTCAGGTAGCCGTTCCACAGCCGGCCCCATTCGGCGCGGTCGGCGCGCGTGATCGGCCTGATCTCCGGCGCCGTCACCCCTTGTCACCCTTGGCGGCGGCGGCCAGATGCGCCTGCACCCGCTGCTGGTGCTCGCGCAGGCTGTCATTGATCATGCTGGCGATCCGCAGCGCCTCGCGCCCGACCCGGCCGTCGACCGTCGGGATGCGGCCGTTGGACACGCAGTCGAGGAACTCCGAGATCTCGTTTCTGAGCGAATCCTCGCGCGGGATGTTCCAGCTCTCGAAGCCGATGGCGTTGATGCCGTCCTTCTCCGGATCGCCGGTGCGGCGGAAGCGGACGAGCTGGCTGTTGCCGAAATCGCAGACCAGATAGGCGTCCGGCTGGAAGATGCGGGTGCGCCGCTCGGTCTTGCCGGCCACCCGGCTCGCCGTGATGTTGGCGACGGCGCCGTTCTCGAACTCGATGCGGGCGTTGGCGATGTCCTCGGTGCGGTTGAGCACCGGCGCGCCTACCGCGTGCACCGACATCACCGGCGCGCCGACAAGGCCGAGGATGAGGTCGATGTCGTGGATCATCAGGTCGAGCACCACGTCGACATCGGTCGCCCGCGGCTTGAAGGGCGAGATGCGGTTGGCCTCGATATAGAGCGGGTTGGAGACCCGCGAGGCGAGCTCCCGGAAGGCCGACGAGAAGCGCTCGATATGGCCGACCTGCAGCACCAGCCCCTTCTCCCGCGACAGATCGACCAGCGCCTGGGCGCTTTCGACGCTGTCGGTGATCGGCTTCTCGACGAGGACGTGGATGCCGGCGTTCATCAGCGCCGAGGCGACCTCGGCGTGGCGCGACGTCGGCACCGCGACGCTGGCGACATCGACCTTGCCGAAGATCTCGCGGAAATCGTCGTAGCCCTGGCCGCCGTACTGCTTCGCGGCCGCCTCGCGGCGTTCCCTGTCGGTATCGACGACGGCGACGAGATCGGCGTCGGGATGTTCGGAATAGTGCCGCGCGTGGAAACTGCCGAAATAGCCGAGGCCGATCACGGCTGCGCGGATTTTGCTGCTCATCGGCGGTCTTCTTCTTGATGCCGGCGGAACCTCGCCGCGGCCCCTATTCCCACGATCTGCCTACAGAAGCAAGGCGGCGGCGAGCCCCAGAAAGGCGAAGAAACCGACGACGTCGGTTACCGTCGTCACGAAGACGCTGGAGGCGATGGCCGGATCGGCGCCGAGCTTCTCCAGCGTCAGCGGAATGAGGATGCCGAAAAGCCCCGCGCAGATCATGTTGATGATCATCGCCATGCCGATGATCCAGCCGAGCGGCGCGCTGGAAAACCACAGCCACGCCACCGCGCCGATGATGACCGCGAACAGCAGGCCGTTGAGCAGCCCGACCATCGTCTCGCGCAGCACGATGCGGCGCACGTTGGACGGCGTCAGGTCGCGCGAGGCGATCGCCCGCACCGCGACCGTCATGGTCTGGGTGCCGGCATTCCCGCCCATCGAGGCGACGATCGGCATCAGGATGGCGAGCGCCACCATCTGCTGCAGCGTCGCGTCGAACATGCCGATGACCAGCGAGGCCAGCACCGCCGTGCCGAGATTGATCAGCAGCCACACGAAGCGGTTGCGCGTGGTGTAGAGGATCGAATCGGAGATCTCCTCGTCGCCGACGCCGGCGAGCGCGCGGATATCCTCCTCCGCCTCCTCCTGGATGACGTCGACGATGTCGTCGATGGTGATGACGCCGGCGAGCCGCCCCGCCTTGTCGACCACCGCCGCCGAGACGAGGTTGTAGCGCTCGAAGACGCGCGCGACCTCCTCCTGGTCGAGATCGGCCTCCACCGTGCTCGGGTCGCTGTCCATCAGCTCCTCGACCGTCACCGGCCGCTTGGAGCGCAGCACGTGGTTGAGCGACACGGTGCCGATCGGCCTGAAGGACGGGTCGACGACGAACAGCTCGTAGAACTCGTCGGGCAGGTCATCGGCCTCGCGCATGTAGTCGATGGCGCGTCCCACCGTCCAGAACGGCGGCACGGCGATGAAGTCCGTCGACATCAGGCGGCCGGCGCTGTCCTCGGGAAACTCCAGGCCGCGCTGGATCTGCACGCGGTCGGATTCCGGGATATGCGAGAGGATGGCCTCCTGCTCGGCGTCCTCCAGATCCTCGAGGATGTATACGGCGTCGTCGGCCTCGAGCTCGGCGACGCCTTCGGCCACCGCCTCGTTGGGCAGTTCCTCGAGGATCTGCTCGCGAATCGTGTCGTCGACCTCGGTCAGCGTCGCGAAGTCGAAATCGGCGCCGAGAAGCACCACGAAGCGGGTGCGGATATCCGCCGGCAGACGCTCGACCAGGTCGGCGACGTCGGCCTCGTGGAGATCGGCGCAGAGGGTGCGCAGCGCCTGCGCGTCGGCGGCGTCGATGGCCGCCCGCACCTCCGCCACGAAGGCGTCGGAGAGGCTGCCGTCCTCCTCGTGCGGCTCGGTCGGCGCCGCCGCTTCGGTCTGCGGGGTTTCCTCCGGCGGGCGGTCCTGGCGGGGAATGTCGTCGCGGATGTCGCTCATGGCTCGCACTCCCCGATAGCGCCGGCTCGCGCGATCCTTAGATGAATCTTGGGCGGAGGGCAAAGGCGGCCGGAAGCCTTTTCAAGGAACCGCTGCACGGGAAATCCCGCGCATGTCCGAAGCCGGCATGCGTTCACTTGACGAATGTAAGGCGAAACCTTACACTCTGATATGATCAGGTCGTTCCGGAACAAGGCCCTCCGGCATTTCTTCGAGACCGGAAAATCGCGCGGCCTCAGCGTTCAGGACGAGGGGCGCGTCGCCCGCATCCTCCGCGCCCTGGAAGCGATCTCGCGCCCGGAAGACATGGACCTGCCCGGATATCGGTTCCACCGCCTCAAGGGCGAGCGGAAAGGACAGTATTCGGTTCGGGTGACCGGCAATTGGCGCATCACCTTCGGCTGGGACGGCGAAAACGTGACGGATGTCGATCTGGAGGACTACCACTGATGGCTGAAGACACGATCACGCGCGGCCTTCCCGCCATGCACCCCGGAGAACTCCTGCGCGAGGACATCATCCCCGCGCTGGAAAAGCCGAAGACCGAGATAGCCCGGCTGCTCGGCATTTCCCGGCAGACGCTCCACGATATTCTCGCCGAGAAGCAGCCTGTCACGGTGGCGATGGCGCTTCGGCTCGGCAAGCTGCTCGGCAACGATCCGGTGTTCTGGCTAAATCTTCAGCGCTCCTACGATCTCGAGAAGGCGGGGCGCGAAGTCGACGTTTCGTCGATTCCGACGCTGAGGATCGCATCATGAGCCACGTCAAGGCAGGGCATATGATCGCGTCAGGCGAATGGCGGAAGCATCTGCGCCGCTGGTACAAGCGCGCCTTCTGGAAACGACACCGCAGAGCAGAGAAATTGTCCGCAGACGCGAATGACGGTCGCGCGGGAAAACGTGCGCGCGTCTAGGCCGCGGCTCAAAAGAAAAACCCGGCCGGAGCCGGGCTTCTTCCTGAAAGTCAGGATGGTGCGGTCGAGAAGACTCGAACTTCCACGGGAGTTACCCCACAGCGACCTCAACGCTGCGCGTCTACCAATTCCGCCACGACCGCTTAACCATGACCGCTTGATCATGCCCGCCACCGGACCCTTGAGGCCCCGGGGCGCGGCGTCACTTAGCAAATTCGATTGCCCTTGCCAAGGCTGGCAAGGGCCTTCGGCAGGCCTTCAGAATTCCTCGTCCTCGCGGCCCAGCATGCGCTGGATGTCGATGGCGATCCGGTCGTTCTCGACGACGACGGAACCGACCGCGATGGGCTTGTTGTTGGCATAGACGGGAAGCGGATCGGATTCGGTCCGGTTGAGCTCGATGACGGCGCCGCGGCCCATGCGCAGAAGCTGATGGACCGGCATGTAGGTATGCCCGAGCTCCACCGACAATTCGACCGTTACCCGGTCCACGCTGGCCATCGACAACCACTCCCGATAGTCTGCCGCGCGCACCACATGAGGCGTTGCGAACGCCCCCGCGCGCTTGTTGCGAATGGTTAGGCCGGTATCGTTACCCGATGGTTAATATCCGCGACGATCTCGCGCGCGAGGCGACGCTCCACTCGCCCGATCCGGTCG
>JBFWXZ010000115.1:0-10402 GCA_050186955.1 Flavobacteriaceae bacterium
ATTCGGCGCACCGGCTGCGATGTGCGCCTTCAAGGGTGTCCTGCATGCGCGGCGGCGTCACCGCCGCCGCGCCTCGATTCCTTATGCCCCGCGCCCTACTCTGCCGCGTCCGCCGGCGGCAGCGCCGCCTGGCCGTCGACCGGCGCCGCGGTTCCCGCGGGGCGCATGTTGGTCAGCTCGACATTGAGGCCGAGCGAGCGCATTTCCTTGACCAGCACGTTGAAGCTTTCGGGGATGCCTGCCTCGAACGCGTCGTCGCCCCGCACGATGGCCTCGTAGACCTTCGTGCGCCCGGCGACGTCGTCCGACTTGACCGTGAGCATCTCCTGCAACGTATAGGCTGCGCCGTAGGCTTCAAGGGCCCACACCTCCATTTCGCCGAAGCGCTGGCCGCCGAACTGCGCCTTGCCGCCCAGCGGCTGCTGGGTGACGAGGCTGTACGGGCCGATGGAGCGGGCGTGGATCTTGTCGTCCACGAGGTGGTGCAGCTTCAGCATGTAGATGTAGCCGACGGTCACCGGACGGTCGAAGGGCTCGCCGGAGCGGCCGTCGAAGAGCTGCACCTGGCCCGAGCGGTCGAGACCCGCCTTCTCCAGCATCTCCTCGATGTCGGATTCGTGGGCGCCGTCGAACACCGGCGTGGCGATCGGCACGCCGCGCGTCAGGTTGGTGCCGAGCTCGACGAGCCCGTCCTCCTTAAGCGAGGCGACCGTCTTGTCGTCGCCGTAGACGCGCCCGAGCGCTTCCTTGAGCTCGGCCGTCTTGTGGGTGCGCCGATAGGCCTCCACGGCCTCCTCGATCTGCCGGCCGAGGCCCGCGCAGGCCCAGCCCAGATGCGTCTCGAGGATCTGTCCGACATTCATGCGGCTCGGCACGCCGAGCGGGTTGAGCACGATGTCGACCGAGGTGCCGTCGTCGAGGAAAGGCATGTCCTCGACCGGGACGATGCGGCTGACCACGCCCTTGTTGCCGTGGCGGCCGGCCATCTTGTCGCCGGGCTGGATCTTGCGCTTCACGGCGACGAAGACCTTGACCATCTTCATCACGCCGGGCGGCAGTTCGTCGCCGCGCTGCAGCTTCTCGACCTTGTCCATGAAGCGCTGCTCGAGCTGCTTCTTGGATTCGTCGTACTGCTTCTTCAGCGCCTCGACCTCGGCCATCACCGAATCGTCGGAGACGGCGATCTGCCACCACTGGCCGCGCGTCAGCTCACCCAACAGCTCGGCATCGATCTTGGCGCCCTTCTTCAGGCCCTTCGGGCCGCTGGCGACGCTCTTGCCGCTCAGCATGTCGGAGAGGCGGCCGAAGACGTTGCGGTCGAGGATCGACTGCTCGTCGTCGCGGTCCTTGGCGAGACGCTCGATCTCCTCGCGCTCGATGGCGATGGCGCGCTCGTCCTTCTCGACGCCGTGGCGGTTGAAGACGCGCACCTCGACGACTGTGCCGTTGACGCCCGGGGGCACCCGCAGCGACGTGTCGCGCACGTCCGAGGCCTTCTCGCCGAAGATGGCGCGGAGCAGCTTCTCCTCCGGCGTCATCGGGCTCTCGCCCTTCGGCGTGATCTTGCCGACCAGGATGTCGCCGGCATTCACCTCGGCGCCGATATAGACGATGCCGGCCTCGTCGAGATTCTTCAGCGCCTCTTCCGAGACGTTGGGAATGTCGCGCGTGATCTCTTCCGGCCCGAGCTTGGTGTCGCGGCTCATGACCTCGAATTCCTCGATGTGGATCGAGGTGAAGACGTCGTCGCGCACGACGTTCTCGGACAGCAGGATGGAGTCCTCGAAGTTGTAGCCCATCCACGGCATGAAGGCGACGAGCACGTTGCGGCCGAGCGCCAGCTCGCCGAGATCAGTCGACGGGCCGTCGGCGATGATGTCGCCGGCCTGGACCTTGTCGCCCACGCGCACCAGCGGACGCTGGTTGACGCAGGTGTTCTGGTTCGAGCGCTGGAACTTCATCAGCCGGTAGATGTCGACGCCCGACTTCGTCGGATCGCGCTCCTGGGTAGCGCGGATGACGATGCGGGTAGCGTCCACCTGGTCGACGACGCCGGTCCGGCGCGCGGCGATCGCGGCGCCGGAATCGCGCGCCACCACCGCTTCCATGCCGGTGCCGACGAGCGGCGCCTGGGAGCGGATGAGCGGCACCGCCTGGCGCTGCATGTTGGAGCCCATCAGCGCGCGGTTGGCGTCGTCGTTCTCGAGGAACGGGATCAGCGCCGCGGCGACCGAGACGAGCTGCTTGGGCGACACGTCCATGTAGTCGACGCGGTCGGGCGTCGCCACGACCACTTCGCCGGCATGGCGGCACACCACCAGCTCTTCCGTCAGCTTGCCCTTGTCGTCGATATCGGCATTGGCCTGGGCGACGTAGTATTTCGCCTCCTCCATCGCCGACAGGTAGATCACCTCGTCGGTGACCGAGCCATCCTTGACGCGCCGGAACGGCGTCTCGATGAAGCCGTATTTGTTGACGCGCGCGAAGGTCGCCAGCGAGTTGATGAGGCCGATATTCGGGCCTTCCGGCGTCTCGATCGGGCAGATGCGGCCGTAATGCGTCGGGTGCACGTCGCGCACCTCGAAGCCGGCGCGCTCGCGGGTCAGGCCGCCCGGGCCCAGCGCCGACAGGCGGCGCTTGTGGGTGATCTCGGAGAGCGGGTTGGTCTGGTCCATGAACTGCGAGAGCTGCGAGGAGCCGAAGAACTCGCGCACCGCGGCCGCCGCCGGCTTGGCGTTGATCAGGTCCTGCGGCATGGCGGCGTCGATATCGACCGACGACATGCGCTCCTTGATCGCCCGCTCCATGCGCAGCAGGCCGATGCGGTACTGGTTCTCCATGAGCTCGCCGACCGAGCGCACCCGGCGGTTGCCGAGATGGTCGATGTCGTCGATCTCGCCCTTGCCGTCGCGCAGGCCGACCAGCGTCGCGATGACCGCGATGATGTCGTCCTTGCGCAGCGTGCGCTGGGTGTCCGGCGCGTCGAGGTCGAGGCGCATGTTCATCTTCACGCGGCCGACCGCGGAGAGGTCGAAGCGCTCCGGATCGAAGAACAGGCCCTGGAAGATCGACTCGGCCGCCTCGATCGTCGGCGGCTCGCCCGGGCGCATGACGCGGTAGATGTCGAACAGCGCTTCCTGGCGGCTGGAATTCTTGTCGACCGCCAGCGTGTTGCGGATGTAGCCGCCGGTGTTGATGTGGTCGATGTCGAGGATCGGCAGCGTGTCGATGCCCGCGTCGCGGAACAGGTCGAGCGTCTTCTGGTCGATCTCATCGCCGGCCTCGGCGAAGATCTCGCCGGTCTCCGGGTTGACGATGTCCTCGGCGATGTAGAGGCCGTGGATGTCCTCGTCGCTCGCCTTCAGCGCGGTGACGCCCTTGGCGGTCAGGTCGCGCGCGTGGCGGATCGTCATCTTCTTGCCGGCCTCGAGCACGACCTCGCCGGAATCGGCGTCGACCAGGTCGGTCGTGAACTTCGCGCCGCGCAGCTTCTGGCCGTCGAACGGCTTGCGCCAGCCCTCGCCGTCACGCTTGATCTCGATGATGTTGTAGAAGGTCGACAGGATCTCCTCGGCGTCCATGCCGAGCGCCTGCAGCAGCGTCGTCACCGGCAGCTTGCGGCGGCGGTCGATGCGCGCATGCACGATGTCCTTGGCGTCGAACTCGATGTCGAGCCAGGAGCCGCGATACGGGATGATGCGGGCGGCGAAGAGCAGCTTGCCCGAGGAATGGGTCTTGCCGCGGTCGTGGTCGAAGAACACGCCCGGCGAGCGGTGCATCTGCGAGACGATGACGCGCTCGGTGCCGTTGACGATGAAGGTGCCGTTCGACGTCATGAGCGGCATGTCGCCCATATAGACGTCCTGCTCCTTGATGTCCTTGACGGACTTGGCGCCGGTGTCCTCGTCGACCTCGAAGACGATCAGCCGCAGCGTCACCTTGAGCGGCGCGGCGAAGGTCATGCCGCGCTGGCGGCACTCGTCGACGTCGTATTTCGGCAGTTCGAACTCGTAGCGCACGAATTCGAGCATCGCGTTTCCGGAAAAGTCGGTGATCGGGAACACCGACGTGAAGACCGCCTGCAGGCCGCTGTCCTCGCGTCCGCCCTTGGGCTCGTCGACCTGGAGGAAATGGTCGTACGACGCCTTCTGGACCTCGATCAGGTTCGGCATCGTCGCGACTTCGCGGATCGAGCCGAAAAACTTGCGAACGCGCTTCCTGCCGGTAAAGGTCTCTGCCATGATCTACCTCGTCTCGCCTGTGTCCCGCTTCGCTCTCGCCTGAGCGCGGGCGGGCCGCCGCCTGTGCCGCATTATCCGAATAGTCCGTCCGCGAGCCTTGCGGCGGGCGCCGCCTTGCGCGCCCTCTAAGGCGCATGCGTGGCGGCGGCTTTGGTGGCTCCCGGCGGCGGTGACCGCCGCCGGGAAAACCGGGTTCTTACTTCACTTCGACCTGGGCGCCGGCGCCTTCCAGCTGGGCCTTCAGCTTGTCGGCCTCGTCCTTGGAAACGCCTTCCTTCACCGCCTTCGGCGCGGCCTCGACCAGATCCTTGGCTTCCTTCAGGCCAAGGCCGGTGATGGCGCGGACTTCCTTGATGACGTTGATCTTCTGGGCGCCCGCATTGGCGAGGATGACGTCGAATTCCGTCTTCTCCTCGGCCGCGGCGGCTTCACCGCCGGCAGCGCCGCCGGCGGCCGCGATGGCCACCGGAGCGGCGGCGGAAACGCCCCACTTCTCTTCGAGCATCTTCGAAAGTTCGGCCGCCTCGATGACGGTCAGGGACGAAAGGTCGTCCACCAGCTTCTGCAAATCAGCCATTTTTCAGTTCCTTGTAGGTTCGAACCAGTGTTGTGGTGGCGTTGTCACGCCGCGTTCTTGTCGGCATGGGCCTTCAGGACCCGCGCCAGCTGCCCGCCGGGTGCCTGAAGCACACCGGCAATACGGGTAGCGGGCGTCTGGATCATGCCCACGAGCTTTGCCCTCAGCTCGTCGAGCGACGGCAGCGAGGCGAGTGCCTTGACGCCGTCCGGGTCCAGCGATTGCTTGCCCATTCCGCCGCCGATCACGACGAACTTGTCGTTCTCCTTGGCGAAATCGGTGGCGACCTTCGCCGCCGCGACCGGATCGTCCGAATAGGCGATCAGCGTCGGGCCGGTGAAGAGCGCCGCCATGTGGGCAAAATCGGTGCCGTCAAGAGCCAGCTTGACGAGGCGGTTCTTGGCGACCTTCACGCGCGCACCCTTGTCACGCATGCGGCCGCGGAGCGCGGTCATGCTGGCAACGGTGAGGCCCGAATAGTGCGCCGCGACCACGACGTTCGTGGTCGAGAACACCTCGTTAAGTGCCGCGACGAGCTCTGATTTTTCTGCTCTGTCCACGATACTCTCTCCGGTTTGGCGCCGCGTTGACCGCTTTGTCGGCCGTTTCGGCGCCGGTTGCATTGCCGCCCGCGCTTTTCCGTCTCCGAACGCGGAGCGAGGCTACGGACGATCGCTATTCCTGCCCCGCCTCGCGGATCGCGGCTGACGCCGCGGCCGGAAGCCAACACAACGAGGTTCGAACCGGAAATCCGGTTCTCTCCCGTCTCATGCAGGCCCTTTCAGGCTTAAGCCGGCCTCGCGGCCGGCACCTGCAATCTCGGACAGGTATGGCCCCTTCCTCGAGCGACCTTGCGGGTCCCTGTCGGTCGGGGCCGTTCCCGCCGGCTCCAAGCGGAACCGGCGGAATTCCTTAAAGGCCGTCCTCAGGCGCCGAGCACCGAGGACGGTTCGATGCGCACGCCCGGACCCATCGTCGAGGACAGGGCGATGCGCTTGAAATAGTTGCCCTTCGCGCCGGCGGGCTTGCCCTTGATGACGGCGTCGACCAGCGCGCGGATATTCTCCGCGATCTGCTGCTCGCCGAAGCTCGCCTTGCCGACGCCGGCATGGACGATGCCGGCCTTCTCGACGCGGAACTCCACCGCGCCGCCCTTCGCCGCCTTGACGGCCGCCGCGACGTCCGGCGTCACCGTGCCGACCTTCGGGTTCGGCATCATGCCGCGCGGGCCGAGCACCTTACCCAGACGGCCGACCAGCGGCATCATGTCCGGGGTCGCGATGCAGCGGTCGAAGTCGATCTGGCCCTTCTGGACGGTCTCGACGAGATCCTCCGCGCCGACCACGTCGGCGCCGGCCTTCTTCGCCTCTTCCGCCTTGTCGCCGCGCGCGAAGACACCGACGCGCAGCGTGCGCCCGGTGCCGTTCGGCAGGTTGACGACGCCGCGGACCATCTGGTCGGCATGGCGCGGATCGACGCCGAGATTGATCGCGACCTCGATCGTCTCGTCGAACTTCGCCGTGGCGTTGGCCTTGACCATCTTCACGGCCTCGTCCAGCGCGTAGAGGGCGTTGCGGTCGACACCCTCGCGGGCCTTGGTGATGCGCTTGTTCTTAGCCATGACCCTTAACCCCGAACCTCGATGCCCATGGAGCGGGCGGAACCTTCGATGATCTTCATCGCGCCCTCGATGGAGGTCGCGTTGAGATCCTTCATCTTGGCCTCGGCGATCGCCTTGACCTGGTCGCGGGTGACGCTGCCGGCGGTCTCGCGGCCCGGCGTCTTGGCGCCCTTGTTGGCCTTCGCGGCCTGCTTCAGCATGTGCGAGGCCGGCGGGGTCTTGATCTCGAAGGTGAAGGACTTGTCCTGGAAGATCGTGATCACCGTCGGACAGGGCGCGCCCTTCTCGATGTCCTGCGACTGCGCGTTGAACGCCTTGCAGAACTCCATGATGTTGAGGCCGCGCTGGCCGAGCGCGGGGCCGATCGGGGGCGACGGCGTGGCCGCCCCGGCCGGCACCTGGAGCTTCAGATAGCCGATTACCTTCTTCGCCATGTTCCATCCTTTCCTTGCGCGGCGGTCATCGCCGCCGCCTAGTTGGACGTGACGTGGTGCGGCGTTTCATCGGAAACGGCCTGGCGAGCCGATCCGCGCCTCCCACATCGTCTCCGGGCAGCCCGTCAGAGCTTCTCGACCTGCCCGTATTCCAGTTCGACCGGGGTCGCGCGGCCGAAGATCGACACCGCGACCTTGAGTCGCGTGCGGTCCTCGTCGACCTCTTCCACGGTGCCGTTGAACGAGGCGAAGGGGCCGTCCGACACCCTCACCTGCTCGCCGATCTCGAAATGCACCGACGGCTTCGGCCGGTCGATGCCTTCCTGAACCTGGTTCAGGATGTGCTGCGCCTCGTTCTCGCTGATCGGCTGGGGCCGGTTGTCCGCCCCCAGGAATCCCGTGACCTTCGGCGTGTTCTTGATGAGGTGGAACGCCTCATCGGACATGTCCATCTTCACCAGCACATAGCCGGGAAAGAACTTGCGCTCGGCGTCGACCTTGCGGCCACGGCGCACCTCGACGACCTTCTCGGTCGGCACGAGCACCTGCTCGAACAGCTCGGCGAGTCCGGTCTGCTCGGCCTTTTCCTTGATGGATTCGGCGACCTTCTTCTCGAAGTTCGAATAGGTGTGGACGATGTACCAGCGTTTCGCCATCAATTCCCCAAACGACTAGCGGTGCCCGAGCAGGCAGTGCGGCGCGTCAGCTTCCCGCGCCGAGCACGATTCCCACGATCCAGGCGAGCACCTGATCGGCCAGCAGGAAGAAGATCGAGGCAAGCGCGACCATCACGAAGACCATGATGGTGGTGATGCCGGTCTCCCTGCGGGTCGGCCATGTCACCTTCGCCACCTCAGCACGGACCTGCTGGAGGAAGGTGAAAGGGTTGGTTTTCGTGGCCATTACTACCGCTCAAGACGATTTGGCGCGCAAGCAATCGGGACCGGCCCGAGGCTTTGCGCGCCTCTCCGGGGCCTTACATAGACGCGGAAGAAAAGATTCTCAATAGGGTATCGGCAGGTTTTTCGCCTTTCCAGAGAACGGTTCCGGCGAAGCGCAAACCACCCTACCATGCACACGGCGGGCGGCTGGCGCCCGATGGAGTTTCCGGGGCGGCTTCCACGGTGTTTTCCAATTTCCTGCTCCCTACCAGGCGCCGCATGCGCATACGGCGGAGAATCCGGCGCTGCATGCGCCGCTATCTCCCGTCGGCACCCGCCGTCACCCTTCATTACGGCACCCATGTGAAGCTCGGCCATGTCTTCGAGGTCACCCGGCGCGGCGGCGCCTACACGGTGCACTACAACCGCGGTCCGGACGGCTACGACGTCACCACGGCCACCTGGCGCATCGGCGCGGCGATCTACTGGCTGGAAGGCGTCGACGGCGATTTCGAGCGGCTGACCTTCGATCTCTCAGACGGGCAGATGCCGGGCGACATCACCTTCCGCCCCTCGTCGAACGACCCCGCCGCCGTGCTCCTGCCCGACGGGCAGTTCTTCGAGCATCGCGGGTTCGAGGAGATACGCGACATAGCACCTTCCCATTCCAGACGGTGGGAGGAACGGTCCGCGCGGCTGGTGTGGCGGGGCTCCAATACGGGCGAGGGCGTGCTCCCCGGGGACGACCCCGATCCCTTCGACCCGGCCCTCCCCCAGCGCCTGCGAATGGTCCTCCTCATGCGCGGCTGCCCGGACGCCGACGTCGCCTTCTCCGCCAATGTCCGCGAGCCCGAATGGGATGCCCCGATGGACCGCCTCGGCCTGCTCGGCGGCTTCATCGACCAGCCGGAGTGGGGAGCGAGCAAATTCGCCCTCAATGTCGACGGCAATTCCAACGCCTGGATCAACCCGCTGGCCAAGATGCATCTCGGCTGCTGCCTAATAAACGTCGAGAGCGATCGCGGTTACCGGCAATGGTGGCACGAGCGCTGGAGGCCATGGGAGCACTACGTCCCCGTGCGGCCCGACATGTCGGACCTGCTCGAGAAGGTCGCATGGGCGCGGGAAAACGACGCCGAGGCGGGCCGGATCGCGGCAAGCGGCACCGCGCTCGCCCGTTCGATCACCTTCGAGGGGGAAACCGCCTGGGCGGCGCGCCGGATCGCCGGGGTCATCGGCGCTCCGCTGCGCGCCGGGCGGGGCGCCGGCGGCTAGTCGGCCTGATCTTGCGGATTTGGCAGGGGCAGCAGGACTCGAACCTGCGACCTACGGTTTTGGAGACCGTCGCTCTACCAACTGAGCTATACCCCTAGGCCGGCACGGGCGACGACATATCCGCCAAATCCGGGCCGATCAAGGGCAATCTGCTCAGGCGGCCCCGCCGGCCGCCAGCATCCACAGCAGGCCGCAGGCGGCGGCAACGAAGGCGAGGTGCTGGACGATCATGCCGGCGGCGCGCATCGCCAGCCCGTCGCGCCGGTACATGCCCGCCGCGTGCAGCACGCGGCTGAGCAGGAAAGCGCCGGCCAGCGCGGCCACGGCCCGATTCGGGGCGCCCGACAGTTCCACCAGCGCCAGCACGATCAGCATCATCGGCGCGTATTCGGCGAAGTTCCGGAACGCGCGCATGCGACGCCACAGCGTATCGTCGTCGCCGTCGCCGCGCGCGATCGCCTTCTCCCGCCGGCGCAGCGAGACGGCGAGGCTCATACCAGTCAGCATCAGCGCGAAGACCGCGGCGAGAAGCGTCGTGACCACCGGCATCGCCCCTCACCTCACCGCGTGGCGGCGGCCATGACCACCGCGGTATCGTAGAAGGAAAGCAGCGACTCGCCCTCGCCGCCCTCGATGAACTTCCCCGTCTTGGCGAAGGGAAAGGCGACGAAGTCGGGACCGAAGGAGACGCCCGGCCCGTGCTCGGTCTCGACCCATTTGCCGCCCGCCGCAGCCAATGCGGCGCCGAGAAACGAGCCGAGCACGTTGGCGAGCGAATGGCGCGCATCGCCGTCCCAGTTGTCGCGGTTGCGCTCGATGAACTGTTCCAGATAGGCGACGCCGTCGCGGTCGGCGGCGACGTCGCGTCCGGCGAGGCCTGAGAACTCGCCGGTCACGAGCTCGGTATTGCCGTGTATCGCCGCCGCCATCTCGGCGGATACGGCCCCCGTATGCGGTCGCTTCGTCATGCGCGCAATCTGTCAGGCACCGGCGGAAAAGAAAAGGAGCGCCGGCGTTGCCGCCGGCGCTCCCGTATCGAAGCCGCTATCGAAATTTACTCGATGATCGACGCGACGACTCCTGCGCCGCAGCGATCCGCGGTTTCCGCGGACGGCGTCGTTGCATCAATTATTCGATAATCGATGCAACCACCCCTGCTCCAACCGTTCGGCCGCCCTCGCGGATGGCGAAGCGGAGCTTCTCCTCCATGGCGATCGGCACGATCAGCTCGACCATCATCGCCACATTGTCGCCCGGCATCACCATCTCGGTGCCCTCGGGGAGGTGCACCACGCCGGTCACGTCCGTCGTGCGGAAGTAGAACTGCGGCCGGTAGTTGGTGAAGAACGGCGTGTGGCGACCGCCCTCCTCCT
>JBFWXZ010000116.1:0-10354 GCA_050186955.1 Flavobacteriaceae bacterium
ATGTGGCCGGGAACCTTGCAGGAATCGCCGGTGCAGACGATCCGCGGCGGGTCGATCAGGCTCGGGTCCCCGGCGATCTCGGGGCCGTAGCGGGTGAGCGCGTAGACGGCTCCGCCGGTGGTGCCGTTGAGCGCGAACACGGCCAGCGACGCGGCGAGGCCGCGGCGGACCGGCATCCAGCCGAGCGCGCGCAGGTCGCGGGCGTGGCGCCAGCGCCGGCAGGGCAGCTCGACATAGCGGTAGCTCAGCACCGCCGGGATCAGCGACAGGCCGGCCATCACGGCGTCGCGCAGATGGTTCTCGGTCGAGAACTGGGCGATCTGCGCCATCGAGATCAGCGGCCAGTGCCACAGATACCAGCTGTAGGAGATGAGCCCGACCAGCACCATCGGGCGTACCGACAGCAGCCGCGCCGCGGTGCAGTCGGGATCGAGCAGCCCCGACAGGATAAGCAGCACGGCGGCGGCGACCGGGGTGATCGCCCCGTAGCTCGGATAATTGATCTCGGAGAGGCCGAAATTGATCGCCACGACGGCGAGCACGATGCCGGCGAGCCCCGCCGCCTCGGCGATCCAGCGGCGCGACTGCAGGGCCGGCTGCGCCGCCAGCCAGGCCACCGCGCCGCCGGCGATGAACTCCCAGCCGCGCCAGGTGGTCATGTAGAAGGCCTTGTTCTTCACCGGGATGGTGAGGAGGATGCAGCCGATCAGGCTGGCGATGAAGAAGATGCCGCCGGCGCCGGCGAGATAGGTCGAAACGGGCTTCCTGGTGCGCCGGGCGAGCAGGAACAGGCCGATCAGCAGCAGCGGCGTGATGATGTAGAACTGCTCCTCCACCGACAGCGACCAGGTGTGCAGCAGCGGCTTGTCCATCGCCGTGGTGTCGAAATAGCCCTGCTTCTTGTAGAAGTAGAAGTTCGACAGGAAGACGGCCGAAAGGCTGCCCGAAAGGCCGAAATTCTCCCATTCGAAGGGCGAGATCAGGACGAAGCAGGCGATCAGATAGGCGCCGAGCAGCATGACCAGCAGCGGTGGCAGGATGCGGATGGTGCGCCGCGCGTAGAAGGTGGCGAGCGAGAACCGGTTCTGCCGCAGCTCGCCGACGATCTGGTTGATGATCAGGAAGCCGGAGATCACGAAGAAGATGTCGACGCCGGTGAAGCCGGTGGCGAAGCCGGGGATGCTGGCGTGGTAGGCGACGACGGCGATCACCGCGATGGCGCGCAGGCCGTCGACATGATCGATGCGCGGCCCGGCGGTGATGATCTTTGCCGACGGGCCGGAGGATTGAACGTTCATGGGATTGGTCGGATCGGTTGCAGTATGGTCGCGGCGGTGACACTACACGGGCGGAAATTCGTGTGCACGCGCAAATGTGACACCGCGCCGCCTCGCAATTTCCGGCATTCGACGCTAGGTGGGTTCGCCAGGGCAGGTTCCACGGAGCATTGAAATTGCAGGAAGCAAGGCAGAGGCGCTTCGCCGTCCCGCTGGTTATTCTCGGCGTCACGGCGCTGGCGATCGGCACCGCGGTGCTCTACGGGGCGAGCGACAAGGCGGTGACGAACGGGGCGTGCGCGGCGGCCAACAGCCGTCTGGCGGCGCTGGAGCCGATCGCCCGCGGGGCGGTCGCCGCCTTCACGGTGCCGAAGCAGTCGCAGATGATGCCGGATCTGTCCTTCGTCGACGCCGAGGGCCGCACGCGCAAGCTGTCGGAATGGCGCGGGCGCACGGTGCTTTTGAACATCTGGGCGACGTGGTGCGCGCCCTGCCGCAAGGAGATGCCGTCGCTCGACCGGCTGGAGGAGACGCTCGGCTCGGACGATTTCGAGGTCGTCGCCGTCAGCATCGACATCGGCGATACCGCCAAGCCGAAGGATTTCATGAAGGAGATCGGGATCCGGGCGCTCGACTTCTATGCCGACCCGACCACGGACGTGTTCAAGGAACTCAAGGCCGCCGGGCGCGCCTTCGGCATGCCGACGACCCTGATCGTCGATCCGCAGGGCTGCGAGCTCGGCTACATGGCGGGGCCGGCGGAATGGGATTCGCCCGACGCCCTGAAGCTGGTGCATACGGCGATGGCGGCGCCGAAGTCCTGACCGTCAGGCGCTGACGTCGACATTGCCGCCGACACCGTCGGCGAGGAGGGCGGCGGCGCGCTCGGCGGTCTCCGCGACCATGGCGGCGAGGCCCGCCGCCATGTCGGCGTTCATCTTGACCATCTTGGCGGAGAGGGCGGCCTGGGTCTGGCCGGCGGAGCCGGCGGCCATGGCGGCGGCTATCGATGCGGTGTCCATGCGCCAAGGCCTAGCGCGGCGGTGGTTAACAGCCGGTAAGCCTCTCGGATCGATCGGCCCTGGGGCGTCAGCGCGTGGGGACGGGTATCTCGCCGCGATAGTCGTAGAAGCCGCGCTGGGTCTTGCGGCCGAGCCAGCCGGCCTCGACATATTTCACCAGCAGCGGGCAGGGGCGGTACTTGCTGTCGGCGAGCCCCTCGTAGAGCACCTGCATGATCGACAGGCAGGTATCGAGGCCGATGAAATCGGCCAGCTCCAGCGGCCCCATCGGGTGGCGGGCGCCGAGCTTCATGGCGGTGTCGATCGCCTCGACCGAGCCGACGCCCTCATAGAGCGTGTAGACCGCCTCGTTGATCATCGGCAGCAGGATGCGGTTGACCATGAAGGCGGGGAAGTCTTCCGACACGGCGATGGTCTTGCCGAGGTCGCCGACGAATTCGCGCGTCGCCTCGAAGGTCAGGTCCTCGGTGGCGATGCCGCGCACCAGCTCGACCAGTTCCATGACCGGCACCGGGTTCATGAAATGGATGCCGATGAAGCGCTCGGGCCGGTCGGTGGACGCCGCCAGCCGGGTGATCGAGATCGAGGAGGTGTTGGTGCCGATGATGGCTTCGGGCTTCAGCAGCGGGCAGAGCTGCCGCAGGATGTCGCGCTTGACCTGCTCGTTCTCGACCGCCGACTCGATGACGAGATCGCAGTCGGCGAGATCCTCCATGCCGGGCGCCGCCGAGATGCGCGCGACCGCGTCCTTGCGCTGGGCGTCGTCGATCTTGCCGCCGGAAACCTGGCGGGCGAGATTGCCGTCGATGGTCGCCAGGCCGGCCTCGATGCGCTCGGTGGCGACGTCGTTGAGCAGGACGTCGTAGCCGGCGAGCGCCACGACATGCGCGATGCCGTTGCCCATCTGTCCGGCGCCGATGACGCCGACCTTCTTGATCTGCGCGGAAGACATTCCCGCTCCCAAATTGCAAACGCCCGCCGGAGCCGCAGCCCGGCGGGACACCCTTTATCCGCTAATAGCCGGCCTTTTTCAATTCCGCATCCAGCTCCGGAAGGGCCTGGAAAAGGTCCGCCACCAGGCCGTAGTCGGCGACCTGGAAGATCGGCGCCTCCTCATCCTTGTTGATGGCGACGATGACCTTGGAATCCTTCATGCCGGCGAGATGCTGGATTGCGCCGGAAATGCCGACGGCGATGTAGAGCTCCGGGGCGACGACCTTGCCGGTCTGGCCGACCTGGTGGTCGTTCGACATGTAGCCGGCGTCGACGGCGGCGCGCGAGGCGCCGATGGCGGCGCCGAGGCGGTCGGCGATGGGCTCGATGTTCTTCACGAAGGCTTCGTTCGACCCCATGCCGCGACCGCCGGAAATGACGATCTTGGCGGAGGTGAGCTCGGGCCGGTCGGACTTGGCGATCTCGGCGGAGACGAAGGAGGAGATGCCGGAATCGGCGGGGACCGTGACGCTCTCGACGCTCGCCGAGCCGCCGGTGCCGGCGGCCGGGAAGGCAGTGGCGCGGACGGTCACGACCTTCTTCTTGTCGGTCGACTTCACCTTCTGGATGGCGTTGCCGGCATAGATGGTGCGCTCGAAGGTGTCGGCGCCGTCGACGCCGATGACGTCGGAGACCTGCATGACGTCGAGCAGGGCGGCGACGCGCGGCATGAAGTTCTTGCCGTTGGCGGTGGCCGGGGCGACGACCGCGTCGTAGCCGTCGGCGAGCGAGACGACGAGGGCGGCGAGCGGCTCGGCGAGCTGATGTTCGAGGCTCGCGTCGTCGGCGTGCAGGACCTTCTTCACCCCGTCGAGCGAGGCCGCCTGCTTGGCGACGTCGCCGGCGCCCTTGCCGGCAACGAGGACATGGACGTCGCCGCCCATCTTCGCGGCGGCGCTCAGCGTCTTGTGGGTGGCGTCCTTGAGTTCCTTGTTGTCGTGTTCGGCAACCAGCAGAATGGCCATCAGATCACCCCCGCTTCATTCTTGAGCTTGTCGACGAGCTCGGCGACCGAGCCGACCTTGACGCCGGCCTGGCGGGCCGGCGGCTCGCTGGTCTTGAGGACTTGCAGCCGCGGCGCGACGTCGACGCCGAAATCCTCCGGCGTCTTCTCGTCGATCGGCTTCTTCTTCGCCTTCATGATGTTGGGAAGCGAGGCGTAGCGCGGCTCGTTGAGGCGCAGGTCGGTGGTGACGATGGCCGGGCTCTTGAGCTTCACCGTCTGCAGGCCGCCATCGACCTCGCGCTTGACCTCGATCGAGCCGTCGCCGATCTCGATCTTCGAGGCGAAGGTGCCCTGGGGCCAGCCGAGCAGGGCGGCCAGCATCTGGCCGGTCTGGTTGGCGTCGTCGTCGATCGCCTGCTTGCCGAGGATGACGAGGCCGGGCCCCTCCGCCTCGACAACGCCCTTGAGTATCTTGGCGACCGCCAGCGGCTCGACGATCTGGTCGGTCTTCACGAGGATGCCGCGGTCGGCGCCCATGGCGAGCGCGGTGCGGATCGTCTCCTGCGCCTGCTGGGGGCCGACGGAGACGGCGATGATCTCCTCCGCCTTGCCCTTCTCCTTGAGGCGGATCGCCTCCTCGACGGCGATCTCGTCGAAGGGGTTCATCGACATCTTGACGTTGGCGAGCTCGACGCCGGAGCCATCGGGCTTGACGCGGATCTTGACGTTGTAGTCGACCACCCGCTTGACGGGGACCAGAACCTTCATGCGATGCCTCCTTGCCCCTCCCGGGCGCTTCCTGGCGGTTCCCCGCTTGATGCCGCAACGGCGGCGGCGCGGCAAGCGGGAACGGAATTCGAGCGGATCGCGCGCCGCGCGGGAAGCCGCGCATTGTGCAATGCAATAGCGCGGGAAACTATTCGGCGCGCCGCTTCATTGTCAACGCCGCGCGCGACAGCCGCATTGCCGTTTGCGTCATGCCGCCGCGACCTTCCCCAGGGTCAGCACGGCGGCGTGTCGCTCAGGCGAGGCCGCGGTCGAAAAGCGGCACCTCGCGCCGCTTCATGAAGACGACGAGAACGAGGCCGGCGGCGAAGCCGCCGATATGCGCCCACCACGCCACGCCGGTATCGTCGGTGACGAGGGCGATGGAGACGAATTGCAGGCCGATCCAGAAGCCGAGCACGATCCAGGCCGGCAGCCTGAGCGGCAGGCGGCCGAGAGCCAGCACCCAGACGCGCACATGGGGATGGAGCATCAGATAGGCGGCGATGACGCCGGCGACGGCGCCGCTGGCGCCGATCAGCGGGGCGGTGGAATCCGGCTGCATCATGCTGTGCGCCAGGCCGGCGGCGACGCCGCAGAGCAGATAGAACAGCAGGAAGCGGACATGCCCCATCGCGTCCTCGACATTGTCGCCGAAGACCCACAGGAAGAGCATGTTGGCGATCAGGTGCATCCAGCCGCCATGCAGGAACTGGTAGGTGACGAGGGTCCATTTCTCGTCGATGCCGGCGATCTCCGGCGGCAGTTCCTTGAGGTCGTTGAGGACGGCGGGGATCACCCCGTAGCCGAAGGCGGTGGCCTCCATGCCGTCGACGAAGATGCCGGACTGGAAGAAGACGAAGACGGCGACGTTCACGATCACGAGACCGACGGTCACGTATTGGAACGGCAGATAGCGCAGCGGATTGGAATCGCTCAGCGGTATGAACATCCGGTCTCTCCCCCGTCTCCCGGGCGCCGTCTAGCGGTTGTCGCCCGGCACCCACAGCACGTCGCCGGCGCCCTTCCCGTTGGCCCAGCGGGCGGCCACGAAAAGGAAGTCGGAGACGCGATTGATGTAGCGCAGCGCCGGCGCGCCGACGGGCTCGCCCTGGCGCGCCGCCAGCGCCGTCATCAGCCGTTCGGCGCGGCGCGCGACGGTGCGCGCCAGATGCAGATGCGCCGAGGCGGCGGAGCCGCCGGGCAGCACGAAGGAGCGCAGCGGCTTCAGGTCGGCGTTGAGGAGGTCGATCTCCTTCTCGAGCCGCGCGACCTGGCTGTCGACGATGCGCAGCGGCTCGTAGCCGGGATCGACGCCGGTATCGGGCGTGCAGAGATCGGCGCCGAGGTCGAAGAGATCGTTCTGGATGCGCTCGAGCATGGCGTCGAGGTCGCCGAGCTCCGCGTCGCCGGCGGTGTGGAGCCGCGCCATGCCGATGGCGGCGTTGGTCTCGTCGACGGTGCCGAAGGCCTCGACGCGGATGTCGGCCTTGGGAACCCGGCTGCCGTCGCCGAGGCCGGTGGTGCCGTCGTCGCCGGTGCGGGTGTAGATCTTGTTGAGCTTGACCATGACCGGGAATGAGCCGCAGCGGATACGGCCCGTCAGCCGGCCGTCTTGATCCAGATGGCGGCCATGATCACGATGATCGCGACGAATTGCAATCCGACGCGCCAGCGCATCAGCGTCTGCGAGCGGTTCGAGCTGCCGCCGCGCATCATGTTCCAGAGCCCCAGCAGCAGCACGAGGAAGACCGCGGCGAGCGCGATCGGGACGGCGTAGATGGCGAACAGTTCGGTCATGGATCGCAAGCCTGGCTAGGATCAGCCGTTGAGCGCGGAGATCGTGGCGTTGAGGAGCGCCCCGAAGCCGCACCAGACGAGATAAGGCAGAAGCATCCATGCCGCAACCGGATCGACGGGCTGGAAGCGGCGGATGGTCACGGCGATGGCGACGACCAGCATGGAGATGACGACGAAGGCGAGCTCGATCCGGTGCAGCGCGAAGAAGATCGGCGTCCATGCGGCGTTCAGCGCCAGCTGCGTCCACCAGGCGAGCAGGGGCGGGGAATCGAAGGGCCGTCCGCGCCGCCGGATGCGCCAGGCGCTGAGCGCCATCAGCACGTAGAGGGCGGTCCAGACGAGCGGAAAGACCGCGCCGGGCGGCGTCCAGGCCGGCTTCACGAGGTCCGCGTACCAGCTTCCCGGGCCGGTGTCGGTGAACAGCGCGCCGATCCAGCCGACGCTGTTGGCCGCCAGCACGAGCGCCGCGAGGACTAGCCAGTCGCGCGGGCGCGTCGGCGGCAACCCGGCATCGGCGTCTGCGGAAAGGCTGGCGGCGTCAGTTTCCGGCATCGGATATCGGCACGATGATGCGGTCGAGCGCGCGGGTCGAGAGGACGCGCCGGAGCACCGCGAGATAGGCGGTTACCCTGGTGACGCGGTAGCGGGCCTTCGGCTTCGGGCTCTCCACGGCGCGGACGAGCTTCTCCACCACGGCTTCCGGCCCGAGCTTGTAGCGCGACGCGCCGCCACCCCGGAGCGTGGCGAGCCGGCGCTTGTAGAGATCGCGATGGGGCGAGGCCTCGTGATCGATGTTCTCGACGAAGCGGCGCATCGAGTTCTCGACGAATTTCGTCGCGATGGGACCCGGCTCGATGAGGCTGACATGGATTCCCGCCGGCGCGAGTTCCATGCGCAGCACGTCGGAATAGCCTTCCAGCGCGAATTTGGTGGCGACATAGGGGCCGCGGAACTTCATGCCGACCAGCCCCAGAACCGACGAGCACTGGACGATCCGGCCGTGGCCCTGACGGCGCATCGCCGGGACGAGGGCGCGGGTGAGGGTGTGCCAGCCGAGGAAATTCGCCTCGAACTGCTCGCGCATCAGTGCCGGCGCGATGTCCTCCAGCGCGCCGGGCTGGGCGTAGGCGCCGTTGTTGAAGAGCGCGTCCAACCCGCCGCCGGTCGCCGTGAGCACCTTGTCGACGCAGGCATGGATGGAAGCCTCGTCGGCATAGTCGAGGAACAGCGGCGTGACGCCCAGCCTCTCGAGCATGGCGAGGTCTTCGGGCTTGCGGGCGGTGGCGAACACGTTCCAGCCGCGCGCCTTCATCGTCTCCGCCGCGCAGAGGCCGATCCCGGAGGACGTTCCGGTGACGAGAATGGATCGCGGCTGCATCGAATTCCTGTCGAATCGCTTCTGCGACTGGCATAGAACGCAGCTTGCGGGCGCTTGTCACGGGTCGTCCGGCACCGGGAGCACGAGAAAATGGGTTCGAACGGCAGGGAAGACAGGGCGCAAAGCGCCGAAACGCTGGCGGCGCAGGCGCTCGGCGGCGTCGATCCGGTAACCGGCGCCATCGTGCCGCCGATCGACATCACCACGACCTATGAGCGCGGCGCGGACAATTCCTACCCGCTCGGTCACGTCTATGCCCGCCCGCACAACGCCACCGCCGAGCGGGCGGAAGCGGTCATCGGCGCGCTGGAGGGCGGGCCGGTGTCGCTTCTCGTCGGGTCGGGCATGGCGGCGGCGACCACCGCCTTCCTGGCGCTCGAACGCCCCGCCCATGTCGTCGCGCCGCGGGTCATGTACTGGGCGCTTCGCCACTGGCTCGCCGGGGAGGGCCCGGCGCACGGGCTGACCGCGGATTTCGTCGACATGACGGATCTCGACGCCGTCGCCGCGGCGGTGCGGCCCGGCGAGACGCGGATGATATGGCTCGAGGTTCCGGCGAACCCGCTGTGGGACGTCGCCGACATCGCGGCCGTCGCCTCTATCGCCCGCGAGGCGGGCGCGCTTCTCGGCGTCGATTCCACCGTGGCGACGCCGGTGCTGACGCGGCCGCTCGATCACGGCGCGGATCTCGTGATGCATTCGGCGACGAAGTATCTCAACGGCCATTCCGACGTGCTCGCCGGCGCGCTCGTCGCCGCGCGCGACGACGCTTACGCGGCGCGGCTGCGCTCGGTGCGCGCGGGGCTCGGCGCCATCCTCGGGCCGTTCGAGGCGGCGCTGCTGCTGCGCGGCCTGCGCACCCTGCATGTCAGGGTGCGCCACCAGTCGGCGAGCGCGCTGGCGCTGGCGCGGCACCTCGGCGCGCATCCAGCGGTCGCGCAGGTGCTCTATCCCGGCCTCCAGTCGCACCCCCAGCACGGCGTCGCCTGCCGGCAGATGCAGGGCGGCTTTTCCGGCATGCTCTCGGTCAGGGTGAAGGGCGGCGAGGCGGCGGCCATCGCCGCCGCGTCGCGGCTGAAGGTCTTCAAGCGGGCGACCTCGCTCGGCGGCGTCGAGAGCCTCGTCGAGCACCGCGCCTCGGTCGAGGGGCCGGACACGCCGTGCCCGCCGGACCTGCTGCGGCTTTCCGTCGGGCTGGAGGCGGTCGACGACCTGATCGCCGACTGGGACCGGGCGCTCGGTTAGAGTGTTCTAGCCGGCGGTTAGGATCTTCTCCATCTCGTAGACGGGGTGCTGGGTCAGCGTCTTGTCGACCTCGGCGATGACGCGGTCGGTGACTTCCCGGTGCAGATGCTGGCGCAGCTCGCCCAGCGTATGCGGCGGGGCGACGATGACGAGCTTGTCGAAGCGGCCCTTGTGGACCATCGCGTAGAGGCGATCCGCCATCGCCCTGGCGAAGCGGTCCTTCTCGATGCGGTGCCAGTCGGCGTCCTGAACCGCGCTGCGATGCGGGCCCGCCCCGTCATGGAAGCGGCCGGGGCGGTCCGCCCCCTGCTCGCGGGTCGGCGGGTTTTCCTGCTCAAGCATGCGCTCGACCACCAGATTGGCGGCGATCTCGTCGCCCTCGTTGCGCAGGAAAAGCGCCTTCTCGCCGTCGCCGACGAGCACCCAGGCATTGTGGGGAATCTTCATGCGTCCGGTCTCCTTCGCGGCACTGTGGCCCCGCCACTGATATAGGCAGCGCGGCCGGATGGCGGGAGAAGGGACGAAACGTCGCGGGGCGGGCCTCAGTTCCTCTGTTCGAGCAGCCTGCGGGCGATCACCTGCGCCTGGATCTCGCCGGCGCCCTCGAAGATGTTGAGGATCCGCGCGTCGCAGAGCACGCGGCTGACCGGATATTCCAGCGCGAAGCCGTTGCCGCCGTGGATCTGCAGCGCGTTGTCGGCGGCGGCCCAGGCGACGCGGGCGCCGAGCAGCTTGGCCATCCCCGCCTCGAGGTCGCAGCGCCGGCCCTGATCCTTCTCGCGGGCGGCGAAATAGGTGAGCTGGCGGATGATGAGGATTTCCGCCGCCATCATGGCGAGCTTGTCGGCGACGCGGGGGACCTCGACGATCGGGCGGGCGAACTGGATGCGCTCGAGCGCGTATTTAAGCCCGAGCTCAAGGGCGTTCT
>JBFWXZ010000117.1:0-10275 GCA_050186955.1 Flavobacteriaceae bacterium
TATTTGCCGTAGCCCTCGGCGAACTGCGCGACCATGCGCGAGCACAGGGCCGCCTCGGCCTCGGCCGAGGGGCCGCCGCCGATCGCCAGCCTGCGCGCCAGCTCCGGCATGAAGCGGCGGTTGGATTCGATGATCTCCACCGGATCGCGGCTGAGATGGATGAAGCGCGCCCGCGGATACATTTCCAGCAGCACGTCGACCCGCGCCGTATGGGTGGGCGACTTGACGACCATGCGCTGGTGATCGCGCCTGGAGGTCCACACGTCCTGCAGGAAGTCGCGCAGCGTTTCCCGCCACCGGCGCTGCTCCGCCGGCGGCAGCCGGTCGAGCGTCAGGGCGGCCTCGTCGACGGGCTCCTCGGAGGTAAAGGCGAACCACCAGTAGGTCGACGGCGCCCCCTTGAGCATGAGGCCGAACTCGTCCTCCTGCGGCGAGTACCAGTCCTGCACGATGCCGTCGCCGCTGCGCAGGTCCGCGATGTTGACGTGCAGTTGCACGAAGCGGCCGACGGTCTTGAAGAAATGCGGGAACAGGCAGTTCACCACCGGCGGCGTGCGGTTCGCGCGGTCGGCCCCCAGCAGGTGATGCAGCGCGGTGGTTCCCGAGCGCCAGTAGCCGAGGATGAAGACCGGGTCCGGCATCGGCTCGGTGTCGGCGAGCACCCGCGCGCGCAACCGGCGGCGCACCAGCGCGGCGATCGCCGAGGCCAGCAGCGAGGTCGACGCGATGCCGACGACATGGGGCAGCCGCCGCGCGCGGATCGAGCTCCTGTGGCGCCACAGGCGCGGGATCATGATCTGCGCCGGACAGAGATGCCAGAAGGAGATTCTCAACTTGCCCGCCCCGATGCTCCCAAAGGTGTCGCATCCGCCGCGCCGATAGCTATGCGATGCCAGCGGCGCGCTTTTCAAGCTCCTGCCGGCATAATAGGGTGCGGGGGCGCTGATCCGTCGCGGTGGAATCGATGAACAAGCAGATCGTGAATGCGAAGGGCGTGGCTGTCGGCTATTCCGCCTGCCCGCACGATTGCCCATCCACCTGCGCGCTCGAGGTCGAGCTGCCGGAGCCGGGCACCGTCGGCCGCCTGCGCGGCGCCCGCGACAACGCCTACACCGCCGGCGTCGTCTGCGCCAAGGTTGCCCGCTACGCCGAGCGTCTCTACCATCCCGACAGGCTGCTGAAACCGCTGCGCCGCAAGGGCGCCAAGGGGTCAGGCTCCGGTTCCGGCGAATTCGAGCCGGTGTCCTGGGACGACGCGCTCGACATCGTCGCCGAGGCCTTCCTCAAGGCCGAGCAGCGCCACGGCGCCGAGGCGGTCTGGCCCTATTTCTACGCCGGCACGATGGGGCTCGTGCAGCGCGACGGCATTCACCGGCTGCGCCATGTGAAGCGCTATTCCAACCAGTTCGACACCATCTGCACCAACATGGCGTGGACCGGCTACATCGCCGGCACGGGAAAGCTCGCCGGACCCGACCCGCGCGAGATGTCCAAATCCGACCTGGTGGTGATCTGGGGCACCAACGCCGCCGCCACCCAGGTCAACGTGATGTCGCACGCGGTCGCCGCCCGCAAGAACCGCGGCGCCCGCATCGTCGCCGTCGACGTCTACCGCAACGAGACCATGCGCACCGCCGATCTCGCGCTGTGCCTCAAGCCCGGCACCGATGGCGCGCTCGCCTGCGCGGTCATGCACGTGCTGTTCCGCGACGGCCATGCGAACCGCGAATATCTCGCCAAATACGCCGACTGCCCCGAGGAGCTCGAAGCGCATCTGAAGTCGCGCACGCCGGAATGGGCGTCGGCGATAACCGGCCTGTCGGTGGAGGAGATCGAGACCTTCGCGCGCTGGATCGGCGAGACGCCGCGCACCTATCTGCGGCTCGGCTACGGCTTCACCCGCAGCCGCAACGGCGTGGTCAACATGCATGCGGCGAGCTGCATCGCCACCGTCACCGGCGCATGGCTGCACGAGGGCGGCGGCGCCTTCCACAACAACGGCGCGATCTACCAGCTGAACTACACCATGGTGCAGGCGCTCGACCGCGCCGATCCCACCGTCCGCAAGCTCGACCAGTCGCGCATCGGCGCCATCCTCACCGGCGACCGCGACGCGCTCGGCGACGGCCCGCCGGTGACGGCGATGATCGTCCAGAACACCAACCCGGTCTCGGTCGCGCCGGAACAGACCAAGGTCAAGCGCGGCTTCGCCCGCGACGACCTGTTCGTCTGCGTCCACGAGCAGTTCATGACCGAGACCGCCGCCATGGCCGACATCGTGCTGCCGGCGACGACGTTCCTCGAGCACGACGACATCTACAAGGGCGGCGGCCACCAGTATCTGCTCTTCGGCCCGAGGCTCGTCGAGCCGCGCGGCGAGGCGCGGGAGAACCACGTCGTCATCTGCGAGCTTGCGCGGCGCGTCGGCGCCGAGCACGAGGGCTTCTCGATGACGGCGCGCGAGCATGTCGACTGGATGCTGCGCCATTCCGACCGCGGCACCCTGGACGAGCTCGAGGCCGACCGCTGGCGCGATTGCCAGCCGCCCTTCGAGGAGGCGCACTACCTGAACGGCTTCGCCTATCCCGACGGCAAGTTCCGCTTCCGCCCCGACTGGAGCAGCGTCGCCGCCCCCAATGCCGGCCCGATGGGGCCGTGGCGGTCGATGCCGGCGCTTCCCGACTACTGGCCGGCGATCGAACTGGCCGACGAGGAACACCCGTTCCGCCTCGCGACCTCGCCGGCGCATTCCTTCCTCAACTCGACCTTCAACGAGTCGCCGACCGGCGTCGCCAAGGAGGGGCGGCCGGAGGTCATGGTCCATCCCGACGACGCCGCGGCGCTCGGCATCGCCGACGGCGACCGGGTGATGCTCGGCAACGAGCGTGGCTCGGTGCCGCTGCACGCGCGGCTCTTCGACGGCGTCTGTCGGGGCGTCCTGGTCGCCGAGGGGATCTGGCCGAATGCCGCATTCGCCGGCGGAAACGGCATCAATGTCTTGACGGGCGCCGATCCTGTCGCTCCATATGGCGGTGCGGCATTTCACGACAACCATGTCTGGCTCAGGCTTGCATGAGCGGGTGTGCCGCCCGGGTCGTCGCAGTCCTATCAACAGGGGAATTTCGAGAATGGGCTATCGCGTAGGCGTCGTCGGCGGCGCAGTGTTCGCCGCGCTTGTCGGAGTGGCGTCTGCCCAGGAAACGCCGCGCGAGGGGGCGCGGCTGGTGATCCTGGATACCTGCGTCTACGCCATGTCCACCAAGGCGAATTCCTTCACCGACTTCACCAAGGTCTGCAACTGCGCGGCCGAAAAGGCGCTGGGCGAGCTCAGCGAGAGCTCCATGGCGAGCATCACCCGCTCCGGCTCGCTCGGCTTCTCCAACTCCGGCATCTGGCGCAAGCACTACAAGGAATGCGGCGGCGAATAGGCCGCGTCCCTTATCCCGCTAGCCGACCACCATCATCCGGCAATCCGCGTCGATCTCGTCGGCGAGCACGTTCTCGCCGACGACGCGCACCTTGGCGCCGGCGACCAGCGCCAGCGCCTTCGGATAGACCGTGTGCTCGGCCTCCAGCACCCGCGCGGCGAGCGTCTCTGGCGTGTCGCCGCTCAGCACCGGCACCGCGGCCTGCGCGACGATCGGGCCGTCATCCATCTGCGCGCGCACGAAATGCACCGTGCAGCCGGTGATCCTGACCCCCGATTCCAGTACCCGCTCGTGGGTCTGCAGCCCCTTGAAGGCGGGCAGCAGGGAAGGGTGGATGTTGATCATCCGGTCCTGCCACGAATCGACGAACGCCGCCCCGAGGATGCGCATGAAGCCGGCGAGGCAGACGAGCTCGATGCCCTTTTCGCGCAGCGCCGCGTCGATCACCGCGTCGAATTCCTCGCGGCTGTCGTAGTCGCGGTGGCTGACGACGAGGGTCTCGATGCCCTGCTCGCGGGCGAAGTCGAGCCCGGCGGCGTCGGCGCGGTTCGACAGCACCAGCGCGATGCGCGCCGGAAAGCCGTCGGCCTTCGCCGCCTCGACCAGCGCCCGCATGTTGGAGCCGCGCCCGCTGATCAGGATCGCGGTCGCAACCCCGCTCAAAGCGCCAGCTCTCCGTGATAGGCGACCTCTGCAGCGCCGTTGGCGCCGCCGGCGATGCGGCCGATCTCCACCGGTTCCTCGCCGGCCGCCCGCAGCGCCTCGATGACCTCGCCGGCGCGCGCCGCCTCGGCGACGACGATCATGCCGACCCCGCAATTGAAGGTGCGCAGCATCTCGCTGGGCGCCACCGCGCCCTCGCGGGCGAGCCAGGAGAAGACCGGCAGCACGTTGATCGCCGCGAGGTCGACATGGGCGACCGCACCCTTCGGCAGCACGCGGGGCAGGTTGTCGGTGATGCCGCCGCCGGTGATGTGGGCGAGCGCCTTGATGCCGCCGGTGTCGGCGAGCGCGGATAGCAGCGGGCGCACATAGATGCGCGTCGGCTCGATCAGCGCCGCGCCCAGCGTCAGCGCCGGCGCGAAGGGCGCCGCCGCCTCCCAGGCAATGCGGCTCGCCCTGACGATGCGGCGCACCAGCGAGAAGCCGTTGGAATGGACGCCGGAGGAGGCCAGCGCGATCAGCATGTCGCCGTCGCCGACGTCGCCGCGCGGCAGCAGCCGGTCGCGCTCCACCGCGCCGACCGCGAAGCCGGCGAGGTCGTAGTCGTCGTCGGCGTAGAGGCCGGGCATCTCCGCCGTCTCGCCGCCGATCAGCGCCGCGCCGGCGATGCGGCAACCCTCGGCGATGCCCTTGACCACATCGCGCGCCGTCTCCAGCTCGAGGCGGCCGCTCGCATAGTAGTCGAGGAAGAACAGCGGCTCGGCGCCCTGCACGACGAGGTCGTTGACGCACATGGCGACGAGGTCGATGCCGACCGTGTGGTGGATGCCGGTCTCGATGGCGACCTTGACCTTGGTGCCGACGCCGTCATTGGCGGCGACCAGCAGCGGGTCCGCATAGCCGGCCGCCTTGAGGTCGAAGATGCCGCCGAAGCCGCCGATGTCGCTGTCGGCGCCAGGCCTGGCGGTCGCCTTGACGAAGGGCTTGATCGCGTCGACGAAGCGGTTCCCGCGGTCGACGTCGACGCCGGCATCGGCGTAGGTCATGCCCGGTTTTATTGATTTCTCGCTCAAACTGCCGCCCGCGCGCTGTTGGTGCCCTGACCCAAGTCGTGGTGACGAACTAGCATTTTCCGCCGCGTTTACCGAAGGGCAAAGTTCGGGCGGCATTGTGGTGCGATGCGCTTTTCCACCGATTCGATCCCGCTGGCGATCATCGCGCTGCTGCTCGGCGTCTCGCTCGCCTTCGCCGATCCCTATCGCGCCGCCTCGGTCGGCATCGAGATCGAGGCGAAAAACGCCGCCGAGGCGCGCGAGCGGGCGCTGGCCGAGATCGTGCCGCTCGCCTTCGACCGCATGCTCGACCGGCTCGTCGCCGACGAGGACCGCAAGCGGTTGCGGCTGCCGCGCAACGCCGCGCTTTCCGCCTTCTCCGGCATGTCCATCGTCAGCGAGCAGGCCGCCGGCACGGCCTATCGCGGCGTCTTCGACGTCCGCTTCGATCCCCGCCGCGTCCGCGCCATGCTGGCGCGCGGCGGCGTCCGCGCGGTGGAGGTGGCGGCGCCGCCGGTCGTCGTCATTCCGGTGCTGCGCGAGCGCGGCGTGCCGCTGCTGTGGGACGACGCCGGCGCGTGGCGCGCGGCGCTGGAGGCGGCGAGGGCTGCGGATTCCATCGCCCCCGTCGTGCTGCCGGCGAACGATTATGGCGACCGCGCCGAGCCGGTCGGCCACATCCTCGAGGGCGACCACATGACGCTCGAGATGTTCCGGGTGCGCTATCAGGCGCAGGGCGCGCTGGTGGCGAGCTTCGAGCCGGTGGCGGGGCGCGAGCGCGGCACGCTGGTGCTGCGCGGCGCCGACATGGCGGGTCCGCTGGAAATGACCCTCGACGTACCCGAGGGCGGCATGGAGGGGGCCGCGCAGGCGCTGACGCGGCTTCTCGTCAGGCGCTGGAAATCCCATGTCGCGCACGGCGCGGCTGTGACCGGCTCCCTCGGTGTTCCTCCCGCACATGGCGAGGATGCCATTTCGAGGCTTGTCGAGCGCACGACAAATCTGCACCTTCCAGCCGCCGCGCCGGCCCCCTGAGACCCCGCGCGGCAGCGCGAGGCCAGATTGACAATACCCAACATCATCACCGTCGGCCGCATCCTGCTCGTCCCGGTGATCGTCTATTTCATCATGACGCGCGCCTTCGAGGCGGCGTTCGCGATCTTCCTCATCGCCGGCGTCAGCGACGCCGTCGACGGCATCATCGCGCGCCATTTCCGCCAGAACTCGAATCTCGGCGCCTATCTCGACCCCATCGCCGACAAGGCGCTGCTGGTCAGCATCTATGTGACGCTGTCGATCGTGCAGGAGATCCCGCTGTGGCTGGTGCTCGCGGTCGCCTCCCGCGACATCCTCATCGTCGGCGGCGTGCTGCTGTCCTGGATGCTGGACAATCCGGTGCCGATGAAGCCGCTGATGATCTCCAAGGTGAACACCGCCGCCCAGATCGCCTTCGCGGCGCTGGTCCTTGCCAATCTCGCCTTCGACTGGTTTCCTCGCGAGGGCCTGACGGTCCCGGCGGTTGGCGTCGCCGGCCTTACCATCGTCTCGGCCATGGCCTATCTGAGGGCCTGGGTCGGGCACATGTCCGCCCCCGAAGAGGGCGAGGACGAGAGCTGAGGGCACCGCGTGTCCCGCGTGTGTTCCGTTAGGGCGTGATCGGTTGAGATGACGGTATCCCAGCAAGTCCGGATCTGGCTCTTCGCGCTGCTCGCCGCCGGCATCGTGCTCTATCTGCTGCGCGGCATCCTGCTGCCCTTCGTCGCCGGCATGGCGCTCGCCTATTCGCTCGACCCGGTCGCCGACCGGCTGGAGCGCCGCGGCTTCTCGCGCATGGCCGCGACGGTGACGATCCTCGGCATCTTCGCGCTGATATTCCTGCTCGCGCTGCTGGCGCTGGTGCCGGTGCTGATCTCGCAGCTCTCCGGCTTCGCCGAGCGGCTGCCGTCGCTCATCAACAATCTGCAGTCGATCGTCGCCAGCCTGTCGGAGACGCTGCGCGACAGCTGGCTGGCGCAATATGTCGACTTCGGCGCGCCCGGCGAAACCGGCGGCCAGCTCGGCACCATGCTCGGCGCGGCGGGGAACTGGCTCGCCGGCCTCGCCGCCTCGCTGCTGTCGGGCGGCCTCGCCTTCGTCAACCTGATGGCGCTGCTCGTCGTCACCCCCGTCGTCGCCTTCTACCTGCTGCTCGACTGGGACAACATGGTCGCCAAGATCGATTTCTGGCTGCCGCGCGAGCACGTCCAGACCATCCGCGGCATCATGCGCGACATCGATTCCGCGCTCGCCGGCTTCGTGCGCGGGCAGGGCAGCGTCTGCATCCTGCTCGGCGCCTTCTACGCCGCGGGCCTCAGCCTCGCCGGGCTGAATTTCGGCCTGCTGATCGGCCTCGGCGCCGGGCTCATCTCCTTCATCCCCTATGTCGGCTCGATTGTCGGTCTGCTCGTCGCGCTGAGCGTCGCCGCCGTCCAGTTCTGGCCCGACTGGGTGATGATCGCCGTCATCGCCGGCATCTTCTTCGCTGGCCAGTTCATCGAGGGCAACATCCTCCAGCCGAAGCTGGTGGGCGGCCAGATCGGCCTGCACCCGGTATGGCTGATGTTCGCGCTGTTCGCCTTCGGGCTGCTGTTCGGCTTCGTCGGCATGCTGCTGGCGGTGCCGATCTCGGCGGCCATCGGCGTCGTCGCCCGCTTCGGCCTCAACAAATATCTCTCAAGCCCCCTCTATCGCGGCGGCGAAGGGGACGGGGCAGGGGACGGAGGAGGGGACGCGGCGTGAACGCCGAGCGGCCCCGCCAACTCGTCATGGACCTCGCCGGCGCCCCCGCCATGGGCCGCGACGACTTCATCGAGGCGCCGGCCAACCAGGCGGCGCGCGATTGCCTGGCGCTGCCCGAATGGCCGACCGGCATCCTCGTGCTCACCGGCCCCGCCGCCAGCGGCAAGTCGCATCTCGCCGCCATCTGGGCGGCCGACAACACCGCCGTCACCTATGCCGCCTCCGACCCGGCGCTGGCCGCCTTCGCCGCCGGCACCCGGCCGCTGGTCGTCACCGGCTGCGACGACGGCTTCGCCGACGAGACGGCGCTCTTCCACCTCGCCAACGAGGCGCGGCTCGGCGTCGCCCGGATGCTGCTGACCGGCGAGCGGGAGCCGGAATTCTGGCGCGTCTCCACCCCCGATCTGGCGTCGCGGCTGCGCGGCGCGCTGCGCGCCCGCATCGGCGATCCCGACGACGCGCTGGTCGAGGCGCTGTTCGTCAAGCACTGCGCCGACCGCCAGCTCGAGATCGAGGCGCCGGCGCTGCGTTCCGCGCTGGCCCGCGTCGAGCGCTCTTACGCCTTCGTCGCCCGCGTCGTCGCCCGCCTCGACGAGGAGGCGATGCGCCAGCGCCGCGCCCCGAGCCGCAGCCTCCTGCTGTCGATCCTCGCCGATATGCAGCAGAGCGAGCCGCCGGCGGACTGACCGCCGGTCGTAACGCTTCGATGACGCAAATTTGTCATGCTGCTGCAATATTGGAACGATAGTCGCTGCCGTGCGGGTCTTCGCCCGCGCTTTCGGCAGCTTGGTCACGGCGGGGCGACATGGACGATCAGACGGGCATCCTGAACGGCAAGACGCGGCGCGCGCGCGCCAGGCCCGTTCCCGCGCCCGCCGAGGTCGAGGAGCGTACCGCGGAAGCCTGGATGGCCTCGCCGGAGCGCTTCATCAACCGCGAGCTCTCCTGGCTCGGCTTCAACCACCGCGTCCTCGAGGAAGCCCAGAACACCAGCCATCCGCTGCTCGAGCGGCTGCGCTTCCTGTCGATCTCGGCCAACAATCTCGACGAGTTCTTCATGGTCCGCGTCGCCGGCCTGCGCGGCCAGGTGCGCGAGGGCATCTCGACGCTGAGCCAGGACGGCCTGACGCCGGCCGAGCAGCTCCAGCGCATCGCCCAGGCTGCCGACAACCTGACCGGCGACCAGCAGCGCGTCTGGCACGAGCTGGAACTCGAGCTGAAGGCCGCCGGCATCGAGCTGGTGCGCTCGGAGGACTGCGATGGGCGCGACCGCGACTGGCTGGAGACGCGCTTCCTGGAATCGGCCTTCCCGGTGCTGACGCCGCTCGCCATCGACCCGGCGCACCCGTTCCCGTTCATCCCGAACCTCGGCTACACCATGGCGGTCGAACTGATCCGCCCCGGCGACGGCAAGCTGATGCGCGCGCTGGTGCGCATCCCGCACAAGGTCGAGCGCTTCATCACCCTGCCGGCGAGCGGCGACGGCCGCCAGCGCTTCATGATCCTCGAGGAGGTGCTGATCCTCTTCATCGGCCGCCTGTTCCCCGGCTACAAGGTGACCGGCCGCGGCGCCTTCCGCGTCGTCCGCGACAGCGACATCGAGGTCGAGGAGGAGGCCGAGGATCTCGTGCGCTTCTTCGAGACGGCGCTCAAGCAGCGCCGCCGCGGATCGGTGATCCGCCTCGAGGTCGAGTCCTCGATGCCCGACGAGCTGAAGGACTTCGTCTCCAAGAATCTAGGCGTCTCGCCCGACGAGGTGCGCATCGTCGACGGCATCCTCGCCATGGCCGACCTCTCCCAGCTCGTCGCCATCGACCGGCCGGAGCTGAAGTTCACGCCCTATTCGCCGCGCTTCCCCGAGCGGGTGAAGGACCATGGCGGCGACTGCTTCGCGGCCATCCGCCAGAAGGACATCGTCATCCACCACCCCTACGAGTCCTTCGACGTGGTGCTGCAGTTCCTCAAGCAGGCCGCCGCCGATCCGGACGTGGTGGCGATCAAGCAGACGCTCTACCGCACCAGCAACGACTCGCCGATCGTCAGGGCGCTGATCGAGGCGGCCGAATCGGGCAAGTCGGTGACCGCCGTGGTCGAGCTCAAGGCGCGCTTCGACGAGGAGGCCAACATCCGCTGGGCGCGCGACCTGGAACGCGCCGGCGTCCAGGTCGTCTACGGCTTCGTCGAGCTCAAGACCCACGCCAAGCTGTCGCTGGTGGTGCGCCGCGAGGCCGGCCAGCTCGCCTCCTACTGCCACATCGGCACCGGCAACTATCACCCGATCACCGCGCGCATCTACACCGATCTCTCCTTTTTCACCGGCGATCCCGAGATCGCCCGCGACGTCGCGCGCGTCT
>JBFWXZ010000118.1:0-10237 GCA_050186955.1 Flavobacteriaceae bacterium
CGCTCAGGCCCGCCTGCTCCATCTCGCGCGTCAGCCAGGCGCGCCCCTGCTTGTGCAGCTCGCTGAACGCGACGCGGCTCCACGGCCGCTCGGGGTCGGTGATGGCCGCCAACGCTTCGACACGGCTCCACAGGCGGTCGGCATCGATCGAGAACTTCATGCTTCCGTTTCTTCCTTCTCCGGTCACGGGATTGCTTACAGGGCTCGCCCGAACGGCTTCACGAAACCACCGAACCCCTCGGCGACGACGACGTCCCTGCCGTCCCAGACCTGTCGCCCGCGGAGATAGGTCGCCCTGACCTGCGGCAGCGACATGCCGTCATAGAGGCTCCAGTCGGAGACGGTCTGGCTGCGGTCGACGCTCCAGCGCGCCTCCGCCGGATCGATGATCGAGAAATCCGCCTCGGCGCCGGCAGCGAGCGCGCCCTTCAGCGGCGGCAGGCGGAAATGCCGCGCCGGGTTGGCGCTCAGGAGCCGGGCGGCCATGGAAAGGTCGACGCCGCGCTCAAGGCACGCCTTGACGAGCACCGGCACCATCACCTCGATGCTCGGCCCGCCAGACGCGTTCTTCAGCATGTTCGGGTCGTTCTTGCGGTCGAGCGACCAGGCCACGTGGTCCGTCGACACGATGTCGATATTGCCGGCCGCCAGGTGCCGCCACAGCGCCTCGCGTTCCTTCGAGGGGCGGATCGGCGGATTGATCTTCGCCTTGCCGCCGAGGCGCGCCACGTCCTCGTCCTCGCTGAACACGAGGTAGTGGATGCAGACCTCGACGCTCGCGTCGAACCCCTGCCGGCGATAGCTCTGGCAGATCTCGATGCCGCGACCGAAGGAGCAGTGGACCACATGCGCCCGGCAACCCGTATGGGCGCCGGTCTCGTAGATTTCGGCCATGGCGAGCGCCTCGGCGAAATCCGTATGGCTCCTGCCATGGGCGGTGTAGTCGGTGACGCCCGCCGCCTTCACCGCCTCGAGGTCATGCATCACCGTCTCGTGGTTCTCGTTGTGGACGCCGGCCGCCAGCCCCGACGGCGCGATCGCCGCGAAGGCATCGCGCAGCAGCCATGGCGGAATGCGCGGGAACCGCACCGGGTCGGTCCCGAAGGTCGAGAACTTGAAGCCGCAGACGCCGGCCTCGATCTGCTCGGCGATGCGGCTCGTGCCGTCTTCGGGGCGAACCGTACCGTAGAGGGCTACGTCGACATGCGCCTCGCGTTCGGCGTCCGCCGCCTTGGAGCGCACGGCGTCCGCGCTGCACACCAGCAGTCCCTCGTCATACGGCATCTCGACGATGGTGGTGACGCCGCCGGCAGCCGCCGCGCGCGTGCAGGCGGCGAGGCCCTCGCTGCCCTTCTGCGAGCGCGAATGCACCTGCGCGTCGACGGCGCCGGGGAACACATAGGCGCCCTCGGCGTCGATGCGCTCGCGCGCCGCCCCCGGGTCCTGCGCCGTGATCGCCGCGACCTTGCCGTCGACGACGCTGAGATAGTGCCCCCGCAAAACCGCGCGGGGCGTCACCAGATCGCCGCGCACCACCAGATCGAACATGTGTGGCCTCACTTTCGCTTCCGCTTGATACCGTCCGCCGGAGTCATGCCGCCGGAGTCATGCCGCCGGCGTCGCCGCTTCCCGCCTCGAAGCCAGATAGTTCTCGGTCAGGATGGCGAGGCTGACGGCGGCGGCGAGGATGATCGTCTCGAGTTGGTCGAAGACCAGGCAGAGCCCGCAGACCAGCAGCAGGCCCCGCCGCAGCGCGCCGACCGGGCGAAAGGCGAAGCCGGTGAAGCCGACGGCCAGCGACAGGATCGAGAGGATGCCGCTTCCCAGCGCCAGGGCGAAGGTCGTCGGCTCGAAATCGATCAGCAGCAGGGCCGGGCTGTAGACGAACATGAACGGCACCAGCAGCTTGGCGATGGACAGCCTGAAGCTGATGAAGGCCGTGCGCATCGGGTCCGCCTGGGCCAGCGCCGCGCCCGCGAAGGCGGCCAGCGCGAAGGGTGGCGTGAGATCCGACAGGAGCCCGAAATAGAACACCGCGAAATGCGTCGCCAGCAGCGGCACGCCGAACTCGAACAGCGCCGGCGCGACGATGGCCGAGAGAATGATGTAGAGCGGCACGGTGGGAATGCCGCAGCCCATGAGGATGCAGACGAGCGCGGTCAGCACCAGCGCGCAGAACAGGATCGTGCCGCGATCGTCGATGAGGTCGAAGGGATCGAGGACGGCGATCATGTCGGCCCCCGCCTGCGCCGCCGAGAGCACCGCCGCCGACAGCTTGAAGCCGATCCCGGTCAGCGTCACCGTTCCGAGGATGAAGCCGACGCAGGCGCAGGTCGCGGTGATCACGAGGGTGAAGCGCGCGCCCTCCTCGAAGGCCTCGACGATCCGCCTCGGCGTCAGCACCTGGGCGCCCTCGCCGCGCGCCAGGCCCGGCGCCCCCGCATAGCGCGCCAGAAGCGGGAGATAGGAGACCAGCACCACCAGGATGATGCCCCAGAACGCCGCCGTGAAGGGCGTGAAGCGCATCAGCAGCAGGGTCACCATGACGATCGGCGGCAGGGCCAGGTACCAGTACTGGCGGGCGACGGCGAGCGCGCTCGGGATTTCCTCGTCCGGCAGCGCGCCGAGCCCCAGGCGCTTGGCCTCGAAATGCACCGACAGCAGCACGGACAGATAGTGGAAGGCGGCCGGCAGGGCGGCGATCAGGATCAGCTCGACATAGGGGACGCCCAGCGACTCCGCCATCACGAAGGCGGCCGCCCCCATAATGGGCGGCGTGATCTGCCCGCCGGCGCTGGCCGACGCCTCCACCGCGCCGGCGAAGGGCGCGCGGAAGCCGACCCGCTTCATCAGCGGGATGGTGAGCGATCCCGTCGTCACGGTGTTGGCGACGGTGGAGCCCGAGATCATGCCGAACATCGACGAGGCGACGACGGAAACCTTCGCCGGCCCGCCGGAGAAGCGGCCGGCGATCGCCGTCGAAAGCCCGATGAAGAGCTGGCCGAGCCCGGAAAGCTGCGCCACCACGCCGAACAGGATGAAATGGAAGACGAAGGTGGCGACGACGCCGGTGGCGACGCCGTAGATGCCCTCGGTGCCCAGATAGAGGTGGTTGATGATGCGCTGCATGCTGAAGCCGCGATGCGCGATCTCGGCGGGCAGCTCAGGCCCGGCCACGGCGTAGAAGAGGCAGAACATGCCGATCGCCGGCAATGCCGGGCCGGTGGTGCGCCGCGTCGCCTCGGCGACGAGGATCATGGCGAGCGCCCCCATCAGGTAGTCGCGCGCGATGGGCTGCCCCACCCGGGCGATGAAGATGTCCTTGAAGAAGACGATCAGATAGACGGAGAAGCTCGCCGCCAGCAGCATCAGCAGGTAGTCGGAAACGCCGATGCCCGGCTTCTCGCCGGCCGCACGGCTGCCCGTCAGGTTCGGCAGCGACAGCAGGACGATGAGGCCGACGGCGATCCAGAAGAAGATCGTGTCGGGCGAGGTCGCAGCCAGCCCGAGCCCCGACCAGGCCTTCCAGCTGATCCACAGATAGCAGAGCGAGAAGAACGCCGCGAAGATCGTCGAGCGCACTGTCCACCGGGTGTCCGAGCGGTTGAACAGCAGGAAGATCAGCGCCATCGAAACGGCGAGATGAACCGAGCGGTGGACGACCTCGGTGAGCACGCCGAAGCCGGCGGTATAGAAGTGATAGGCCGAAAGCCCGAAGGCCAGAACCGTCACCAGCCTGGCGGTGAAACCGGCCACGGCGCGGAAATTCGTTTCCGGATCGACGATCTCCTGAAGATGCGCGAGATCGTCTGCGGACGACGGGTCGTTGGCGGTAGTCATACCTGCATGGCTCATGGCTCGGGGCGTCCTGGAGCGGTTCACGGTTTGATGGAAGCGGTTCCGCCTTGCGGGGGCGCCGCCCCTATCGGGATGTGCACGTGGCGACCGGCCTGACGAGGACCGCTCCGTCGCCGAGCGTCCCGCTGAGGTCGAAAGTCTCAAGGCCCGCGATGCGGTTGTTGCGATCCCGCTGGATGCGGACGACGAGATTGGCGATCGGCCGGTCCAGGTCCATCCGCAGGCGGCCGTCGACCAGTTCCAGCCTCCCCTTCACGTCCGCCGGCGAGCTCTCCATGCCATATCCGGGATCGGTGTAGGTTTCATGGACCTGAACGATTTCGCCGCCCCTTATCCGGTAGTCGCTCACCACCTCGGTATGGAAGACCGAATGGGTGTAGGAGAGGCTGAAGACCGGATCGAGCGGGGAAAGCGGCACCTCGAGAAGCTGACGCTGCGAACGCGGCTCGACGAGGTGTAGGCTCCACCGGCAGTCGCCGGCCCCGGCCGGGCCGCTCCCCATGGCGATGACGCATGAGGAGGCCAGCAAGGCCGCGGCGCACAGGGCGCCGCGGCTGCTGAGGCCGGACGACGTCACTCGGCCTTGATCCCCTTTTCCTCGTAGTAGCGCTTCGCGCCCGGATGCACCGGGATCGAGACCGATTCCAGCGCCGTCTCGAGCCGCACGTTCTTGCCCTGGACATGGACCTTCGAGAGCGTCTCGGTGTTCTCGTAGATGGCCTTCGTCACCTCGTAGATCACGTCGTCGGCAACGCCGTCATGGGTCACCAGCAGGGCGCGCAGCCCCAGCGTCCTGATGGGCTCGTCCTGCCCCTCATAGGTGCCGGCCGGCACCGTGGTGGCGGCGTAGTAGGGCTGCGCCTCGCGCACCTTGGCGATCTCCTCGTCGCTCAGCGGCAGGAGCCGGATGTCGTGGCTGCTCGCAAGGTCCTGGATCGACACCGTCGGCAGGCCGCCGATGGCGAAGAAGGCGTCGATATTGCCGTCGCGCAGCTTGTCGACCGCCTGGCTGAAGCTCGAGAAATCCTCGCTCACATCCTCCCGCTTCATGCCGAAGACATTCAGCACGTCGCCGAAGAGCTGGTACATGCCGGAGCCCGCCGGCCCCGAAGACACGGTCTTGCCCTTCAGGTCCTTGAAGCTCTTGATGCCCGAGTCGGCGCGCACCACCACCTGGACCGTCTCCGGGAACAGGGCGCCGATGGCCCTGAGATTGGTCACCGCGCCGTCGGCGAACTGGGCCGTGCCGCGATAGGCCTGATCGGCGATGTCGGCGCCCATCATGCCGGCCTCGATCGACGCGTTCTGGAGAAGCCTTGCGTTGGCGACAGACGCATTGCCGGTCTCGGCCGTGGCGATGACGCGCGCGCCGTTGACCTCGGCATTGTTGGACACGACCTGCGCGATCATGCCGCCGAGCGGATAGTAGACGCCGCCGGTCGACCCGGTGGCGATGCCGAAGAAGATCCGTTCCGCCGACACTGCCGAAGCCGCGGCCCCGACGGTGATGCAGAGCCCCGCCAGGACCGCCGCCGCTCTGGATTTCCAGCGAATAATTGACATTTTGTCCTCCGTCTGTTGCGGCATCCCGGCCGATGCCTTCTGTGCCGTAGAGAGGAGCGGAGTCATTTCTTCGATGGCTGGCGCCCGACCCTAGGAGGCTGAAGCCGTGTTCGCCTCCGGGGTTTATATCGCAATCGGCATCCAATAATGTCTAATAAAATCAATGCCGATCGCTATAATAGAAAGCTATCGACATCGTGCTGGCCTCAGTCGCAGACGAGGCGCTTGACGTGATACTTCTCGCGGCAGAGGCACAGGCAATGGCGGGCCACGAAGCTCTCGAGCCCCATCACCGTCTTGCGGGTTTCCTCGGTGCGCTCGCGCAGCCATAGCGCCGCCTCCTCCGCCTTCCGGCGCAGCCCCGCATAGTCGAAGCTGACGAAGCGCCGGTCCTCCAGAACCAGCCTGCCGTCGACCATCACGCTCTTCACCGAGGTCGCGTCCTCGGAATAGACGATCAGGTTGAGGGGGTCGTTGAACGGCACGAGATTGACGTTGTTCAGGTCGAGGAAGACGATGTCCGCCCGCGCGCCGGGCGCGATGCGCCCGATGCTGGCCGGCAGGTCCAGCATCCTCGCGCCGTTGACCGTCGCCATCTCCAGCGCCTCGCGCGCCGAGACCCAGCGGTTCACGTCGAGATCGCACAGGCGCGAGACATTGGCGGCAAGGCGGGTGGCCTCGAACATGTTCTGGTTGTCGGAGGAGTTCGAGCCGTCGGAGCCGACGCCGACGCAGACCCCCGCGTCGAGCAGCTTGCGCACCGGCGCGACGCCGGTGCCCAGGCGCAGATTGCTTCCCGGATTATGGGCGACCGAGCAGCCGCGGTCGGCCATCCGCGCGATGTCGTCGTCGTCGAGCCAGATGCCGTGGGCCGCCGTGAACCGCGGCCCGAGCAGCCCGAGCGCGTCGAGATGCGCCGTCAGCGTGCGCCCGTAGCGCGCCGCGGCCGAAACGGCCTGGGTCTTCGATTCCGCCAGATGCATGTGCATCGCGACGCCGTATTCCTCGGCGAGGTCGCGGCACCGCTCGAGGAACGGATCGCTGCAGTGAAGCGGGATCGTCGGCGCGAGCGCCGGCTTCGCCTCCTCGTGCGGATGGGACCATGTCTTGAGGAAGACCTCGCAGGCCTTCGCCGTTTCCTCGAACGGGTTGAGCCGGAACTTCCCGGCCTCCTTTTGCATGGGCTCGGGCAGGCTGTCCATCAGGCCCGGGATCGCCTCGTAGAGGCTGAGATCGGCCAGCATCGGGGCGATCACCGTGCGCACGCCGACGTCCCGATAGGCCCGCGCCACGGCGTCCATGCCCTCCGGCGTCGGCGCCGGAAACTCGAAATAAAGGTCGTAGGCGGCGGTGCACCCTTTCAGGATCATCTCCGCCGCGTTGAGCGCCGCGGACAGATATTTGTGCTCCTGGGTGCGCATCCCCGACAGCCAGGGACCGGCATTGAGCAGCAGGTCGAGCGTCCAGCGGTCGCCCTTGCCCCTGCCGAGGCTGCCATGGCCATGCGTGTGCGCGTTGACCATGCCCGGCATGAGCAGGCAGTCGGACGCATCGACCGTCCTCGCCGATACCCCTTCGGCTTCCTCCGGCGCCAGCAGCGCGAGGATCGCGCCGTCCTCGATCAGGATGTCCCGGTGGGGAGCGGCCTCGCCCTCCAGATCCAGCACGCGCCCGCCGCGAATACAGATTCGTTCGCCCATATCGTCCAAACTCCGCTCGGGTCAGTTCCCGGATCGCAACCGGCAGGAATCACTCCGCGCCGGTCTGCGAGGTTATACGCTGATAGAATTCCGGGCGCCTGTGCGCCGCGAAATTGAAGATGTGGGATTTGTAGTAGCGGCAGCGGTCGAGATCGCAGTCGGCGACGATCAGCTCGTCGCCCTCCGTTTCCGCCCGCGCGACGATCTCGCCCGTCGGCGCGACGATGACGCTGCCGCCCATGAGGCGGTGCCCGTCCTCCACCCCCGCCTTGGCGACGCCCACCACCCAGGTCGAGTTCTGGTAGGCGCCCGCCTGCATCGAGAGGTGGTTGTGGAACATGCGCAGTTCCTCGCTCTCCTCCGACAGCGAGTCGTTCACCGGCGTGTTGTAGCCGATGAGGATCAGTTCGACGTTCTGGAGCCCCATCACCCTATAGGTCTCCATCCAGCGCCGGTCGTTGCAGATCGCCATCCCGACCCGGCCGCCAAAGGCGTCCCACACCTGAAAGCCCGTATTGCCGACCTCGAAGTAGCGCTTCTCCAGATGCTGGTGGCTGCGCCTGGGGTCGTATTCGTCGTGCCCCGGCAGATGGATCTTGCGGTACTTGCCGACGATCTCGCCCGACCGCTCGACGAGGATGGAGGTGTTGAAGCGCCGCCACCGCCCGTCTTCGCGCACCAGCTCCGCATAGCCGAGGCAGAAGCCGATCCCGAGACGCCGCGCCTCGTCGAACAGCGGCTGCGTCGCCGCGTTGGGCATCTCGGTCTCGAAATAGGCGTCCATCCCGTCGGGCTCGGAATACCAGCGCGGAAAGAAGGTGGTGAGCGCCAGTTCCGGAAAGACGACAAGCTCGCAGCCCTTCTCGCCGGCCTGCCGGAGCAGCGCGATCAGCCGGTCGACGATGTCCTTCCTGCCGTCGGACCTGGATATCGCCCCCATCTGGGCCCCGCCGATCCTGATCCGCCGCGTCATGAAACCTCTCCCGAAACCGATTTCGGGCACTCTAGCCAGCGCATTCTATTATGTCGTATGAAATGAAGCGCCCTGGCAATAATGGCATATTATAGCTTGCCGCCACACCCAAGGCCGGTTCGAAGGAGCCCGCGACATGAAGCTGAGGCAGCTCGAGGCCTTCCACGCGGTGGTGCGAAACGGCACGACCGCGGCCGCCGCCCATGAGCTCGGGGTCTCCCAGCCCAATGTGAGCAACCTCGTGCGGCACATGGAGGACCAGATCGGCATCGAGCTCTTCGCGCGCCGGGGCGGACGCCTCGTGCCGACGGTCGAGGCCGAGCGCATCTACCAGGATCTCGAGCCGATCTTCTCCCTGCTCAAGGGCGTCGAGCAGCACATCTCCGACATGCGCGATTCCAGCGCCGGCTCGCTGCGCATCGTGGCGACCCCCAGCATGGCCTCCTCCATCGTCGGCCACTCGCTGAAGCGCTTCCTCGACCGCTGGCCAAATGTGCGCGTCACCCTCGACATCCGCCGCATGGAAAACCTGATCGACAAGATCCAGACGCGCCAGGCCGAGATCGGCATCGCCCTGTCCTTCGAGGAGCACCCCTCGATCCACACCGAGGCGATCCACGAGGGGCGGTTCGTCGCCGTGCTGACCAAAACCCATCCGCTGGCCGCCGAGGAGGTGATCACCCCCCGGATACTGCGCGGGCACCGCATCATCTCCATGGAGCGCGGCACGCCCCTCGGGCTGAAGATCGCACGCGCCTTCAAGGCCTCGCAGGAGGATTACGACTGGTCGGTCGAGACCCGCTACGGCTACACGGCGTGCAGCATGGCCGGCATGGATATCGGGGTCGCGCTGGTCGACGAATACATCGCTCGCGCCACCGAGTTCGCGCATCTGGAGAAGCGTCCCTTCAAGCCCGCCGTGCCGGTGGTCGCCTATATGGTGTATTCGCGCGAGACCCCGCTCAGCCGCATCGCGCAGAACTACTCCCGCATCCTGCGCGAGGTGATCGCCGAGACGCCGGAGGCCGCGACCTAGCGGCTGCCATGGACTTCGGCAGCGGGGTCAGGCAGGCGGATGATGCTCGTGCCAGTGCCGGGCGATATCGAGCCGCGAGGCGATCCACACGCCGCGGTGCCCGCGCACATAGTCGAGGAACTTTTCCAGCCCCGACGCCTTGCCCGGCCGCCCGGCGACGCGGGCGTGCAGCCCCACCGACATCATGCGCGGCGAGGTCGCACCCTCCGCGTAGAGGAAATCGAAATTCTCCTTCAGGTGGCGGAAGAATTCCTCGCCCGTCGCGATGCCACCGCCGGCGGCGAGCTTGGTGTCGTTGGTGTCAAGGCTGTAGGGCACGACCAGATGGCGCCTGCCGTCGACCTCGGTCCAGTACGGCAATTCGTCGTTGTAGCTGTCGCTGTCATAGAGGAAGCCGCCCTCGCTCACGATCAGCGATCGCGTGTGCTCGCTCGCCCCGTATCGGCAATACCAGCCGAGCGGCCGCTCGCCCGTCAGCCGCCGGATCGTCGCCACCGCCTCGGCGATGTGCTGGCGCTCCTCGTCGACGGACAGGGTGAAGTGCTCCTCCCACCGCAGCCCGTGGCAGCAGAGGTCGAAGCCGTGCCGGCCCATCGCCTTCGCGACCTGCGGATTGCGCTCCAGCGCCACCGCGCAGGCGAACACCGTCAGCGGCATGTCGCGCTCGGCGAACAGCCGGAAGACGCGCCAGACGCCGACCCGGCTGCCGAATTCGTACATGCTCTCGAAGGCCATGTCCCGCTGGCCGCCGGGCACCCGGCCGCCGGGCGTGTCGGCGAGCCCGACCTCGTTGCGCTTGCAACCGTCATAGGCGCTGTATTCGGCGCCCTCCTCGTAGTTGAGGACGAACTGGAGCGCGAGGCGCGCGCCGCCCGGCCACTTCGGGTCCGGCCAGCTTTCGCCATATCCGACGAAATCTCTCTTCGGTGTCGTAGGGGCCATGCGCCGCACCATTGGAAGCTGAGAATTTCCGACAGCATCAGCCATGGGAAAGGCGCGAAGTCCAATTCGCAATGACGCGGGCGAATAACCGTTGCTTATCCCGAGGGGCCCGCCTCACCAGGGCTAGCTTGCCGGCCCGACGGTGAACTCGTTGACGGTCGTATC
>JBFWXZ010000119.1:0-10227 GCA_050186955.1 Flavobacteriaceae bacterium
CATTCCGACGCGATGCTCGGGACCGTCAGCGCCAACGAGAAATGCTGGAAGCAGCTCCGCGCGACCCATGACGCCCTCGGCATGTGCGCGGGTCCGGACGTGATCTATCTCGGCCAGCGGGGCCTGCGCACCATGGCGGTGCGGCTGCGCCACCACGACGAGGCGGCACTCAAGGTCGCGCGCTGGCTCGCCGGGCGCCCGGAGGTCGACCGCGTGCTGCATCCCGCGCTCGAGGGCACGCCCGGACACGACATCTGGAAGCGCGACTTCAAGGGCGCCAGCGGCCTGTTCTCGGTCATCATGAAGCCGGGACCGCAAGAGGCGGTCGCCGCGCTGATCGACGGGCTGGAGCTTTTCGGGCTCGGCGCCTCGTGGGGCGGCTATGAGAGCCTCGTCATTCCCTTCGACCCGCGCCCGGTCCGCACCGCGACGAAATGGGACGCGGCCGGCCCCGGCATCCGGCTGCATATCGGGCTGGAGAGCGTCGACGACCTGATCGCCGATCTGGAGGCGGGAATGACGCGCTGGCGCGAGGCCGGCGGGCAAAGCTGAAGGCGACGACCGTCTGAAGGCCGTCTTGGGAGAGGTTGGCGACCCCGGCAGGACTTGAACCTGCGACCATCGGCTTAGAAGGCCGGTGCTCTATCCAGCTGAGCTACGGGGCCCCGTTAAGATCCGGCGCGTTTCCGGGCCGTCAGTGCGTCCAGGAAATCCGCCGGTCGTAGCGGAAATTGTCCGAATAGGAAGCCTTGCGCCGCACCGGCTCGTGATAGTCGACGACGACATAGGGGATGCCGTTGCGCTCGGCATAGGCGATCGCCTCCTCGCGGGTGTCGAAGCGCAGTCTGAGCTGCTGCTTCATGTCGCGGGAGCTGGTGTAGCCCATCAGCGGCTCGATCTCGCGCGAGGCCTCCGGCTCGAATTCCAGCGCCCACTCCATGGTGTTGCGCTTGCCCGACTGCATCGCCGTGCGCGCGGGACGAAAAATCCGTGCGGTCATCGCTCCCCTTCCCTCTCTACCGTGCCGCCGCCGGCCTGGTCGGGGCGGCCGGATTCGAACCAGCGACCCTCTGCTCCCAAAGCAGATGCGCTACCAGACTGCGCTACGCCCCGCCGCCGGCCGACCGGCGCGGCTTGTCTTTGCCACAGCGCGACGGCGGCAGGCAACAAATTAGGGCGCCTGCAGGTTCGAGAATATCCGGTGCCGCACGAGGTCGCCGCGCCTGATCCCCAGCCGCTTCGCCGTGCCGGCGACAACCTCGAGGACTGAGCGCACGGGCCCGTTGGAGGGGATGATGGCCTCCGAATAGGGCCGCGTACGTTCCGCGATATGGGTGATGCGCCCGGTATCGTCGATGAAGATCATGTCGAGGGAAACCGGCGTGTTCTTCATCCACATCGCGACGTCCCGGACTTCCTCGAAGTCGAAGATCATCCCCTCGTCGTCCCCGAGCGAGGGGCGGAACATCAGCCCGCGACCGCGCTTGGAGGAGTCGTCGGCCACCTCCACCGTGAACCGGTGGCGCGCGTCCCCCGACTCGATGACGAGCGGCGCAACCTCGAAACCGTGGGAATCAGCCATGGCCGGCTGAGCGAAAACCGCCGTGACCGTGAGCCACGCCGCGGCCAGCATTGCGAAAACGGAACGGGATCGCATGACGCCGGTCAGTGGGATGGAAAACGCGACGGCCCCTCGGGGTGGATCTCCGCCGCCATCCGGCCCTTGGGGCCGGGGCCGTAGCGCACGAGGACCTTCTCGCCCGGGCGCAGCTCGCTCATGCCGAACTGGCGCAGCGTCTCCATGTGCACGAAGATGTCGGGCGTGCCGGGGCCGCAGGTGAGGAAGCCGTAGCCGCGCACCCGGTTGAACCACTTGACCTCGGCGAGCTCCAGCTCGCTGGTCGCCTCGACCTGCACATGGGTGCGCGCCGGGGTCTCGGAGGGATGCACCGCCTTGGAATTGTCCATGGAGATGATGCGGAAGGCCTGGAGGCCGCGCGGGCGGTTCAGCGCCTCGCAGACGATGCGCGCGCCCTCGAAAGCGGTCTGGAAGCCGTCACGGCGCAGGCAGGTGACATGCAGGAGCACGTCGGCCATGCCATTGTCGGGGACGATGAAACCGAACCCCTTGGTGGCATCGAACCACTTGACGGTGCCGACGACCTCGACGACATCGACAGCCGAATCCTGCCGTGCATCGTCGATCCATGTCTGGTCGTCGAATCCTGTCCCCTTGCCCCCCATAGTCCCTAACTCCACACCAGCCGCCGCTGCCTCGGCATGATTCGTGCGCCCACATCATCCAACCTATACTTCAAAATTTCAAATCCCGCCGTGGCTTTTCCACGCTCCGGCGGGACGCCGGCGCTGGACGCGGCAATCCCCGCGCCCTAGCTTTCCGCCCGCCACACGCCACGTCACTCCCGACAAGCACAGGAACGGTCCCAGATGCGCTATCTCCACACCATGGTCCGCATTCACGACGTCGACGCCTCGCTCGACTTCTACTGCAACAAGCTCGGCATGACCGAGGTGCGCCGCTACGAGAGCGAACAGGGCCGCTTCACGCTGATCTTCCTCGCCGCGCCGGAGGACGAGGCGAGCGGCCGCGACGAACGCGCGCCGCTGCTCGAGCTGACCTACAACTGGGATCCAGAGACCTATGGCGAGGGCCGCAATTTCGGCCAGCTCGCCTATGAGGTCGACGACATCTACGCGCTCTGCGACAGGCTGATGAAGGCCGGCGTGACGATCAACCGGCCGCCGCGCGACGGCCGCATGGCGTTCATCCGCTCGCCCGACAACGTCTCCATCGAACTGCTCCAGAAGGGCGACGCCAAAAAGCCCGCCGAGCCGTGGGCGTCGATGGGCAATACGGGCCACTGGTAGGGCCCCCTCGGCAGTTGCCGAGGGCGGGATTCGCCTCTATAAGCCACCCGCGACGCGCCCTTCGTCTATCGGTTAGGACGCCAGATTTTCAATCTGGAAAGACGGGTTCGACTCCCGTAGGGCGCGCCACAATTTGGCCGCAGGACGGGCGGAAATCGGAAGCGCCCACCGTTTCACGCGCCGAGAGCCACGGCCTTGCGCATTCCCCGACCGACCCTAGGCAGCAATACGCTGGCGCTGATCGCCGCGGCCTATGTCGCCGCGGTCCTCAACATCACCTTCTGGCACAAGACGCTGGCCCTCACCGGCGGCTCCGGCCCGCGGCTGGCCTTTCTCGGCCTTTTCTCGCTTGCCCTCCTAGCCCTGCTCTTCGTCGTCGCGTCGCCGGGACGTCTCGCGAAACCCGTGCTCGTCTTCCTCGTGCTGGCCAGCGCCGCGGCGGCCTATTTCACCGACACCTTCGGCATCCTGATCACCCGGCAGATGATCGAGAACGCGGCGGTGACGACCGCCCACGAGGCGAAGCACCTGATCACCGGGGATTTCCTCATCTGGTTCGCCGGCCTCGGCCTCCTGCCCGCGGCGGCCATCGCCTGGGTCCGCGTGCGCCCGAGCGGCATCGCCGCCGAGCTCCGCCGCAAGACCGTGCTGGCGGGCGCGCTGCTGGCGACGATGCTCGGCAGCTTCGCGACCGACTACCCGTTCTACGCGGCGCTGCTGCGCGAGCACCACGAGATGCTCGGCAGCCTCAACCCCGTCGCGCCGCTGACCAGCGCCGTGCGCTACGCCGTCGTCGCCTATCGCCAGCACAACCTCGTCGTCGAGCCCATCGCCACCGACGCCCGCCGCGCCGTACCCGCGGGGCACCGCCGCAAGCCGACGGTCATGGTCATCGTCGTCGGCGAGACCGCGCGGGCGGCGAATTTCGGCCTCGACGGCTACGAGCGCGACACCACGCCGGAACTCGCGCGGCGCGGCGTCGTCAATTTCCCGAACGCCACGAGCTGCGGCACGGCGACCGAAACCTCCGTGCCGTGCATGTTCTCGATGTACGGGCGCGAGCGCTATTCGGGCGACCTCGGCCGCTCGCACCAGACGCTGCTCGACGTCGTCGAAAGCGTCGGCGTGAAGGCGGAATGGTGGGACAACAATACCGGCAGCAAGGGCGTCGCCGACCGGGTCGCGCAGCGCGGCTACACCTACAGCAAGTCGCGGGAGCTGTGTCCGGACGGCGAATGCGTCGACGGGATCATGGCCGCCGACCTGCCCGCCTTCCTCGACCGCGTGGACGGCGACACGGTGCTGGTGCTGCACCAGATCGGCAGCCACGGCCCCGCCTACTACCAGCGCTACCCCCACGCCTTCGCGCGTTTCCTCCCCGAATGCCGCACGGCGCAGTTCGGCGATTGCACGCGCGAGGAGATCGTCAACGCCTACGACAACACCATCCTCTATACGGACAGCTTCCTCGCCGGCGTCATCGACGAGCTTTCCCGGCGAAGCGACACGCTTTCAGGCATGATGATCTACATGTCGGACCACGGGGAATCGCTGGGCGAGGACGGTCTCTATCTGCACGGGATGCCCTATTTCATGGCGCCCGAGACCCAGACCCACGTGCCGTTCATCGTCTGGCTGTCCGGCGAGGCGGCCGCCGACGAGGGCATCGACATGGGCTGCCTGCGCGCCTCCTCCAGAGACAGCGTCTCGCACGACAACCTCTTCCATTCCGTGCTCGGCGCGCTTCACATCCAGACGGCGGTCTACGACCCGGCGCTGGACATCTTCGCGCGCTGCCACGAGCGCGGAACCGCGCAGACCGCCCCGGCCGTACCCGGTGGCGCCTGAGCCGGCTTTCAGGCGCGAGACGGGCTGGCGGCATCTCGTCGCCGCCGCGGGCTATTCGTGGGGCGGCCTGAAGCGCCTCTGCGCGGAGACCGCCTTCCGCCACGAATGCGCGGCCTTCGCCGCGATCCTCGTCGTCTTCGCGCTCGCCGGCGCTTCGGCCTCCGATTATCTCGGCGCCGCCCTGCTCTTCCTCGCCCTCGTGTCGGTCGAGGCGCTCAACACGGCGATCGAGATCGTCATGGACCGGGTGTCGCCGGAGTTCAGCGAACCGGCGAGGACGGCCAAGGACCTCGGCTCCTTCGCAGTCATGTGCCTGCTCATCGCAAACGGCCTCTACGCCGCCTGGGTCGTCCTGCCGAGACTCTTCTAGCCTCGGCGCAGCAGCCGGCGCATGCCGCGCGATTCGCCGCGCAGCACCCGGCCGATCCGGTAGGCGACGCTGTGCAGCCGGTTGCCGGCATATTCGACGGCGAGCTGCGGTTTCGAGCGCAGCGGTATCAGCGCCGGCGCCTCACGGGGGCCGGCGGCGTCCTTCAGCGCGACATGGGTGCAGGCGTAGCCGTGTCCGTAGCTGCGGCCCTGCGGTGTGTAGAGATAGCCGCGGACGATCCGCAGCCCCTGCGCCTCGATCATCGATCCCAGCAATTGCGGCGTCAGCGCCACCGGGTGCAGGTCGTCGCTGTCGCCGCCATGCATGTCGACCGACAGCAGCAGGGTGCCGCCCGGCGCCAGATAGTCCGCCATGTTGGCGACGATGCGCTCCGGATCGAAGGCATGATCGATGGCGTTGAGCGACATGACGCAGGCGGCGGCGCCGGCAAGGTCCGCCACCGGCTGCTCTGCTGGCACGGCATGGACCGCCTCGGCGTCGTCGAGGTCGCACCAGCCGATCCGCGCGCGGTAGGCGTCGGCCAGCGGCTCGATCACCACGATGCGCGCGTCGCGGAAATAGCGCGGGCGCAGATAGGGGCCGGCGCCGACATCGACGATGAGCTTGCCCGCGAAATCGCCGGGCGCGAAGCCGAACGCGGCGAACAGCGCCGCGTCGCGCGCCCGCTCCGTCTCGCCCGGCGCACCGGCCACCTCGACGTGGTAGCGAAGCTCGCCGGTCTGGGCGAGGTCGCGCCAGCGCTCGAAACTTTCGTCGGTTGCCTCGTTCAAGGAACAGCAAGGGCGCGCGGCGGACGCATGCCGGCCGCGCGCCCTCAAATCCTCAGATCATCGCGAAGACGCGGGAGGGACCGCCGGTGCCGCCGCGATGCTTAGGCCCGCCGACCACGAGGGTCGCCCCGGCGGCGGGCACCGCATCGAGATTGGCGATGCATTCGAGCCCCCAGCGGTTGGTCGGGAGCCACCCGTAATGCACGGCGAAGTCCGGCGACTGGCCGAAATCGAGCGACAGCGTGTCGACGGCAATGCCGACGGCGCCGCTCTCCTCGATCAGCATCCTGGCGGCGTCGATATGGAAGCCGGGGAAGTGCATCTTCCCCTCCCCGTCAGCGTTGCGGAACTTGTCGCTTCCCGCATGCTTCGACCAGCCCGAATTCATCGCCACGCAGGCGCGCTCGGGGATCGGCCCGTTGGCGGAAACCCACGCCTTGAGGTCGTCCGGCGTCACCTGCGCGTCGGCGTCGCCGGCGGCCTTCTCGCGGATGTCGACGACGCAGAGCGGAACGACGAGATTCTCGACCGGAATCTCGGCCACCGACTGGCCGTCGGCGGAGAAGTGCAGCGGCGCGTCCATATGGGTGCCGGTGTGCTCGTTCACCCGGAGCTCCATCAGGTTGAACTTGTCCTTGTCGTAGCTGAACTTCGCCTCCTTGAAGAACTGCTGCTCGCCGAAGAAGGTCGGAAAATCCTCGTGCAGCTCGTGGGTCATGTCCTCGACCTTGGAGTGACCCTGGGCGAGCGCGGCGGGCGCGGCGGCGGAACCGACCGCGATGGCGGCGGCGCCGGCTCCCGCGGTGCGGAAGAGGTCGCGGCGGCTGAGCATGCGGTCCTTGACGCTGTCGATGACGCAATGGTGGCACATGTCGGCTTCTCCCCTGGCTGGCTGCCGCTGCGGCGGGGCGCGGCGCGCGGCAATGATGCCCCTAAAGGCGGCCTACCGGCAATGCCGCGTCGCGCAGGTGGAGGCTGACATTCTCGCGCCCCTGCCAGCGGTCGATGCGTAGCGCGCCGGCGAAATGCATGGCCTCGCCGCGGCGCGCCAGCAGCGCCTCGCCGAGCGGGGTCCCGGCGGCTCTGAAAGCGATTCCGGAAACCGCCGCATCCCCCTGCCCGGACACGCGAAAGCGGATATGCCCCTGCGGCGTGGCGTCGGCGAAGGCGAGCCGGTGGGAGGGGAAGACGACGACGGGCTCGGGGTTGCCGGCGCCATAGGGTTCGGCGTGCGACAGCTCGGCGACGAGCGCCGTGGTCGCCGCGCCGGCGCCGAGCGCGCCGTCGATGGAAAGATGGCGGTCGATATTCGCCCGCACCTCGTCGGCCAGCGCCTCGTCGAGCCAGGCCCGGAGATCGCCGAGCCGGTCGGCGGACACCGTGAGGCCGGCGGCCATGGCGTGCCCGCCGCCCTTCGACAGCACGCCGGCGGCGACGCCGCCGCGAACCGCCTTGCCGAGATCGACGCCGGGGATGGAACGGGCCGAGCCGGTGCCGGCGTCGCCGGAAATGGCGATCGCCACGGCGGGCCGGTTGAAGCGCTCCTTCAGCCGCGCGGCGACGAGGCCCACGATGCCGGGATGCCAATGCGGCGCCGAGGTCAGCACGACGTTGGTCGTCGCCTCGTCGAAGGACGCATCGGCCTCGGCGATCGCCTCCTCGACGGCGATCCGCTCCATCTCCTGGCGCTCGCGGTTGAGACGGTCGAGCTCGGCGGCGATCCGTTCGGCCTCGTAGCCGTCGTCGATGGTCAGCAGCCGCGCGCCGAGCGCCGCGTCGCCGACGCGGCCGCCGGCATTGATGCGCGGGCCGATGACGAAGCCGAGATGGTAGGGCGAGACGGTTCCGCTGACGCCGGCGGCGCGCAGCAGCGCGGCGATCCCGAGATTCGCCTGACGCGCCATGACGTCGAGACCGCGGGCGACGAAGGCGCGGTTCAAGCCGACGAGCGGCACCACGTCGCAGACGGTCGCCAGCGCCACCAGATCGAGGAACCCCATCAGGTCGGGCGGCGGCCCGGCGGGCTCGCCCATCGCGCGCAGGACGCGGTTGATCGCGACCAGCACCATGAAGACGACGCCGGCGGCGCAGAGGCGGCCGAGGCCGGAGACATCGTCGGCGCGGTTGGGATTGACCACGGCGAGCGCCTCGGGAAGCGTCTCGCCCATCTGGTGGTGGTCGATGACGATGGAATCGAGGCCGATGGCGGCGGCGTGCGCCAGCGCCTCGTGGCTCATCGAGCCGCAATCGACGGTGATCAGCAGGCCCGCGCCTTCCGCCGCCAGCGCGTCGATGGCCGGGGTGTTGGGCCCGTAGCCCTCGGTGATCCGGTCGGGGATATGGACCCGCGTCTCGACGCCGAAATGCGAAAGATAGCGCGCCAGCAGCGCCGACGAGCAGGCGCCGTCGACATCGTAGTCGCCGAAGATCGCCACGCTCTCGCGGGCGACGATCGCCGCGGCGATGCGCCGGGAGGCGGCCGCCATGTCCTGCAGCGTGTCGGGGTCGGGCATCAGCGCCCGAAGCGTCGGGTTCAGATAGTCGGCGGCGGCATCGATGCCGATGCCGCGGCCGGCGACCACGCGGGCGGCGAGCTCGCCGATGCCGAGGGCCTCGCGGATCGCCGCGGCGGTCCGCCGGCCCTCGTCGTCGAGCCTGTCGATCCAGCGCCGGCCCGACAGCGAGCGCTCGACGTCGAGGAAGAGCGGGCGTCCCTGTCCCGCCCCCATCTCTATCCGAACTTCGCGAACTGCTTGTGCTCGGCGCGGATGCGGCGGACGGTCTGCGTCGAGGAGCGCATGACGATGGTCTCGGTGGTGATCACGTCCTTGCCGAAATGCACGCCGTCGAGCAGATTGCCGTCGGTGACGCCGGTGGCGGAGAACAGCACGTCGCCGCTCGCCAGCTCCTCCATCGTGTATTTGTAGTCGGGATCGTCGATGCCCATGCGCTTGGCGCGGGTGCGCTTCTCCGGCGTGTCGAGGATCAGCCGGCCCTGCATCTGGCCGCCGATGCAGCGCAGCGCGGCGGCCGCCAGCACGCCCTCGGGCGCGCCGCCAATGCCGATATAGATGTCGATGCCGGTCTCGCGCGGGTCGGTGGTGTGGATGACGCCGGCGATGTCGCCGTCGCCGATCAGCCGGATGCCGGCGCCGGCGGCGCGCAGTTCCTCGATGATCTTCGCATGGCGCGGGCGGTCGAGCACGCAGGCGGTGATCTCGTTCACCGGCACGCCCTTGGCCTTGGCGACGGCCTTGACGTTGGCGCCCGGGCTCTTGTCGAGGTCGACGACGTTCTTGGGATAGCCCGGCCCGACCGCGATCTTGTCCATGTAGACGTCGGGCGCGTTGAGCAGGCTGCCGGCCTCGGCCATGGCGATCACCGCCAGCGAGTTGGGCTGGTCCTTGGCGCAGATCGTCGTGCCCTCCAGCGGATCGAGCGCGATGTCGACCTTCGGGCCCTTTCCGGTGCCGACCTCCTCGCCGATATAGAGCATCGGCGCCTCGTCGCGCTCGCCCTCGCCAATCACCACGGTGCCCTTGATGGGCAGCGCGTTGAGTTCTCGGCGCATGGCGTCGACGGCGGCCTGGTCGGCGGCCTTCTCGTCGCCGCGCCCGCGCAGCCGCGCGGCGGCCACCGCCGCGCGCTCAGTGACGCGGACGATCTCCAGCGTCAGGATGCGGTCGAGAACTTCGCTGATCTCAGTCTTCTTCTTGGCCATGTGCCCCCTCGAGCTTTGCGCGTTTCCTGTCAGACGTGTTCGATACGGATCATCTGCGCGCGGCCGACGATGTTGCCGTCGGCCTCGATGGCGTCGAGCGCCTCGCGGATCTGCGCTTCCGTCGTATCATAGGTTATCAGCATCACGGGCTGCGGGTCTTGCGGATTGCCCGAACGATGCCGGTTCCGCTGGACGATGCTCTCCAGCGAGATCTGCTTCTCCGCCATGCGCCGGGCGATCGCCGCGAAGGCGCCCGGCTTGTCGTAGACGTCGAGGCGCACATAGTAGCCGCCCTCATGGCGCTGCATGCGGGCGCGGCGGAACGCCTTGAGATCGCCCGCCGGAACGCCGAGCACCGGCGCGGAGAAGCCGCGCGCGATGTCGATGAGGTCGGCGAGCACGGCGGAAGCCGTGGCGTCGCCGCCGGCGCCGGGCCCGATCAGCATCACCTCGCCGACGGCGTCGCCGTCGATGGCGACCGAGTTGAGCACGCCCTTGACGTTGGCGAGCGCGGATTCCTTGGGCAGCATGGTCGGGGTGACGCGCTGCTCGACGCCGGTCTCGGTGCGCCGGGCGACGCCGAGCAGCTTGATGCGGTAGCCGAGTTC
>JBFWXZ010000120.1:0-10205 GCA_050186955.1 Flavobacteriaceae bacterium
CTCCGATGTCGGCTGGGTCGTCGGCCATTCCTACATCGTCTACGCGCCGCTGCTGCAGGGGGCGACGACGATCCTGTTCGAGGGCAAGCCGGTCGGCACGCCCGACGCCGGCGTCTTCTGGCGGGTCATCGCCGAGCACAAGGTGGCGGCGCTGTTCACCGCGCCGACCGCCTTCCGGGCGATCAAGAAGGAGGACCCGCAGGGCAAGTTCATCGGCCAGTACGACCTTTCCGGCCTGCGCACCCTGTTCCTCGCCGGCGAGCGCGCCGACCCCGACACCATCCAGTGGGCGGAAGAGATGCTGAAGGTGCCGGTGATCGACCACTGGTGGCAGACGGAGACCGGCTGGACGATCGCCGGCAACCCGGTCGGCCTCGGCCAGCTTCCAGTCAAATACGGGTCGCCGACGGTGGCGATGCCCGGCTACGACATCCGCGTGCTCGACGATGCCGGCCACGAGTTGGAGCGCGGCAAGCTCGGCAACATCGTCGTCAAGCTGCCGCTGCCGCCGTCCTGCCTGCCGACGCTGTGGAACGCCGACAAGCGCTTCCGGGAAGCCTATCTCGACGAGTTTCCCGGCTACTACAAGACGGCCGACGCCGGCTATGTCGACGACGAGGGCTACCTCTTCATCATGGCGCGCACCGACGACATCATCAACGTCGCCGGGCACCGGCTGTCGACCGGCGGCATGGAGGAGGTGCTGGCCAGCCATCGCGACGTCGCCGAATGCGCGGTGATCGGCATCGCCGATTCGATGAAGGGGCAGATCCCCTGCGGCTTCGTGGTGCTGAAGGCTGGCGTCAACCGCCCCGACGAGGAGATCGAGAAGGAGCTGGTGATGCTGGTGCGCGAGAAGATCGGCCCGGTCGCCGCCTTCAAGACGGCGATCATCGTCGACCGGCTGCCGAAGACGCGCTCGGGCAAGATCCTGCGCGGCACCATGCGCTCAATCGCTGACGGCGAGGAATACCGCATGCCGGCGACCATCGACGATCCGGCGATCCTCTCCGAGATCGGCGATGCGCTGAAAGGTCGCGGGCTTCCCGCCAAGGCGGCGGAATAGCCGGCCGCGCGCCGGCGTCTTGTCTGCGGAGCCGGAGCGGCGGACAATCGCCGCGACAGCGATGGAGCAAGAGTGCGCCGCGACCTGATCATCGCCGAGATCCCGCGCCTGAGGCGGTTCGCCCGGGCGCTGGCGCGTGAGCGCGACCTTGCCGACGATCTCGTGCAGGAATGCCTTGAGCGGGCGCTCAACCGCCTCTCGCAGTGGCGCGGCGAGGACAAGACGCCGCGCGCCTGGCTGCTGCGCATCCTCTACAGCCGTTTCATCGACCACCAGCGGCGCATGAAGCGCACGCCCGTCCCCATCGAGCCCGAGGCGGTGGCGGCGCTCGGCGGCGGCGACCTTCCCGACGCCCCGGCGCGGCTCGATCTCGACGACGCGCTGCGCGCCATGCAGGCGCTGCCCGAGGAGCGCCGGGTGGTGCTGGCGCTGGTCGCCATCGAGGGGCTGAGCTACGCCGAGGCGGCGAATGTGCTGGAGCTGCCGGTCGGCACGGTGATGTCGCGGCTGGCGCGCGGGCGCGAGCAGCTTCGCGCTATCCTCGAGCAGGCGCCGCGGCGCGACGCCAACCTGCGGGTGATCAGGCCATGAGCGCGGCGCGCAACCGGCCGCTCGACGAGGCGGCGCTGCATGCGTGGATCGACCGCGAGATCGCGGAGGACGACTGCGCGGCCTTCGTGGAGGCGATGAAGGACGATCCGGGGCTGGCGCGGCGCGTCGAGCGTTTCCGTGCCGACCAGGCGGCGTTGCGCGAGGCGCTGTCGGCGGTTCTCGACGACCCGGTGCCGGCGCGGCTGCGGCAGGTGCTCGACGCCGGGACGAGGGCGCGGCCGAGGCTGCTGCCGATCGCCGCCGCGCTGGCGTTGTTCGTCGCCGGCGCGCTCGCCGGTTTCGCCGGCGGCGGCTGGTGGCGGCAGGCGGCGGACGCGCGCGACGTGATCGCCACCCAGGCGCTCGACGCGCATCTCGTCTATGTCGGAGAGGTGCGCCATCCCGTCGAGGTCGGCGCCGGCGAGCGCGACCATCTCGTCGCCTGGCTGTCGAAGCGGCTCGGTGGCCCGCTTAAGGCGCCCGACCTCGCCGCCCAGGGATTCTCGCTCGTCGGCGGCCGGCTGCTGCCGGCGACCGACGCGCGGGCGGCGGCGCAATTCATGTACGAGGACGCCGCCGGCGAGCGCGTCACCCTCTATGTCTCGACCAGCGCAGACCGGCGCGAGACCGCCTTCCGCGTCATGGCGCGCGACGGCGCGCACGCCTTCTACTGGCTCGACGGCCCGTTCGGCTACGCGCTCGCCGGCACGCTCGCCGAGGACCGGCTGCTGCGGCTCGCCCACATCGTCCACGCGCAGCTCGCGACCGACTGAACGGGCGGTGCCAAGCGCCGCCCCGCGCTGCTATAAGCGGCGGAGATCAGACGCCAGGAGTTTCGTTCATGCTGCTTGAAGACAAGGTCGCCATCGTCACCGGCGGGGCGCAGGGCATCGGCCGCGCGATCGTCGAGGGGTTCCTCAACGAGGGCGCCAGGGTCGTCATCGCCGACATCGCCGACGAGGACGGCGAGGCGCTGGCCAAGGAGCGGGGCGGCGGCGAGGAGGCGATCTACGTGCATTGCGACGTGTCGCAGCGCCTCGACATCCGCAACCTCGTCACCGAGGCGGTCGGCGCCTTCGGGCGCGTCGACATCCTCGTCAACAATGCCGGCATCGTCCACGCGGCGGACTTCCTCGATCTCGAGGAAGAGGATTTCGATCGCGTCATCGGCATCAATCTGCGCGGCGCCTTCCTCGTCGGGCAGGCGGTGGCGCGGCAGATGGTCAAGCAGATCGAGGAGGGCGGGAAGCCGGGCGTCATCGTCAATATGAGCTCGGTCAACGCGGTGTTCGCGATCCCCAACCAGGTGCCCTATTCGGTCTCCAAGGGCGGCATGAACCAGCTCACCAAGGTGATGGCGCTGTCGCTCGCCCATCTCGGCATCCGGGTCAACGCGATCGGGCCGGGCTCGATCATGACGCAGATGCTGGCGAGCGTCGCCAGCGACCAGGAGGCGCGGCGCAAGGTGCTGTCGCGCACGCCGATGGGGCGCATCGGCGAGCCGTCGGAGATCGCCAGCGTCGCGGCGTTCCTCGCCTCCGACATGTCGAGCTACGTCACCGGCCAGACCATCTATGTCGATGGCGGCCGCCTCGGCCTCAACTACACGGTGCCGGTGCGCGAGAAGGACTAGGCCTGGGGACCTAGCGGTCCTCTTCGGCGTCGCCTTCCTCGGCCTGCGGGCGGAAATTCGCGAACACCTTGTCGGTGTCGATGGAATCGCCGCGCTCGTCGGCGGCGGCCTCGGCCGCCGTCACCAACTCGCTTTCCGGCGCGGTGGTGACTTCCGCCGGCAGCAGCGTCGGGCCTTCCTCGCCCGCCGGGCGGCTGCGAGCGGCGCGCTGGACCTCGAAGTCGAGGTCGATCTGGCTGCACAGACCGAGCGTCACCGGGTCCATCGGTGAGAGCTGGGCGGCGTTCCAGTGGGTGCGCTCGCGGATCTGCTGGATCGTCGACTTGGTGGTGCCGACGAGGCGCATGATCTGCGCGTCCTTCAGCTCGGGATGGTTGCGGACCAGCCAGAGGATGGCGTTGGGACGATCCTGGCGGCGCGACACCGGAGTGTAGCGCGGCCCCTTCTTGGCGCGCTGCGGCACCACCACCTTGGGCTTGGAGAGCACGAGCTTGATCTTGGGATCGGCCTCGGCGGCGGAAATCGTCTCGCGGCTGAGCTGGCCGGTCTGGACCGGGTCGAGGCCCTTGATGCCCTGCGCCGACTCGCCGTCGGCGATGGCCTTCACCTCGAGCTCGTGCAGGCCGCAGAAATCGGCGATCTGGCGGAAGGTGAGGGCGGTGTTGTCGACCAGCCAGACGGCGGTCGCTTTCGGCATCAGAAGGGTATCAACCATGATCTTCTCCGTTCGTGCCCGGCCGTTTCCGGCGGGGCCCCGGTCGAAAACTGAAACGAGATGACGGGGATTGAGGCTGTCTATAAACCGAACGGGCGGCGGATTCAAACGGCGATTGGGGAAGCGCGCTCAGCGCGGCTCCAGCACGATCTTGCCGATATGGGCGGAGCTTTCCATGCGCCGGTGGGCGGCGGCGGCCTCGGCCAGCGGGAAGGTCGAGTCGACGACGACGCGGACCTCGCTTGATTCCAGCAACGGCCAGACCTTCTCGCGCAATTCCGTGGCGATCACCGCCTTGAAGGCAACGTCGCGGGCGCGCAGCGTCGAGCCGGTATGGGTCAGCCGCTTGGTCATCAGCCGGCGCAGGTCGACCTCGGCGCCGCCCCCGTGGAGGGTGGCGATCTGGACGATGCGGCCATCCATGGCGGCGGCCTGGTAGTTGCGGTCGGCATAGTCGCCGCCGACCATGTCGAGGATCAGATCGGCGCCGTGGCCGGCGGTCGCCGCCTTGATGACGCCGACGAAATCCTCGGTCCTGTAGTCGATGGCGCGGGCGGCCCCGAGCTTGCGGCAGAAATCGCATTTCTCGGCCGAGCCGGCGGTCGCGTAGACGGTTGCGCCGAAGGCGCGGGCGAGCTGGATCGCGGCGACGCCGATGCCGCTGGTGCCGCCGTGGACGAGGAATTTCTCGCCGGCCGCCAGCCGGCCGCGCTGAAAGACGTTGTGCCAGACGGTGAAGAAGGTCTCGGGGATGCCGGCGGCCTCGACCATGCTCAACCCGCGCGGCACGGGCAGCGCGTTGGTCTCGTGAACCACGGCGTATTCCGCGTAGCCGCCGCCGGGCAACAGCGCGCAGACGGCGTCGCCGGGGGCGAACCGGGTGACGTTCGCGCCGAGGGCCGCGACCGTGCCGGCGATCTCCAGGCCGGGGATGTCGCTGGCGCCGGGCGGCGGCGGATAGCCGCCCTGGCGCTGCAGCACGTCGGGCCTGTTGACGCCCGCCGCCTGCACCGCGACGAGCAGCTCTCCGGGGCCGGGGCGCGGCACCGGACGCTCCTCGGCGACGAGCGCGTCAGGGCCTCCCGGCGAGGGGATGGCGATCGCCTGCATGGTTGACGGCAGCTCGGACATTAGATTCGAATTCTCCGAAAATCCGGTGGTTTCCGGGGCCGTCGGACGCCGGCTCCGGTTCCGTGATAGTCTTAACGCGGTCACGTGATTTGGAAAGGGAGGCCCGCCCATGTTCGACGACGACGCGCCGGTGAAGCGCAAGGGCGCGCACGAGATCGGCTGCGACCTCTCGGCGATCTCGGTGGACGAGCTGCAGGAGCGCGTCGGCCTGCTGCGCGAGGAAATCGCAAGGCTCGAGGCGGCGATCGCGGAGAAGGCCCGCAGCCGTGACGCGGCGGCCTCCGTCTTCAAGCTGTGAGGGCCCTCGGGAAGGCCGGCGGCGATTCATCGTGAATCCCCCACCCATGGGGCGGCGGACAATTTTTCCGATTCCTTTAACCTGTTAACCCTGCGTTAAGTTTTGCCGCGTAGAACATGGGCTATCCAGTTTTCTGGATCTCGAGTGGCTCCTGTCCACTCTGTTTGACGCCTCCCTGTTAACTCTCAGAGCCGCTTTTCAAGCGGCTCTTTTCTTTTTGGTGCATACTGCCTGCCGCCGGCGCGGGACGGAGGCGCGCCCGGCATCCGGGGCAGGGGGACCAGACGGGCGGCGAGCCGCCCGACGCGCTCTTTTCACTTTGGCCCGAATCTTGAAACGTTGATGCCGGTGGCACTGACGGCGTTCCGGAATGCGCCGGTCATGTGCCAGAATGAAGCAACGGGCGTAACAGGGCGGTATTTGCAGTGATGTGTCGGGACAGCGAGCTGAGGCCGAGCCAGGCCGAGACGGTATCGATCGGGGAAAGGCTGGTGGGCCGCGAGGCCTTCATGCCGCTTTTCCGCGAGGGAATGGGGCTTCTCGAGGAGACGGCGGATTATCTCGACGGGCCGGGGCGCGACGACGCGCGGGCGCTGTCGCGGCTGGCCAGCCTCGCCTACGCCACCGAGAGCATGAAACTGACGACGCGGCTGATGCAGATCGCCTCGTGGCTGCTGCTGCAGCGCGCCGTCAATGACGGCGAGATCTCCGCCGACCAGGCGCGCAAGGAGAAGGGCAAGATCAAGCTGAACTCCGTCTCCTCGGAGGACAGCGACGCCTATCTCGAGCTGCCGGAGACGCTGCGGGCGCTGATCGCGCGCAGCCATCGCATCCAGGAGCGGGTGCGCCATCTCGACGAGCTGGTGACGCGCGACGCGGCGACGGCCGAAGAGACGGCGCAGGCGAATCCCGTGGTGGAACAGATGGCGCGGCTGCGCATGGCCTTCGGCGAATAGCTGTCGCGCGAAACAGCGGCGTGACAAACGAAAATCCCCGCCGGACCGGCGGGGTTTTGCTTTTGGAGGGCCTTTTCCCGGAGCTTACTTGCCGAGGAAGCCGAACTTCTTGTTGAAGCGGCTGACGCGGCCGCCGCGGTCGATCAGGTGCTGGCTGCCGCCGGTCCAGGCCGGGTGCGTCGTCGGGTCGATGTCGAGCTGGAGCACCGAGCCCTCCTCGCCATAGGTCGAGCGGGTCTCGTATTCGGTGCCGTCGGTCATCACGACCTTGATCGTGTGATAGTCGGGATGGATTTCTTTCTTCATCGTCTCGTTCCTCAGCATGTCCGCGGGCGGCGGGCGATCGGGCCGGGATCGCAGGAAGCGAACCGGCGACAGGCCGGGGCCCCGCGCAAATTTCCGGCGAGCCTATAGCCCACACGGCCCGGCGCCGCAAGGGCGCAGCGCGGCGGGGCGCGGCGAAATACCGCGCCGGGCGGGTTGTCAGCGGCACGCCTGATCGGCCAAATGACGCGCGCCGCCGCTTCGGGTGCGGCGGCGACGGTGGCGACAGGATGACGACAGCAGGCGGGACATCGCGGGAGTTGCCGGCGGACGCGGCCCAGGAGGCGGCGGAAGGGACTTCCGCGCGCCGGGCGCCGCTGAGGCCGCTGCGGCGGATGTGGCCCTTCGTGCGGCGCTATCCGGGGATGCTGGCGGCCGCCGTGGCGGCGCTGCTGGCGGCGGCGCTGGCGACGCTGGCGGTGCCGATGGCGCTCCGGCGGATCATCGACAACGGCTTCGGCGGCGGCGACCCGGCCTTCGTCAATCGCTACTTCGCGGTGATGATCGTCGTCGTCGGCGTGCTCGCGCTGGCCAGCGCCTCGCGCTATTACCTCGTGACCTGGCTCGGCGAGCGGGTCGTCGCCGACATCCGCAAGGCGGTGTTCGGCCATATCCTCACCCTTTCCGTCGACATCTACGACCGCGCCCGGGCCGGCGAAATCGTCTCGCGGCTCACCGCCGATACGACGCAGATCAAGGCCGCCGTCGGCGCCTCGATGTCGATCGCGCTGCGCAACCTGGTGCTCGGCATCGGCGCCACCGTGATGATGGTGGTGACGAGCCCCGGCCTGTCGGCGCTGGTGCTCATCGCCATCCCCTTCATCGTGCTGCCGCTGGTCGCCTTCGGGCGCGCGGTCAGGCGCAAGTCGCGGCTGGCGCAGGACACGCTCGCCGAGGCCGGCGCGCAGGCCAGCGAGGTGGTGGGCGCGATCCGCACCGTGCAGGCCTTCTCGCAGCAGCAGGGGGCGGCGACCCGCTTCGCCGGGGCGGTGGAGCGCGCCTTCGAGGCGGCGCGGGCGAGCACGCGGGCGCGCGCGGTGCTGACCGCCATCGCCCTGTTCATGGTCTTCGCCAGCGTCGTCGCGGTGCTGTGGTACGGCGCGCAGGATGTGCTCGCCGGCCGTCTGACCGCCGGCACGCTGAGCCAGTTCGTGCTCTATTCGGTGTTCGCCGCCGGCGCGCTGAGCGAGCTCAGCCAGGTATGGGGCGAGGTGCAGCTCGCCGCCGGCGCCGCCGAGCGCACCGCCGAGCTTCTCGACACGAGGCCCTCGATCGAGGATCCGAAGGCGCCGCTCGCGGCCGATGCCGGCGCCGATCCGGCGATCGAGCTCGCCGATGTCGACTTCACCTATCCGGTGGGTGGCGGCGGGCCGGTCTTCGACGGGCTGACCTTCGCGCTCAAGCGCGGCGAGACGGTGGCGCTGGTCGGGCCTTCGGGGGCCGGCAAGAGCTCCGTCTTCAACCTGCTGCTGCGCTTCTACGACCGGCAGTCGGGGCTGATCCGGGTCGGCGGGCAGGACGTGCGGGCGCTGGCGCTGGACGATCTCAGGCACCTCATCGCCTATGTGCCGCAGGACCCGGTGATCTTCGCCGCGACGATCGGCGAGAATATCCGCTTCGGCCGGCCCGACGCTTCCGACGCCGATGTCGCGCGGGCGGCGGAGGCGGCGCGCGTCGGCGAGTTCGTGGAGAGCCTGCCGCAGGGCTTCGACACCCCGGTGGGCGAGCGCGGCGTCACCCTGTCGGGCGGCCAGCGCCAGCGCATCGCCATCGCCCGGGCGATCCTGCGCGATGCGCCGATCCTGCTGCTCGACGAGGCGACGAGCGCGCTCGACGCGGAAAGCGAGAAGCTGGTGCAGAAGGCGCTGGAGAAGCTGATGAAGGGCCGCACGACGCTGGTCGTCGCGCACCGGCTGGCGACGGTGAAGAACGCCGACCGCATCCTCGTGATGGATGGCGGGCGGATCGTCGAGCAGGGCACCCACGCGGCGCTCTCGGCGAAAAAGGGCGGGCTCTATGCGCGGCTCGCCAAGCTGCAATTCGCGGACGCCTGAACGGTCCCGCCCGTCCCCCTGTCGCGCGCTGCCGCGCCGTGCCACGATGACCGGGAATGCGTCATCTCGCGGCATCACTGCGGAGGATGAGTTGGCACAGGACGAGGAAAGCGACCGGCAGGCGATCCGGGAAATCGTCGGGCGGCAGTTTTCGAGCATGAGCTGGCGCGACGGCGCCGGCCCCGACATCAACGCCTTCCGGGGAGACTTCCTGCCGGCGGCGACGCTGTTTCCCGCCGCGCGGCCCGTATCGCCGCGATCCCTGGACGATTTCTGCGCGCGCATGGCCGGCCTTGCCGGCTCCACCCTCGTCTCCTTTGACGAAAGGGTGATGGCCACGCATATCGTCCTGTTCGGCAATGTCGCGATGGCGGCGGTCATCTGCGAGAACACCGAGAACGGCTCGGAGATCAACCGCAATGTCGAGATGATGCTGCTGGTGAAGGAGGCGGGCGCGTGGCGGATCGCCGCGCAGGCCTGGGACAAGGAAACCCCGTCGCGGCCCATCGGCGACATCTTCCCCGCGGATGCCTGAAGATCAGCGCTCGGTCAGCTTGAGCTCGATGCGGCGGTTGCGGGCGTAGGTCTCGTCGCTGTCGCCCTGCTCGAGCGGCTGGTTGTCGGCGAAGCCGGCGGCGACGAGGCGATTGGGCGAGACGCCCTGGGCGATCAGGAACTGCACCACCGAGATGGCGCGCGCCGCCGACAGCTCCCAGTTCGACTTGAAGCGCGGCGAGTTGATCGGCCGCTTGTCGGTATGGCCGTCGACGCGCAGCACCCAGTTGATTTCCGGCGGAATCTCCCCTTCGAGCTGCTTGATGGCGTCGGCGAGCTTGGCCATCTCCTCGCGGCCCTCGGCGTTGATCTCGTCGGAGCCGGAGCCGAACAGCACCTCGGCCTGGAAGACGAAACGGTCGCCGACGACTCGGATGTCGGAGCGCTGGGAGAGAATCTCGCGCAGCCGGCCGAAGAAGTCGGAGCGGTAGCGCGACAGCTCCTGCACCTTGGCGGCGAGCGCGATGTTCAGCCGCTTGCCGAGGTCGGCGATCTTGGTCTGGCTCTGGCGGTCGCGCTCCTCGGAGGCGTCGAGCGCGTCCTCGAGCGCGGCGATCTGCCGGCGCAGCGCGGCGATCTGCTGGTTGAGCAGCTCGACTTGGGCCAGCGCGCGCTGGCTGATCTGCTTCTCGGCGTCGAGCTCGTTGTTGAGGATGCCGATGCGGTCGCTCTCGCCGCCGGCCTCGGCCTCGCCGGCGTCGAGCATCGCCTGCAGGCGTTCGCGCTCCTTCTCGGAGCCGGCGAGGCTTTCCTGCAGGCCGGCGAGGGTATCCTCCAGCGAGCGCTTGCCGGCGCGCTCCAGCGCCAGCAGCTCGTTCAGCTCGGCGATCTGCGCTTTGAGGCGCGACAGCTCGGTTTCGCGGCCGGAGATAACGCGGGTAA
>JBFWXZ010000121.1:0-10117 GCA_050186955.1 Flavobacteriaceae bacterium
CCGGTCATCGCCACGGCGTCGTTATAGAGGATCTTGTAGGTGATGTTGACGCCGGCCGCGGCCGCCGCGCGCACCGCCAGATAGCCGGAATGGTTGTAGGTGCCGTCGCCGAGATTCTGGAAGACGTGGCGGCGCTTGGAGAACGGCGCCTCGCCGACCCAGTTGACCCCCTCGCCGCCCATCTGGGTGAAGCCCTCGGTCGAGCGGTCCATCCACTGCACCATGTAGTGGCAGCCGATGCCGGCATAGGCGCGCGAGCCCTCCGGCACCACGGTCGAGGAATTGTGCGGGCAGCCGGCGCAGAAATAGGGGATGCGGGCGGCGATGTCCTTGGTCTCGGCGAGCCGCTCCTGCACCTTCTTCAGCGCCGCGTCGCGTTTGCGGATGTCCTCGTCCTTGGCGTATTTCAGCACCCGCTCGCCGATCGCGATGGCGATGTCGTTGGGATCGAGCGCGCCCTTGACCGGGAACAGCCAGTTGCCCTTCTCGTCCTTCTTGCCCTCGCAGACCGGCTGGTCCTTGTTGCCGTAGAGCTCCTCGCGCACCTGCACCTCGATGAGCGAACGCTTCTCCTCGACGACGAGGATGCGGTCGAGGCCCTTGGCGAAGTCCTTGAGCTGGTCCTGCGGGATCGGCCACGGGCAGCCGAGCTTGAGCAGGCGGATGCCGAGCTTGGCGGCCTTGACCTCGTCGATGCCGAGATCGTCGAGCGCCTGCAGCACGTCAAGATAGCTCTTGCCCGCGGTGACGATGCCCATGCGCGGCTTGCGACCGCCGGAAAGGATCGTCCGGTTGAGCCCGTTGGCGCGCACATAGGCGAGCACGGCGTCGCGCTTGAAGTCGTGGAGGCGCGCCTCCTGCACCAGCGGATGATCGTTCGGGCGGATGCTCAGCCCGCCCGGCGGCATGGCGAAATCCTTCGGCTCGACGATCTCGACGCGGTCGACGCGGCCGTCCACCACGGCAGTGGATTCGATCGTATCCTTCACGCATTTGATGCCGACCCACACGCCGGCGAAGCGCGACAGCGCATAGCCGTGCAGGCCGTAGTCGAGGATTTCCTGGACGCCGGCCGGCGACAGCACCGGGATCATCACGTCGACGAAGTGGAATTCCGACTGGTGCGCGGTGGTCGAGGATTCGCAGGTGTGGTCGTCGCCCATCAGCGCGATGACGCCGCCATGGCGCGAGGAGCCGGCGAGATTGGCGTGGCGGAAGACGTCGCCGGAACGGTCGACGCCCGGCCCCTTGCCGTACCACATGCCGAAGACGCCGTCGAAGCGGCCCTCGCCGCGCATCTCGGCCTGCTGCGAGCCCCACAGGGCGGTCGCCGCGAGATCCTCGTTGAGGCCGGGCTGGAAGACGATGTCCTTGGGCTTGAGCACCTTGCCGGCGCGGGCGAACTGCTGGTCGAGCCCGCCGAGCGGCGAGCCGCGATATCCGGTGACGTAGCCGGCGGTGTTGAGCCCGGCGCGCCGGTCGCGCTCCTTCTGCATCAGCGTCAGCCGGACGACCGCCTGGTTGCCCGAGAGGAATACCTGCCCGGCGTCGAGATCGAACCGGTCCTCGAGCGTTACCTTGCGTGCGCGCTTGTCAGCCATGAAACCTCCCGGGCCCCGCGACCGGGGCCGCCGCATTGTTGGATCCGGATGCGCCATCCCCGACATGGCCGCACGTTCCGCCCGACGCTTCCCCGAACGCGCCGGACGCTCCGTATTGCCCAAAGTATACAGCACCCGCGACGGATTTTTCGCTCAATTCACATGGCGGCCCCGCAATGAACGCAAAGCCGGGCGGAAGAAAAGGCAACATCCTTCCGCCCCGCCGAAACTTTGGTCAATCAGCGCCGTCCAGCGTCAGGATCGGCCCGTAGAGCTCCGGCCGGCGGTCGCGGAACAGGCCCCACGCCGCGCGGTAGCCGGCGATAGCGTCGAGATCGAACTCGGCCGTCAGAACCGTCTCGCTCGTCCGGTCGGCTTCGGCGACCTTCTGGCCCTGCCAGTCGGCGATGAAGGAGGAGCCGTAGAAGGTCAGCTCGGTGCCCCGCCGGCCCTTCTCGGCGCCGATCCGGTTGGAGGCGACGAGCGGCATCAGATTGGCGCCGGCATGGCCCTGCATGACGGTCTGCCAGTGCGCCGAGGAATCCCATTCAGGATCGATCAGCTCGGAACCGATGGCGGTCGGGAAGAACAGCATCTCCGCGCCCAGCAGCGCCATCGAGCGCGCCGTCTCGGGGAACCACTGGTCCCAGCAGATGCCGACGCCCACCGTCCCGAACTTCGTCTTCCAGACCCTGAAGCCGGTGTCGCCCGGCGAGAAGTAGTATTTCTCCTCGTAGCCCGAGCCCTGCGGGATGTGGCTCTTGCGGTAGGTGCCGAGCAGGCCGCCGCCGGCGTCGACGATGGCGATGGAATTGAAGTAACCGTTGTTCGCCTTCTCGAAGACCGAGACCGGCAGCACCACGTCGAGCTCGCGGGCGAGCTCGCGGAAGCGCTTCACCGCCGGGTTGTCGTCGATCGGCTTCGCCCGCGCGAAATGCTCGGGCAGCTCGTCCTGGCAGAAATAGAGGCCCTCGAAGAGTTCCTGGATCAGGATGACGTTGGCGCCGCTCGCCGCCGCCTCGCGGATCAGCTTCTCGGCCCGCGCGATGTTGTCCTCGACGTCGTCGCTGCACGCCATCTGCGTCGCCGCCAGTGTGACCTTCCTCATGCCGCTGCTCCCGGATCGGGCTGGTGCTGGGTGATGCAGTGCACGCCGCCGCCGCCCATGAAGATGCGGGTCGCCGGCACCGGCACGATCCGGCGCTCCGGCCACAGCCGCGCGAAGAGCTCCGCCGTCGTCCCGTCGCGGCGATCGTCGAAGGAGCACATGACGACCCCGCCATTGACGAAGGAGAAGTTGATGTAGGTGCAGGAGAGCGGTTCGCCGTCATGCGTCTTGTCGGCCGGCGCCTCGACCTCGATGACCTCCAGCGTGCGCCCCCTGGCGTCACGCGCGTGCTTCAGGATCTCGATGTTCTCCCGCGCCGCCTCGTAATCGGGGTGGTCGCGATCGGGCTGCGCGTGCGCCAGCACCAGGCCCGGCCGCGCGAAGCAGGCGAGCGTGTCGATATGCCCGTCGGTGCCGGTGTCGTCGGTGTCGGCGGCGAGGCCGCGCGGCAGCCAGATGATCGTCTCGACGCCGAGGCAGCGCCTGAGCTCCGCCTCGACCTCGTCGCGCGTCCAGTTGGGATTGCGGTTGTGGTTTAGCTGCACGGATTCCGTCACCAGCAGCGTCCCCTCGCCGTCGACATGGATGCCGCCGCCCTCGTTGACGAGCCTCGAGACGATGCGCTCGGCGCCCGCCTGCTGTGCCACGAAGCGCGCCAGCAGCGCGTCGTCCCGGCACATCGGGAAGGTGCGCCCACCCCAGCCGTTGAACGTCCAGTCGACGGCGCCGAGCCGCCCGCCGTCGCCGACCACGAAGGTCGGGCCGCTGTCGCGGATCCAGCTCTCGCCGATCGAGCGCTCGACGATGGAGACGCGCGGGTCGAGAAACTTCCGCGCATCCGGCGACGAGCCGACATTGGCGACCATCGTCACCGGCTCGAACTCGGCGATGGCGTTGGCGACCGCCGACCACGCCCGGTAGGCGCCGTGCGGATCGTCGAGCAGCACCCAGGGCGACAGCGGCCAGGCCATCCAGGTCCGCGTATGCGCGACCCATTCTGCCGGCATCCTCCAGCCGCTCACGGCCGGCCCCAACGCCAGAAGTCGCCGCGCTCCTTCGCGTAGAAGCGCGCCAGCACCATGTTGTGGACCTCGCTCGCGCCGTCGACGATGCGCGCCGCGCGGGCGTAGCGATAGATCCACTCCAGCACCGTATCGCGCGAATAGCCGCGCGCGCCGTTGATCTGGATCGCCATGTCGACCGCCTTGTGCAGGGCGTCGGCGACCTGGACCTTGGCGAGCGAGACCTCCTTGCGGGCGTAGTCGCCCTGGTCGAGCATCCACGCCGCATGCATCGTCAGCAGCCGGCCGATCTGGATCTCGCGCGCCGCCTCGCCGAATTTGAGCTGGATCGACTCGCGGTCGGCGAGCCTGACGCCGAAGCCCTCGCGGCTGTCGGCGTAGTCCTGCGCGATGTCGAGGCAGCGCTTGGCGAGGCCGAGCCAGCGCATGCAGTGGGTGAGCCGCGCCGGGCCGAGCCTTATCTGCGTCACCCGCAATCCGTCGCCGACCTCCATCAGCCGCTCCGAATCGTCGATCTCCAGCCCGTCGAACTCGAGCTCGCAGACGCCGCCATGCTCGTCGGGGCCCATGTTCTCGATGCGCCGGACGATCCGCCAGCCCGGCTGGTCGGCGTGGAACAGGAAGGCACTCAGGTGCCGGCGCTTCTCGGAAGGGTCGTCGGAGGTCCGCGCGATGAGGATGAAGTGCCTGGCCACCGCGGCGCCCGAGATGAACCACTTGCGGCCGCTGACGACCCATTTGCCGCCCCGGTTCTCCGCCCGGGTGCGGATCATCCCGGGGTCGGAGCCGCCGCCCGGATTGGGCTCGGTCATCACGAAGGAGGAATTGACCTCGCCCCTGACTATGGGCAGCAGCCATTTCTCCTTCTGCGCCTCGGTCGCCGCCATCGACAGCAGCCGCATATTGCCGTCGTCGGGCGCCGCGCAGTTGAAGCAGGAGGGCCCGAAGATCGACCGGTTGGCGGTTTCGTAGAACACCGCCTGGCCGGTCATCGGCAGGCCGAGCCCGCCGAGCTCCTTCGGCATCTGCGGCGCCCACAGCCCCGCCGCCTTCGCCGCCACCCGCACCCGGTCGCGCACGTCGAGGCGGATATTGTCGAACTCGTTCCACGCGCCGGGATCGCTCTCCAGCGGCATGATCTCGCGCAGCACGAACTCGTCGACCCGGCGGCGCAGCGCCTCGATCTCGTCGGGAAGCGTGAAGTCGATCGCCATGGGCTATCTCAGCGCGGAGAACGAGGTCGGGATGAGGATCCTGTTCTCCATCTTCGCCAGCAGCGGCGTCGCCTTGGCAAGATAGGCCGGGAAAGCCGGGTCGGCGGCCATCCGGGCGCGCCGCGCCGCGCGGTCGTCGAGGCTTTCGTATTTCCACATATGGACGATCTGGTTGAGCGTCCCGATCTCGGAGGTGAAGAAGCCGACCATATTCTCCAGATATTTGAGCTGGAGCGGCAGCGCCTCGGCCTCGTAGATCTTCAGGAATTCGCCCATTTTTCCCGGATGGGCGAGATAGATGCGTTCTTCGACGAGCATGCCGGCCTCGAGCCTCCCTTTTGATTTTCCGGGAGGCAGTCTGGCGGTTCAGCCGACCAGCGGCAATAGGTGTCCGCCGTCGACGACGACCGTCGTCCCGGTCATGAAGGAGGAAGCGTCGGAGGCGAGCAGCAGCAGCGTGCCGTCGAGGTCGCCGGGCGTACCGATCCGCTTCTGCGGAATCCGCGAGATCGTCTTCTGCCCGCGCTCGCTGTCGAAGAACGCCGAATTGATCTCGGTGCGGATATAGCCTGGCGCTATCGCGTTGACGCGGATGGCGTGCTCGGCGAGTTCGAGCGCCATCGCCCGGGTGAGCTGCACCACTGCCGCCTTGGCTACCGCATAGGCAGACAGCGTCTTGGCGGTGCCGAAGCCGAGGATCGAGGCGATGTTGACGACCGCGCCCGGCATCTGCGCCGCAGCCATCCGCCGCGCCGCCTCCTGGGCGACGAACCAGACCGCGTCGAGATTGGTGTCGAGGACCCGGCGCCATTGCTCCGCCGTCTGCTCCAGCACCCCGTGCTGGGGGCCGATGCCGGCATTGTTCACCAGCACAGTGACCGTGCCGTAGGCCTTCTCGGCGGCGTCGAAGGCGGCCGCTATGTCGGCCGGCTCGGTAACGTCGAGCCTGACCGCCATCGCCTCGCCGCCATGCTCGCGGATGCGCGCCACCAGGGCTTCCAGCCGGTCGGTGCGCCTTGCCGCGCAGACGACCTTCGCCCCCGCCCGGCCCAGCACCTCGGCGAAGCGCTCGCCGAGGCCCGACGACGCACCGGTGACGAGGGCGGTCCTGCCGCGGAGGTCGAAAAGCTCCGCGGCGGTCGCAACGGCGCCGCCCGCCGGCTCAGCCATAGACCAGCTTCGGCAGCGCCGTCGCCAGCGACGGGAAGTAGAACAGGACGACCAGCGCGAAGATCTGGATGAAGACGAACGGAATGATGCCGCGATAGATGTCCATCGTGCGCACTTCCGGCGGCGCCACCCCGCGCAGATAGAACAGCGCGAAGCCGAAGGGCGGCGTCAGGAACGACGTCTGCAGGTTCACCGCCATCATGATGCCGAGCCACACCGGGCTCATGGCGCTGCCGTCGGGCATCTCCATCTTGAGCAGCACCGGCGCCACCAGCGGCACCACGACGAAGACGATCTCGAGGAAGTCGAGGAAGAAGCCGAGGATGAACATCAGCAGCATCACCGCCAGCATCGCGCCGATGGCGCCGCCGGGGATGTTGTTCAGCACCTCGTGCACCATCTCCTCGCCGCCGAGCCCGCGGAAGACGAGGCTGAACAGCGCCGCGCCGATCAGGATGATGAAGACCATGCAGGTGATCTGCGTCGTCGACTGCATCACCGGCACCAGCACGTTGGTGCGCCACACCCGCCAAAGCGCGGTCAGCAGCCCGAACATGATGCCGATGCAGAAGATCACGGCGATGATGATGCCGACCATGTCGCCGGTCGGAATCTCGGTGCGCGAGACCCTGAGATCCATGAAGGAGGTCAGGATCAGGATGCCGATCAGCGATACCGCGGCGACGGTGATCGGGAACGGATGATTCTCGTCGAGCCGGTGGCCGGCGAGCAGGATCGAGCCGACCGCGCCCACCGCGGCGGCCTCCGTCGGCGTCGCGACGCCGGCGAGGATCGAGCCGAGCACGGCGACGATCAGCACCACCGGCGGGAACAGCGCGTGCAGCAGCTTGCTGAAGGTCACCTCGTCGCCCGGTTCGGGCGGCATCGCCGGCGAGGATTCCGGCCGGATGATGGCGACCACCACCTGGTAGAGCATGTACATGCCGACGAGGATCAGGCCCGGTATCAGCGCGCCGGCGAAGAGGTCGCCGACCGACACCGTCTCCGGCGAGAAGATGCCCATCTCCAGCTGCGCCTTCTGATAGGCGTTGGAGAGCTGGTCGCCGAGGATGACGAGGACGATGGAGGGCGGGATGATCTGCCCCAGCGTGCCGGCGGCGGCGATCGAGCCGCAGGCGAGCGTCGGCGCGTAGCCGCGCTTGAGCATGGTCGGCAGCGACAGGAGCCCCATGGTGACCACGGTGGCGCCGACGATGCCGGTCGAGGCGGCGAGCAGCGCGCCGACGATCGAGACGGCGAGGCCGAGCCCGCCATTGATCTTGCCGAACAGCTTGCCCATCGTCTCCAGCAGTTCCTCGGCGACGCGCGAGCGTTCGAGCATCACCCCCATGAAGACGAACAGCGGCACCGCGATCAGCACGTCGTTGACCATGGTGCCGAAGATCCGCTGCGGGAACGCCGACAGGAACGAGAAGTCGAAGATGCCGAGCGCCGTGCCGATCCCCGCGAAGAGGAGCGCCACGCCGGCCAACGTGAAGGCGACCGGGAACCCCGCGAGCAGCAGCACGCAGGTCACCGCGAACATGATGAGGTCTAGCCCGTGGGCGATCGTTTCCATGTTTTTCGAGCTCGCCTCTAGTGAACGCCAGGAACCTTGAGGGCCTCGAGCTCCTCCACATCGCCCTGGATGGCGAGGATCGAGTGGATGGCGATCGACAGGCCCTGCAGCGCCATCATGGCCGCGAAGGCCAGGATGGCCGTCTTCTGCAGGTAGCGGCCCTGGATGCCGCTGGTCTCCTGCGACCCCTCGAGGATCGACCAGGACTGCGCGACATAGGGCCACGCGATGTAGAAGATCAGCAGGCAGACGGGGATCAGGAAGAACAGCGACCCGAAGAGGTTGACCATCGCCTTACGGCGCGGCGGCGCCTCGCGGTAGAAGATGTCGACGCGGACATGGCCGTCGAGCTTGAGCGTGTAGGCGGCCGCCAGCATGAACAGGAAGCCGTGCATGTAGGTGATCGATTCCTGCGCCCAGATCGAGCCGAGCCCGAATACGTAGCGCGCGATGACCACGCCCATCTGCACGAGGACGATGCCGAGGGTCAGCCAGGCGAGCCCCCGTCCCACGGTCATGTTGAACCAGTCGATGAAATTCGCGAGGCCGCGCATGTGGCCTTTGCCCTCCCCCTTGCCGCCTCGGCAGAGGCGGCAGAATTGCTTCCCCGCCCCTCGCCCCGGACGTGTCACCGGGTTCGGGAAAGGCGGGAACTGCGATGACGCCCGGCCGGCGATGATGCCGGCCGGACGCCCCTGTGTCGTCAGACGCCGATGATGCCCTTGCGGGCGTTGGTGTAGGCGGTGTCGGAGATCTGGGTCCAGCCGCCGATGGCCTTGCGCGCCTTGGTGTAGCTCTCGTAGATGCGCTTGCCGATATCGTCGGTGACCGAGGCGGCCACGACTTCCTCGGAGGTCTTGCCGATCGCGTCGAAGACCTCCTTCGGGAACTCCTTGAGCTGCACGCCGTGCTGGTTGATCAGCGTGTCGAGCGCGGAGCCGTTATTGGCGTTGAACTCGGACAGCATGTAGTTGTTCTCGGCCAGGCACGCGGCCTTCACCATTTCCTTGTCGCTGTCGGAGAACTTGTCCCAGACGCCCTTGTTGATGCCGCAGGCGAGGCCCGAGCCCGGCTCGTGGAAGCCCGGCCAGTAGTAGTACTTGACGACCTTGTAGAAGCCGAAGGCGAGATCGTTCCACGGGCCGACCCACTCGGTGCCGTCGATGGCGCCCGATTGCAGCGCCGGGAAGATTTCGCCGCCCGGCAGCGCGACGACGCTGGCGCCGAGCTGGCGCAGCACCTCGCCGCCGAGGCCCGGCATGCGGAACTTCAGGCCCTTGAGATCCTCGAGCGAGTTGATCTCCTTGGCGAACCAGCCGCCCATCTGAACGCCGGTGTTGCCGGCCATCAGCGACTTCACGTTGAAGCCCGCGGCGAGTTCGTCCCAGAGCGCCTGACCGCCGGCATGGTTGATCCAGGCGTCGAGCTCGTTCGCCGTCAGGCCCATCGGCACCGCGGTGAAGAAGTTGAAGCCCTTGTGCTTGCCCTGCCAGTAGTAGTCGGCGCCGTGATACATGTCCGCGGTGCCCTGCGAGACCGCGTCGAAGGACTCGAACGGCGGAACCAGCTCGCCGGCGGCGAACAGCTTCACCGTGACCCGCCCCTCGGTCATCGCGGTGATGCGGTCGGCGACGCGCTGCGCGCCGGTGCCGAGACCGGGGAAATTCTTCGGCCACGTCGTGACCATCTTGAGTTCCATCTTGCCTTGCGAGATGGCCGGCGCCGGGAACGCGGCGGCGGCCGCTGCGGCACCGGTTGCAAGCCCGGCTTTCGTCAGAAACGAGCGACGATCCATTTGGTTTTCCCTCCCGATGAATTGGCGGCGTTTGAGGATGTCCGGACTACGCAACCGCCACGCGCAGATGTGTCCGGACAAAGGTTTACGCCTTCTTTTTCTTGGCGTCGGACGATATAATTCCAGCATCGCGGGATTTGCAAGCCTGACCCAAAACCCTCGTTAAAGTGCCTGTTCCTTGGGCAATTCCTGGAGTTTTCGATAGGATGAACGCCAAAAGCGCATCGGCCGGCAGCCGTAGCGGTAGCAGGCCGCTCGTCGCCGTCATCGGCGACCTGAAGTCCTTCGAGAACTACCGCTGGCATTCCGCCGCCGACCAATATGTCGCAGCCCTCGCCGACGTCGCGGAGGTCAATCCGCTGGTCGTGCCGGCGCTCGGCGGGCGCCTCGACCTCGACGGCCTGATCGCCCGCGTCGACGGCCTTCTGTGCACCGGCTCCAAGTCGAACGTGCATCCCTCGCGCTTCGGCGCCGCGCCCTCGCCGGCCTTCGAGCCCTATGACGAGGACCGCGACACCACCTCGCTGCCGCTCATCCTCAAGGCGATCGACGCCGGGCTGCCGCTGTTCTGCGTCTGCCGCGGCATGCAGGAGCTCAACGTCGCGCTCGGCGGCACGCTCGCCACCGA
>JBFWXZ010000122.1:0-9924 GCA_050186955.1 Flavobacteriaceae bacterium
CGTCGGGCCGGATCTGCTCGCCGCGCGCCGCCGCGTCGGCGAGGTCGCGGGCGTAGGCTTGCGCGAGCGTCGTCAGGCCGGGGTCGAGGGCGACCTGCGAGAGTCCGTTGTTCTTGCGGTAGTGATTGATGGTGGCGGCGGCGTCGTTCGCATCGAGGCTGGCCCCGGCGCGCGCCAGATCGGTGTAGAAGGCTGGCTTGGCGGTCGGCGTTTCGCCGCAGCCGGCGAGCGCCAGGGCGATGAGCGCGATCGCCGCGCCGCGGGCAAGCGTGGTCAGGATCAAGTGTCGTCGCCTTTTCTCGCGCGGCCCGTCTTCGGCCGCGCGCCGGACAGAGCGCGTTCGATCCGCTCGATATCGCGCAGGTTGACGTCGTGCTGCGGAAACGGAATCTCGATACCGGCAGCACGGAACTCGCGCAATATGTCGAAATGCAGGTCGCTCTTGACCGACATCGTGTTGTCGACGTCGCGCAGATAGACATAGAGCGCGAAATCCAGCGAACTGGCGCCGAAATCCCTGAAATAGACCCGCGGCGCCGGATTGCCGAGGACCTCCGGGTTGCGCTCGGCGCAGGCGGTCAGGATATCGCGCACCTGGTCGGCGTCGGAGGCGTAGCCGACGCCGATGGGGATGACGAGCCGGCCCATCCGGTTGTTGTGCATCATGTTGGTGACGGTGCCGGAGATCAGGTCCGAATTCGGCACGATCACCGTCGCGCGGTCGAAGGTCTCGATCTCGGTGGCGCGGATCGAGATGCGCCGGACATTGCCCTCGGCGTTGGCGGTGCGCACCCAGTCGCCTTCCTTGATCGGCCGCTCGGCGAGCAGGATCAGGCCGGAGACGAAATTGTTGACGACCGACTGCAGGCCGAAGCCGATGCCCAGCGACAGCGCGCCGGCGACGATGGCGAGGTTCTCCAGCGACAGGCCGATATAGGTGATGGCGAACATCGCCGCGCCGGCGATGCCGAGATAGCCGACGGCGGTGCGGATCGAGTTACGCAGGCCGAGGTCGAGCCGCGTGTGCGGGAGGTAGCTTTCGCCGAGCCAGCGCTGGAACGCCCGCGTCGCCAGCATGCCGACGCCGAACAGCAGCAGGGCGAAGAGGATTTCCGACAGCGAAATCTCGATGTCGCCGACCTGGAAGCCGAAAAACGCCTTCTCGACCCAGGCGCGCCACTCGCGGGTGTCGAAGCCCCAGGGAAGCAGCAGCAGGACGCCGGCGATGACGATCAGCAGGAAGCGGATCACGCCGCCGGTGAGGATGCTGATCTGCTCGATGGTGCCGTGCTTCAGGCCGAGATTCTGCGCCAGCGCGGCGTCCAGCCCGCGCTCGTCGCCGATCAGCGTCGAGGTGATCTCGTCGTTGAGGCCGATGAGCAGGGAGAGGACCGCGGCGATGATCCCGGCGAAGACGATCTGCGTCGCCAGGAAGCCGGAGATGGCGATGTAGCCGGCGGCCGCCGACGCCACCACGACGAACAGCGCCGCCCAGATGAAGCCGCGCAGCCAGCGCCAGCGCCGCTCGTTGACCGTCAGCCCCTCGCCGAGCGCCGCGGCGGTGCGGGCGCGGATGATGCGGATGAGGGCGAACATGATCGTCAGCGCGATGGCGATCGACATGATGCCTTGCGTCAGCACGCTCACCGAGAGCGGCGCGGCCGTCAGGTCGTAGAGCTCGCTCAGCATGGTCTGCAACAGCAGCAGCCCGGCGAGCGCCATGATGGAATGCAGGGTCGGCGCGACGGTGGCGTCGGGAAGGTCGACGAGGCGCCACTGGCGGCTGTTGGGCGCGAGCACGGCGCGGGCGAGGGCGGTGATGAACACGGCCAGCGCGATGCTGCCGACGAGCGCGTTGGCGAAGCCGTCCAGCCGCTCGGGAAGGACCTGATAACTCTGCAGCGTCGCCATGACGATGATCAGGGCGACGGTGGGGAAGAGGCCGTTGACGAGGGTGAACCAGGCCGCCGCGCTCAGTCTGTCGAGGCGGTTGGTCGGCGTCGTGTCGGGTCTTCGGCGCACGAATCGCCGCTTGGCGAGCCGCCCGGCGACGATGATGACGATGCCGGCGAGGAGCGACAGGGCGACGGGCAGCATGGCGTCGCCGAGCAGCGGCGCCGACATCACCGCCAGGGCGTCGCCGAGGATGATCCTGGTCGACCGGTAGACGCGGGGAATGCCGCCGAGGCCGTCGCTCCACAGCGACGGCGCGAGGATGCTCCGGCGCTTCTCGAACAGGGTGCGCGCGAACCGGTCGCGGCGGCGCTCGGCAACCCTGGAGAGCAACTGGTCGGCGAGCACCGAGACCAGGCGGCCCTTGCGGACGGTCGCCTCGAGGCGGTCGACGGCGGCCTGCTGCTGCTCGCGCTCGCTCGACAGCCCCTCATTGGTGTTGCCGGTCTCCTTGTCGCTGGCCGGCGTCAGCTGCTTGAGCCGGTCCTGCTGCGCCTTGAGCTGCGGCGCGAGCTTGCCGACGACGTCGTTGGCCTGGTTGCGGATCGGCTCGAGCTGGCGCTCGAACTCCAGCATCTCGGCTTCCGTCAGTCCCTCGCGCTGGAGCGCGATCTCGATCTGGTCGAGGGCGAGCTTCCAGGCGTCGACCTGTTCGGCCTCGCCCTGCCGGGGCACGGGCAGGGCCTGTGCGGCGGGCGCGGCCGCCGGCGCATCCAGCTTCCCGCCGTCGCCCGGCGCCGGGGCGGCGTCGACCTGGCCCGGCGATGCCTGACCCGAAGAAACCTGACCTGAGGAAGCTTGTCCCGAGGAAACCTGTCCCGGGGATGCTTGGGCGGGCGCGGGTTGCGCGGCTTGCGGCGGGGCGACGGGCGGCGGCGTCTGGCTCTGCGTCGCCTGCGGCGGCTGCGCCGCCTGCGGCGAATCGGCGCTCTGGGCGCGCGCCGCCGGGATCGCCGCGAAGGCGAGGAGCATCAACAGGCACAGCGCGCGCAGGGCGCGCAACGGCATCGACCGGGCCGGCAGCGTCGTGGTGGACGTCGTCATGGCATTCTCAAATAACCGGCTGCGGCGCGGTTGTCATTGTCTGCGGGAAAATGCGGCGAGAGGCGGGTGGGAGGCTGGCGTCCCCGACAGGATTCGAACCTGTGACCCCCAGATTAGGAATCTGGTGCTCTATCCTGCTGAGCTACGGGGACCGCATTCGCGGGGCAACTTACATGCCGAAGGCGGCTCTTGAAAGATGCTGCCGACAGATCGGGTCGGGCCGGAGCGGGGTGCGCTCTCTCCCCCTTCTGCCGCGGGTTGGACCGGACTCGGGATAGCGGGCGGAGTCCGACAGCGGCGGGTTTTCACGTTCGCGAACGATTCTCGCACCGTCGCCTTGCGGTGGCCGGGCCGGTTCGATTAATTATGTTATGTTATAACATTGTGAGGATTTGCCACATGAAGCACGAACGCCTTCCGGTAACGGTCCTGTCGGGATTTCTCGGCGCCGGCAAGACGACCTTGCTGAACCACATATTGAACAACCGGGAAGGGCTGCGCGTCGCGGTCATCGTCAACGACATGAGCGAGGTGAATATCGATGCCGAACTCGTGCGCGCCGACGGAGCGCTTACCCGCACCGACGAGAAGCTGGTCGAGATGACCAATGGCTGCATATGCTGCACGCTTCGCGACGACCTGCTCCATGAGGTGCGGCGCCTCGCTTCGGAAGGCGGGTTCGACTATCTGGTGATCGAGGGGACGGGCATCGCGGAGCCGCTGCCGATCGCCGCGACCTTCGAATTCCGCGATGAATTCGGATTGTCCCTCTCCGACATCGCCCGGCTCGACACCATGGCCACCGTCGTCGACGCCTCGAACCTGCTGAGGAACTATGCGAGCCGGGACTTCCTGCGCGAGCGGGGAGCAAGCGCAGGCGAGGGCGACGAGCGAACGTTGGTCGACCTGCTTGTCGACCAGATCGAGTTCGCCGACGTGGTGGTCGTCAACAAGGCGTCCGACGTCGATGCGGAACAGCGTGACCTGGTCCGCAAGGTGGTCCGGGCCCTCAATCCCGATGCGCGGCTGATCGAGGCCGATCACTGCCGTATTCCGGTCCGGGAGGTTCTCGATACGAAACGGTTCGACTACGACCGCGCGCATCAGCACCCGCTCTGGTTCAAGGAGCTCAACGGCTTTCGCGATCACGTGCCGGAGACCGAGGAATACGGGATCTCGAGCTTCGTCTACCGTGCCAGGCGGCCCTTCCACCCGGAGCGGTTCAAGCGCTTCATCGGGCTGACATGGCCGGGCCTGATCCGCGCCAAGGGGCTGTTCTGGCTGGCCACGCGCCCGCGCTGGGTCGGCGAGATGAGCCTCGCCGGGGCGGTTTGCCGTACGGAGCCGATGGGCTTCTGGTGGGCGGCGGTTCCCAACCGGCACTGGCCCGACAGCGAGCAATGGCGGGAGATGCTGCAGCGGCACTGGCTTCCCGGCTGGGGCGACCGACGTCAGGAACTGGTCTTCATCGGATCGGGCATGGACCGGGGCGCCATCACGGCGACGCTCGACGAATGTCTCGTCGGTGACAGCGATGCGGCGGATTTCGATCCGGCCGCCCATCGCGATCTGCCCGATCCCTTTCCGGAGTGGCGGGCATCAGACGCCGCGTGAGGGCGGTGCGTGACGGGCATCCTCGGGGAAAACGGTTGCGGCGGCGGGGCAATTCAGGGCATCTGACCGCCGACAGAGACGCCGCCCGAAGGAGTATCCACCGTGGCGAAGAAATCCGAGACCCGCAAGCCGGCGCGCGCCGTAAAACCCGCCGCGCGCGCGAAGGCCCCGGCCCGGCCCAAGGCGCGCAAGGCGGTGGCGAAGCCCGCGCCGCGCGGGTTGCCCGTCGTCGTTTGCTGCAAATGGGGACGGCCGTTTCCGGCCGAATACGTCAATATGCTGTGCCGCGCGGTCGCCGACAATCTGAGCGAGCCGCACCGCTTCGTCTGCCTCACCGACGACGCCAAGGGGCTGATCCCCGAGGTCGAGGCCATTTCGCTGCCGGAGATGGGGATCGTCGAGGAGCGCAAGGGCTTCGGTTGCTGGCCGAAGCTGTCGATCTTCAAGCCCGGCATCTTCGGCGAGGACGAGATTCCGGTTCTCTATCTCGATCTCGACATCATGATCCTGCGGCCGATCGACGCCTATTTCCAGCGCATCCGCGAGCTGCGCGGGTTGAACGTGCAGCGCGAGTGGAACCCGACCCTGTGGTCGCTGGCGCCGCTGGCGCTGCGGCCCGACCGCGGGGTCCAGGGCTCGGTGATCGGCTTCTATCCCTCCGAGCAGCGCCACCTCTATGATCGTTTCGTGGCCGATCCCGACGCCGTCTATGCGACCTGCAACGACGATCAGGTGTTCATCACCCGCGAGTCGCCGCAGCGCCGCTACTGGCCGTTCGACTGGTCGAGCAGCTTCAAGTGGCACTGCGTGAAATATTTCCCGCTCAACCGGATCTTCCCGAAGATCAGGAAGCCGGCGAAATCGAAGGTGCTGGTCTTCCACGGCAGCCCGCGGCCGGCCGATCTCGTCCGCAACGACCGCTCGCGGTGGGGCACCAAGCGCAAGTTCGGCTACGGCCCCGTCGACTGGGTGAAGGAATACTGGACCCGCTATGGCGACAAGGCGCAGCCGCGGCGCTGATCCGCGCCGCCGTCACGGAACGGGCGCGGCAGGGACGGATTTTCTCCGATGAGACGGGCGCGCGATTTCCTCGGCAGCCTGCGCGACAGGCTGCTGCCGTTTCCGCCGGTGGTGACGCCGGACCAGCTGCGGCGCGGCGGCGAGGCGGAGATCGTCGCCGTCGCCGACGGCGACACGGTCGAGCTCGAGGACGGCACGACGGTCCGCCTGGTCGGCATCCAGGCGCCCAAGCTGCCGCTCGGGCGGCCGGGCTATCCGACATGGCCGTTCGCGGAGGAAGCGCGCGCCGCGCTGAGCGCGATGTGTCTCGGGCGCGGGGTGCGCCTGGCCTATGGCGGCCGCCGGATCGACCCGCACGGCCGGCGGCTGGCGCATCTCTTCGTCGACGATGCGGGCGAGGGTGGCTGGGTGCAGGGGGCGATGGTCCGCAGGGGCTTCGCGCGGGTCTATTCGTTTCCCGACAACCGCTCCTGCGTGCGGCTGCTGGAGCGCGTCGAGGGCGAGGCGCGCCGTCTGCGCGAGGGCCTGTGGGCGCTCGACAACTACCGGGTTCTGGACGGCGGCAGGCCGGGCGAGGTACGCTCGCGCAACAGCCGCTACGAACTGGTGGAGGGGGCGCCGCTTTCGGCCGAGAGGGCCGGACGCCGCTATTATCTCAATTTCGGAACGAATTGGCGCCATGATTTTACCGTAACGCTACCCGTGGCGGAGCTAAGGCGCTTCGACTGGGACGGCGTCTCTCCGAAGCGGCTCGTCGGCAATAAAATCCGTGTGCGGGGCTGGATCGGCGAGAATGGCGGGCCATTTATCGAGGTAACGCATCCGGAGCAGATCGAAATTGTCCTGGACGACGACCGGAAGTAGGTGGCGCTTGCGCGCCGGCATGGTGTTGCGCGCGGCGATGGCCGCCGCGCTGCTGGCGCTCGCCGCCGGCTGCGCCACCACCATGCAGGACGGCACGGTGGCGCTGTCGCCGATCCCCGCCTCCGACATCAAGCTCGGCGAGCGCGAGCACCCCAAGGTGGTCGCCGCCTATGGCGGCGTCTACGAGGCGCCGCGCCTGCAGGCCTATCTGGACGAGATCGTCGGCAAGCTGGCGCAGGCCTCCTCGCATCCCGAGATCGACTTCAAGGTGACGGTGCTGAACTCGCCCTCGCTCAACGCCTTCTCGCTGCCCGGCGGCTATCTCTACGTGACCCGCGGCCTGCTGGCGCTGGCCAATGACGACGCCGAGATCGCGACGGTGCTGAGCCACGAGATGGCGCATGTGCTGAGGCGGCACGCGATCGCCCGCGAGGAGCAGGCGACCGCCGCCGCCGTGGTCAGCCGCGTCGTCGCCGACGTGGTACGCGACCCGGCCGCCGGCGCGCAGGCGCTGGCGCTCACCCAGGGGCGGCTCGCGCAGTTCTCGCGGGCGCAGGAGCTGGAGGCGGATTCGATGGGCATCACCATCGCCGCGCGCGCCGGCTACGACCCGATGGCGTCGGTCACCTTCCTCGCCGATCTCGACCGGCAGACGTCGCTGCATTCGCGGGCGCTCAACCAGCAATACGATTCCGGCCGCGTCGACCTCTTCGCCTCCCACCCCTCGACGCCGGAGCGCATCGCGGCGGCGAAGGAGCAGGCGCGGGCGCAGCAGGTCAAGGGCGAGCGCGACCGGGACGGCTACCTCTCCGCGCTCGACGGCATCCTCTACGGCGACGATCCGCGCGAGGGCTTCGTGCGCGGGCGCACCTTCATCCATCCGGTCCTCGGGCTGACCTTCACGCTTCCCAACGGCTACGGGCTGGAGAACACGCCGAAGGCGGTGGTCGGGGTCTCGGCGGCCGGCGACATCATCCGCTTCGACGGCATTTCCGTCTCGCGCGGCGTCACCCTCACCGAGCACCTGCAGAACAGCACGGTGCGCAACGGCACGGTGGGCGAAGTGACGGAGACCGAGATCAACGGCTTCCCGGTGGCCTTCGCCGACATCCACGCCGATGGCTGGGTGTTCCGCATCGCCATCTTCCGGGCGCGCGGCAACGACGCCTACCGCTTCATCCTCGCGGCCCGCGAGCTGACGCCGGAACTGGCGGCGACCTTCGAGACGGCGATCCGCACCTTCCGCTACATCACCCCGGCGGAAGCCGCCTTGGCGCGGCCGCTCAAGGTGGTGGCGGTCGAGGCCAAGCGCGGCGACACGGTGGAATCGCTGGCGTCCCGCATGGCGATCTCCGACAACCGGCTAGAGCGCTTCCTGGTGCTCAACGGGCTTCGCGGCAACGCCGATCTCAAGCCCGGCAACGAGGTCAAGCTGGTCGTCGAATAGACGCTTGCAAGGTCAGTGGGTGAAATGCGCACCCGCCGGGCGCGTCTGGCGCAGCGCCACCTTCAGCTTCTGCAGCGCCCGCGCCTCGATCTGCCGGACCCGTTCCTTGGAGACGCCAAGCCGCCTCCCCAGCGAGTCGAGGGTGGCGGCGTCGTCGCTCAGCCGCCGCTCGCGGATGATCGAGAGTTCGCGCTTGTCGAGGGTGTTAAGGGCGTTGGCGAGCCATGTGCGGTCGCGCTCGGCGTCGATGCGCCCGCCGGCGATCTCGTCGGGCAGCGGCTGTTCGGAGACGAGGAAATCCTGCTTCTCGGCGCCGTTCGCCGGATCCTCGCCGGCCGGCGCGTTGAGCGAGACGTCGTTGCCCGAAAGCCTGCCGTCCATCGCCGCGACGTCGGCCTCGGAGACCCGAAGGCGGCTCGCGATCTCCGCGTGGAGACGGCTGCGCGGCAGGTCGCCGGTGCGGGTCAGCCGGGCGCGCAGCTTGCGCAGGCTGAAGAACAGCGTCTTCTGGGTCGAGCTCGTGCCGCCGCGGACGATGGACCAGTTGCGCAGCACATGATCCTGCACGCTGGCGCGTATCCACCATGTCGCATAGGTCGAGAAGCGCACCTCGCGCGCGGGGTCGAAGCGGGCGGCCGCCTCCAGCAGGCCGATATGGCCCTCCTGGATGAGATCGCCCATCGGCAGCGCATAGCGGCGGAACTTGCCGGCGACCGAGATGACGAGCCGCATGTGGGCGGTGACGAGGCGATGCAGCGCCTCCTCGTCGCCCTCGGCTGACCAGGCCCGGGTCAGCTCGATCTCTTCCTCGCGGGTGAGATAGGGCGCGGCCATGGCCTGGCCGATGAACCTGCGCTGATCGTTCGAGAAATCCGGCACGGTTTTCCCCTCTCGCGGCTCGCGCCCAACGGGTACCAACGCATGGTGGCTCCATCGGTTGCCGAAAAGATGACGCGCCGGGAAGCCGGGACATTCCATGCATCACATCGTCGTGATGCTACGCGGCGGCCGGCTTCGCGGATCAGGGGAGGCGCAAACGAAAAGGCCCGGCATCGCTGCCGGGCCCTCAAATACCGTTCGGGTCGCGTGAAGAGAGCCTAGGCCGCCTCTTCCTGGGCGCCCTCATTGGCGGCGCCGCGCTTGGGACCCTTGGCGAGCATCGCCTCGATCTCGCGGATGGCCTCGGTCTCGGTCAGCTTCTTGACGGCGCCAACCTCGCGGGCGAGGCGGTCGAGCGCGGCCTCGTAGAGCTGCCGCTCGGAGTAGGACTGCTCGGGCTGGTTCTCGGCGCGATGCAGGTCGCGGACGACCTCGGCGATCGCGATGAGGTCGCCGGAATTGATCTTGGCCTCGTATTCCTGCGCGCGGCGGCTCCACATGGTGCGCTTCACGCGGGCGCGGCCCTTGAGGGTGTCGAGCGCCTTCTTGACCACCGCGTCCTCGCTCAGCTTGCGCATGCCGACGCTCTGGACCTTGGTGGTGGGAACGCGCAGGGTCAGCTTGTCCTTCTCGAAATTGATGACGAACAGTTCGAGCTTCATCCCGGCGATCTCCTGCTCGTCGATGCTGACGATCTGGCCGACGCCATGCGCCGGATAAACGATCTGTTCGCCGGTCTTGAAACCCTGCCGCTGCACGGTCTTCTTTGCGCTCTTCGCAGTCATACGCTCGATCAACTCCTGAAGTCCGCGGCATCCGCCCGTCCAGCCCAATGCCGGCGGGATTGCCGTCGCCTGTCGGAACTCTTTCTGTTTCCGCTGCCTACCTGTCGTCCGGCCACCCGCATTCTGCGGCAGGCCCCGGATCGTTCCATGCGGCATCATGGGCCGCGAAAGTTCATGCCCGGATCAACGATCCGGCCCGATATTCGCTCCCCATGATGAAAAACGCCCCCGTTGCGGGAGCTTCTGGTGCACAGACTTCAACTTGAAGGCGATACTAGCACAAAAAACGGCCAAATCCAAGTGTTGCGCCGCACCAAG
>JBFWXZ010000123.1:0-9917 GCA_050186955.1 Flavobacteriaceae bacterium
TGCGCCAGATCGCCATCCTGTGCCAGCCGGTGATGCCGGGCTCGGCGGCGAAACTGCTCGATCTCCTCGGCGTCGGCGAGGACGCGCGCGATTTCGCCATGCTGGGAGAAGGCGGCCGCCTGAAGGAGGGTGCCGCGTTGCCCTCGCCCAGCGCGGTCTTCCCGCGCTATGTGGAGCCGGAAGAACTCAAGGCGGACTAGGCCTGATGCTCGTCGACAGCCACTGCCATCTCGACTTCCCCGATTTCGCCGAGGAACTGGACGATGTGGTCGGGCGCGCCCGCGACGCCGGCGTCGGCCGCATGGTCACCATCTGCACCCGCGTGCGGCGCTTTCCGCAGGTGCTCGCCGTCGCCGATCGCTTTCCCGACATCTACTGCTCGGTCGGCACCCATCCCCACAACGCGCATGAGGAACTCGACGTAACCGTCGAGGAATTAATAGGATTATCCCGCCACGAGAAGGTCGTCGCCATCGGCGAGGCGGGCCTCGACTACCACTACGACAACTCCCCGCGCGAGGCGCAGGCCGAGGGCCTGAGAAACCACATCGCCGCCGCCCGCGAGACCGGCCTGCCGCTCGTCATCCACGCCCGCGACGCCGATGACGACATGGCCCGCATCCTGACCGAGGAGACAGGGAAGGGGGCCTTCCCCGCCGTCCTGCACTGCTTTTCCTCCGGCGCCGCGCTGGCGCGGACCGGCATCGAGCTTGGCCTCTACGTGTCCTTCTCCGGCATCCTCACCTTCAAGTCCTCCGATACGCTGCGCGACATCGCGCGGGAGATGCCCGCCGACCGCATCCTGGTCGAGACCGACGCGCCCTATCTCGCCCCGGTGCCCAATCGCGGCAGGCGCAACGAGCCGGCCTTCGTCGCCCATACGGCGGCGGTGCTTGCCGCGACGCGCGGCGTGAGCGTCGACGAGATCCATCGGCAGACCGGCGACAATTTCTTCCGCCTGTTCTCCAAGGTCGCGCGGCCCGAAGGCGGGCAGGGCGCGTGAGCGCGAGGCTGCGCTTCACCCTGCTCGGCTGCGGCTCCTCGCCCGGCGTCCCGCGCATCGGCAATGACTGGGGCGCCTGCGACCCGCAGGAGCCGCGCAACCGCCGCCGGCGCTGCTCGATGCTGGTCGAGCGCTTCGAGGGCGGCAACGCGACCCGCGTGCTGGTCGACACCAGCCCCGACATGCGCGAACAGGTGCTGGCGGCGGACATCCGCGAGATCGACGGCGTGCTCTACACCCATGCCCATGCCGACCATATCCACGGCATCGACGATCTGCGCGGCTTCGTCATCAACATGCGCCGCCGCGTCGACATCTATGCCGACGAAACCACGATGGACCGTCTGCACGAAGGCTTCGGCTACTGCTTCCGCACGCCGCCGGGCAGCGACTATCCGCCGATCCTCAACGCGCATCGCATCTCGGCGGGGCGCGAGGTGACGATCCACGGGGCAGGGGGCGACATCACGGCCCTCCCCATCCGCCAGCAGCACGGCGCCATCGACTCGCTCGCCTTCCGCTTCGGCGGCGTCGCCTATTCGCCGGACGTCAACGCGCTGGACGACGCGGCGCTGGAGGCGCTGCGCGGTCTCGACGTCTGGATCGTCGACGCGCTGCGGCCGACGCCGCATCCGAGCCACTTCAGCCTCGACGAGGCGCTGCACTGGATCGCGCTGCTGAAGCCGAAGCGCGCCATCCTGACCCACATGCATATCGACCTCGACTACCGGACGCTGTGCCGGACACTGCCGGCGGGCGTCGAGCCGGCCCACGACATGCTGTCCTTCGAGACGGCGGCGTGAGGCGCGTCCGCGAACGCCGGCGGCAGGCAGAAACCGCCGCGGCGTCCCCGTAAGTCTTATCCTTGAGTTCCATAATATATCTTATGCGGCATATCTCAACCTTTCCGCCCGGGCTCCAAAGGGCAAATCAAGGGGCGAATCCATGAACCCTTCCCGCGACATAGACCGGCTCATCGAGATCATGGCGGCGCTCAGGACGCCGGTCACCGGCTGCCCGTGGGACCTCCAGCAGGACTTCGCCTCCATCGCGCCATACGCCATCGAGGAAGCCCACGAGGTCGCCGACGCCATCGCCCGCCACGACATGGACGATCTCGTCGACGAGCTCGGCGACCTGCTGCTGCAGGTCTTCTTCCACGCGCAGATGGCGCGCGAGGCGGAAAAGTTCGATTTCGGCGACGTGGTCGAGGCGATCACCGCCAAGATGATCCGCCGCCATCCGCACGTCTTCGGCGACGCCGGCGCCCGCGACGCCGGCGAGGTCCGCAAATCGTGGGAGGAGATCAAGGCGGCGGAGAAGCGGGAACGCGGAAAATCCGGCTCGCGGCTCGACTCCCGGCTCGATGACGTGCCGGCCTCCCTGCCCCCGCTGCTGCGCGCCGTGAAGCTCCAGAAGCGCGCGAGCCGCATCGGCTTCGACTGGAACGACCCGCGCGCCGTCCTCGACAAGATCGAGGAGGAAACCGGCGAGATCCGCGAGGCCGTCGAGAGCGGCGGCGACCGCGCCGAGCTGACGGCCGAGATCGGCGATCTGCTGTTCGCCGTCTGCAACCTGGCGCGCCATCTCGACGTCAGCCCCGAACAGGCGGCGATCGCCGCCAACGCCAAGTTCGAGCGCCGCTTCCGCGCCGTCGAGGCGCGCTACGACGCCGCCGGCGACCCCGCGCCGTCGCTCGAGACGATGGATGGCTGGTGGGACGAGGCAAAGGCCTCGGAACGCTAGAAGTTTCAGCCCGCCTCGGCGAACCGGCGGTCGAATTCGCCGAGCCGTTCGGCGGGCACCGAAACGGTGAAGGCCGACGAGCCGTCGTCGTCGCGGTCTGTCCGCTCCAGCACGATGCAGTGGCGGTAGAGCCAGTTGCGGCCAGCGCCGTCCGACGCGGCGAGCACCACGCGCCGGGTGGCGTTGCGCCGGCTCAGCTCCCTGGAAACGAAGGCGAGCAGCGTGTCGAGTCCCTCGCCCGTCGCCGCCGAGACCGGCAGCGGCCTGTGGCCGCCGGCGGAATCGGCCCTTTCGGCCTGCGCCACCAGTTGCTCGCGGCGCTCCGGCGCCAGCAGGTCGATCTTGTTCCAGACCTCGGCGACCCGCTTGTCGTCGGCGTCGATGCCGAGCGCCTCCAGCGTGCGCCGCACGTCGTCGGCCTGCAAATCGCTGTCGTCGGCGGCGATGTCGCGCACATGCAGGATGATGTCAGCCGCCAGCACCTCCTCCAGCGTCGCCCGGAAGGCGGCGACCAGCGTCGTCGGCAGGTCGGAGATGAAGCCCACCGTATCGGAGAGGATGGCGCGTTGCCCGTCCGGCAGGTCGATGCGCCTGAGCGTCGGGTCCAGCGTCGCGAAGAGCATGTCCTCGGCGAGCACCGACGCCTCGGTCAAGCGGTTGAAAAGAGTGGATTTTCCCGCGTTCGTATAGCCGACCAGCGCGACCACGGGATACGGCACGTCGCGGCGCGCCTTGCGGTGCAGCCCGCGCGTGCGCCGGACGTCGTCGAGTTCCTTCTCGATCTTCAGCAGCCGCGTCTGGATTTGCCGGCGGTCGGCCTCGATCTGGGTTTCGCCGGGGCCGCCGAGGAAGCCGAAGCCGCCGCGCTGGCGCTCCAGATGGGTCCAGCTTCTGACGAGGCGGCTCTTCTGCCAGCTCAGATGCGCGTGCTCGACCTGCAGGCGTCCTTCCCGCGTCCGCGCCCGCCGGCCGAAAATCTCGAGGATCAACCCGGTGCGGTCGAGCACCTTGCAGCCCCAGGCCTTCTCGAGGTTGCGCTGCTGGCCGGGGCTTATCGCCTGGTCGATGACCGCGAGGTCGATCTCCTCGCGCGACACCAGCTCGCCGATTTCCCTGACCTTGCCCGAGCCGATCAGCGTCGCCGGCGTGATCCGGGCGAGCGTCACGCTAAGCGCGTCGACGACGTCGAGATCAATGGCGAGCGCGAGGCCGGTGGCCTCCTCGATGCGTGCGCTGGCGTCGCGGCGCTCATGGCCGGACGCCGTCTCGGCGCGCAGCACGGGAACGACGACGATCGCACGCGTCGGCGGGGTCTCGGTGGCATGGCCGCCCTTCCCCGTCTCGGCCGCGTGCGGCTCGTCCCCCAGCAGACCGTCGCGGGCGCCGGTGTCAGTTGTCGCCATCGCCCTCGCCGGGCTCGAAAAGCTGGATCGGCTGGTTCGGCATGATGGTCGATATCGCGTGCTTGTAGACAAGCTGCGAGTGTCCCTCGCGCCTCAGCAGCACGCAGAAATTGTCGAACCAGGTGACGACCCCCTGCAACTTCACGCCGTTGACCAGAAAGATCGTCAGTTGAACCTTGCTCTTGCGGACATGATTGAGAAACGTGTCCTGCAGGCTCTGTGTGCGTTCTTGCGCCATTCTCGTTTTCCTTCGCGTCCCGCCGCGGGGCGCTGACTGCACCTGTTTGCAGTGCACATATAAAATGGCAGGGTTTCGCGCTCCCGCAAGGCTTCCGTGGCAAAAAATGTGTTTATCGGCCTGTTTGCCGCTTTTTTGGGCAGCCGGTCACCGCCGCCATGTCGACGGCGAGAGCAGGCTGAGGATCGCGATGACCTCGACCCGGCCGACCACCATGACGAAGGCCAGCAGCAGCTTGTCGGGGTCGCCGAGGGTGCCGATGGCGACGAAGTCGTTGGTGTCGATCACCGAGGCCTGATAGGCCGGCCCGGCGTTGGAGAACGAGGCGATCGACAGCAGCAGCGCGTCCTCGAAGCCGAATCCGCCCGCCGTCAGCCCGGCGATGCACGCCGACAGCACCAGCAGGGTCGCCGTCATGGCGCTCCAGATCGCCTTCATCATCTGCATGTCGTAGGTCTGGCTGCCGAACCGGGCGCGGCGCACGCCATGCGGATAGACCAGCCGGTTCAGCTCCCGGTAGGCCTGCACGCTCATCGCGCCGACCCGGAACAGCTTGAGGCCGCCGGCCGTGGAAAAGCCGCTGCCGCCGACGAGCAGGATCATGATCACGGCGACGAAGGGCAGCAGCGCGAAGCTCCCGTGCCGGCTCTCGACGGCCGTCGTCGAGACCAGCGAGGCGGCGGTGGCGAAGCCGTCGGTCATCGCCACCCACAGGCCGCCGCCGCTCGCCTCGTAGAGGATGGCGGCGATCCACACCCCGACGGCGGCGGTGATGCCGGCGAGCCAGTAGAATTCGCGGTAGTCGCGGATGCGGTGCCAGCGGCCCTGGGTCAGCGAGCGCAGCCACAGGATGCTCGACGCGCCGACCAGCATGAACAGCGCGTAGATCCAGGTGCCGGCCATCGGAAGATAGGTGGTGAAATCGCCGCCCCGGCCGACGAAGCCGCCGGTCGAAAGCGCCGAGAAGGCGAGGCAGAGCGCGTCGAAGGCCGGCGCGCCGACGACCAGCAGGCAGGCGAAGCAGGCGAAGGTCAGCGAGAAATAGAGCGGCAGCAGCTCGCCAAGCGTGTCGTTGAGCCGGTGGCGCTCGTTCTCGCCGCCATGCTCGATGATGCGCGCGTCCGACGGCGGCAGTCCCCCCACCCCCGCCGGGCCGAGGACCAGCACGGCGACCAGCAGGGTCAGCCCGCCGCCAATCCACTCCATGAGGCAGCGCCAGAAGATGATTGTGTCGGGAAGCTGCTCGTAGCGCGGCAGCAGCGTCGATCCGGTCGTCGTCAGCGCCGAGACCGCCTCGAAATAGGCGTCGATGGCGCTGGTGCCGGGAATGGCGAGCATGATCGGGATGCAGCCGAAGGCCGGCAGCAGCGCGAACAGCAGGAAGGCCAGCAGGTAGCGCTGGTGCGCCTTGAGGCGCTGCTCGTGGCCGCGAAGGGCGAAGATGAAGGCGCCGGCGACGAAGACGCCGAGCGTGCCGGTCAGGATGAAGGGCGGCGCCAGCGCCGTCTCTCCGGCGATGATCGCAGCAAGCGCCGGCAGCACATAGGCCAGCGACATGACGCCGAGGAAATGCGCGAAGAGAAAGAAGACGGGCAGCACGGCGGTTCGGCCGCGTCAGAAGAAGTCGATGGAAACGCGGAACATCTGCTCGACCCGCCGCACCTGGTCGGCCATCGCGCAGATGACGATCTTGTCGCGCGCCTCGATGACCGTGCCGCCGCGCGGGATGATGATCTTGCCGTCGCGGACGACGGCGCCGATCCGCAGCCCTTCGAGGATGTCGATCTCACGCAGCGGCTTGCCGACCAGCGGCGAGGTCTCCAGCGCCTCTGCCTCGATCACCTCGGCGGCGCCGTTCTGGATCGAGTGGACGCCGCGGATGCGGCCGCGGCGGACATGCTGGAGCACCCGCGAGATCGTGATCTGGCGCGGGTTGATATAGGCCTGGATGCCGAGATCGCGGGTCAGGTCGGGATAGCCGCGATTGTTGACGAGACAGAGCGCCCTGCCCGCCCCGAGCCGCAGCGCCAGCAGGCAGGAGAGGATGTTGACCTCGTCGTTGTTGGTCAGCGCGACGATGGTGTCGACGTCGCCGATATCGGCCTCGCGCAGGATCTCCTCGTCCAGCGCGCTGCCGTGCAGGACGACGCTGCGGTCTAGCTCCTCGGCGATCTGGATCGCCCGGTCGCGGACGCTCTCGATGACCTTGACGCGGGCGTGGCGCTGCCGCGCCTCGATCTCCTGCGCGACATAGAAGCCGATATGGCCGCCGCCGGCGATGACGACGCGGTTCGCCGCCTTCTCCTCGTGGCCGAAGATCGACAGCGTGCGCGCCACCTGGCCGGAATCGGCGACGAAATAGGCGATGTCGCCGACGAGCAGCGAATCGGTGCTGTGCGGCACGAACAGCGAACCGTTGCGGTAGATGGCGACGACGACGGCGGCGAGGTCGGGGAAAAGCTCGGTGAGCTGCGACAGCGGCGTGTCGACGATCGGGCAGTTTTCCTCGCAGGTGACGCCGGCGACGGTGACCGCGCCGTCGACGAAGTCCACCGTGTCGAAGGCGCCCGGCAGGGCGAGCCGGCGCAGCACCATCTCGCCGACCTCGACCTCGGGCGAGATGATGACGTCGATCGGCAGGTTCTCGCGCGAGAAGAGGTCGCCATATTCCGGCGCCAGATAGCTCTGCCCGCGAATGCGCGCGATCTTGGTCGGGATGTTGAACAGCGAGCTGGCGACCTGGCAGGCGACCATGTTCACCTCGTCGTGCAGCGTCACGGCGATGATCATGTCGGCCTGGTCGGCGCCGGCGCGCGCCAGGATGTCGGGATGGGCGCCGTGGCCGACGATGCCGCGGACGTCCAGCGTCTCCGAGATCGACTGGATCAGCCGCGGCGAGTTGTCGATGACGCTGACGTCGTTGCCCTCGACGGCGAGGCGCTCGGCGATGCCGAAGCCGACCTGACCGGCGCCGCAGATAAGAATACGCATCCGGGTTCCCCAAAATGGCTGCGGGTTGCCGTGCCGTGGCCGGCGCGGGTCCCGCTTCGCCGGCCCTTAATAGCGACTCCGGACGCCTTCGCCTATCCGATACCGAGGGATTTGAGCTTGCGGTGCAGCGCCGAGCGCTCCATGCCGACGAACTCGGCGGTGCGCGAGACGTTGCCGCTGAAGCGCCCGATCTGGGCGATCAGGTATTCGCGCTCGAACACCTCGCGGGCCTCGCGCAGCGGCAGCGACATCAGTTCCTCGGCGCGCGCGCTGCCCGGCATCGGCGGCAGCGAGGCGGAAACCTCCGCCGGCAGCATCTCCGCCGTGATGACGGCGTCCTCGTCGCCGCCGGCGAGGATCATCAGCCGTTCGACATTGTTGCGCAGCTGGCGGACGTTGCCTGGCCAGTCGTGGCTCTGCAGCACCGCCATCGCGTCCTGCCCGATGGTGCGTTCCGGCAGCCCGGTCGACATCGAGATCATCGTCATGAAATGGCCGACGAGGTCTGGAATGTCCTCGCGCCGCTCGGCCAGCCGCGGCACCCGCAGCGGCACCACCGACAGCCTGTGGAAAAGGTCCTCGCGGAACCGCCCTTCCCTGACCTCCTCCTCGAGGTCGCGGCTGGTCGAGGAGACGATGCGCACGTCGACATGCACCCGCGCGGTCGAGCCGACGCGCGAGAAGTTCTGCTCCACCAGCACGCGCAGGATGCGGTTCTGCGTCTCGCGCGGCATATCGGCGATCTCGTCGATGAACAGCGTGCCGCCGTCCGCCTCCTCCATGGCGCCGATCTTGCGCTCGCCATTGGCGCCCTCGCGGCCGAACAGCGCCTCCTCCATGCGCTCCGGCGTGATCGCCGCCGCGTTGATGACGACGAAGGGGCCGTGCGCGCGGTTCGACAGCGAATGCATGGTGCGCGCGGCGAGCTCCTTGCCGGCGCCGGAGGGGCCGACCACGAGCACGCGGCTGTTGGTCGGCGCGATGCGCTCAAGCGTCTGGCGAAGCTGGTTCATCGCCGCCGAGCGCCCGACCAGCCGGTCGGGATCGCCGGTGCGCTGGCGCAGGTCGCGGACCTCGCGCCTCAGCCGCGAGGCTTCAAGCGCACGCTGCGCGATCAGCACCAGCCGGTCGACCTTGAACGGCTTCTCGACATAGTCGTAGGCGCCGCGCTTGATCGCCGAGACCGCCGTCTCGATGGTCCCGTGGCCGGAGATCATCACCACCGGAAGCTCGGGATGGCGCTCCTTGATCTGGTCGAGCAGCTCCAGCCCGTCGAGCCGGCTGCCCTGCAGCCAGATGTCGAGGAAGACCAGATTGGGCCGCCGCGTCTCGATCTCGCTGAGCGCGGCGTCGGCGTTTGCGGCGGTGCGGGTGGTGAACCCCTCGTCCTCGAGGATGCCGGCCACCAGCTCGCGGATGTCGGTCTCGTCGTCGACGATGAGAATGTCGGGAGCGGCCATCAGTGAACCTCCGCGCTCTGCGCCGCGGCCTCGGACGCATCGGCCACGCTGTCGGGGAAGACGAGCCTGATCGAGGCGCCTGAGCCGCCCTCGGCGACCGCCGGCGCGTCACCCAGCTCGATGCGCCCGCCATGCTCCTCCATGACGCGCGAGACGATGGCGAGGCCGAGCCCGGTGCCCTTCTCCCGCATTGTCATATAGGGCTCCAGCAGCCGCTGCCGGTTCTCCCTGGGAAGCCCGATGCCGTTGTCGGTGACGGTGAGGATCGTCGTCGATCCCCTTGTGTCGAGCGAGACCAGGATCTCGCCCTTCGGCGCGTCGCCGCCGTGCTGGCGTTGCTCGATGGCCTCGGTGGCGTTCTTGATCAGATTGGTCAGCGCCTGCGCCACCAGCCGGCGGTCGTAGCGCGCGTCGAGCGGCGAGCTGGAAAGCCGCGCCTTGATGGCGATCTCGGGATAGCCGACGCGCATCAGGAACACCGTCTCCTTGACCGTCTCGGCCATGTCGAAGGTCTCGATGGTCGCCGTCGGCATGCGGGCGAAGGAGGAGAACTCGTCGACCATGCGGCCGATGTCGCCGACCTGCCGGATGATGGTGTCCGTGCATTGGTCGAAGACGTCCTTGTCGGTGTGTATCCTGGATGAATATTTCCTCTTAAGACGTTCGGCGGAAAGCTGAATCGGCGTCAGAGGATTCTTGATCTCATGCGCGATGCGCCGCGCCACGTCGGCCCAGGCCGAGGTCCGCTGGGCCGTCACAAGCTCGGAAATGTCGTCGATGGTCACCACGTAGCCGTTCTCCTTTCCGCTCGAGCGCTCCGTCGCCACGCGAACGCTCAGCGTCCTGTCCCCGCCCCCGCGATGCAGGGTGATCTGGCCGTGATGGACGCGCTGCGGCTGCGTCACCGCCTTGTCGAGCAGCGGCACCAGTTCGGGCATCAGGTCGTCGATGGGCTTGCCGATGGTCTGCTGGCGGTCGCCGGGCAGGAACTCGCCGGCCGAGCGGTTGGCGAGCGTCAGGCGGCCGGCGGCGTCGATGCCCATCACGCCGGCGCTGACCCCCGACAGCACCGCCTC
>JBFWXZ010000124.1:0-9909 GCA_050186955.1 Flavobacteriaceae bacterium
GATCGAAACGAAGACATCGAAGCCCCCAAGCAGACCGCCCGCGCCTGGTTCGAGCGGCTGCGCGACGACATCTGCGCCGCCTTCGAGGCGCTGGAGGACGAATTGCCCGCCGGCTCCCCGCTTTCCGACCGCGCGCCCGGCCGTTTCGCGCGCACGCCGTGGGCGCGCACCGACGCCTCCGGCGAGGCCGGCGGCGGCGGCGTGATGAGCCTGATGAACGGCCGCGTCTTCGAGAAGGTCGGGGTCCACTGCTCGACCGTCCACGGCGCCTTCTCAGAGGAATTCCGCAAGCAGATCGCCGGCGCCGGGGAGGATCCGCGCTTCTGGGCCAGCGGCATCTCGCCGATCGCCCACCTGCACAACCCGCACGTCCCCGCCGTGCACATGAACACCCGCTTCGTCGTCACCACGAAGGCCTGGTTCGGCGGCGGCGCCGACCTGACGCCGGTGCTCGACGCCCGCCGCACCCAGGACGACCCCGACAGCGCCGCCTTCCACGCGGCGATGCGGGCGGCCTGCGACGCCCACGCCGTCGCCGACTACGCGAAGTTCCGCAAATGGTGCGACGATTATTTCTACCTGCCCCATCGCGGCGAGATGCGCGGCATCGGCGGCATCTTCTACGACCATTTCGACAGCGGCGACCGCGACGCCGACTTCGCCTTCACGCAGGATGTCGGCCGCGCCTTCCTGAAGGTCTATCCCGAGCTCGTGCGGGCGAACTTCGCCAGGCCCTGGAGCGAGGCCGAGCGCGAGGAACAGCTCGTGCGCCGCGGCCGCTATGTCGAGTTCAACCTGCTCTACGACCGCGGCACCATCTTCGGCCTCAAGACCGGCGGCCACGTCCCCGCCATCCTCTCCTCGATGCCGCCGGTGGTGAAATGGCCGTGAGCCCCCACAGCTCCTAGTCCAGCAGCTCGTCCCGCGTCAGCGTGAAGCCGCTGTCGATCCACTTCTTCTCCAGCCGGTCGAGCGCCTCGCCGATCGCCGGGCCGGGCGCGATGCCGCGGGCGATCAGGTCGCGGCCCGACACCGGCAGCTCCGGCTTCGTCCAGCCCTCGGCGCGCGCGATGAAGGGGGCGAGCGCCCGCGAGGCGTCGTTGTCGCGCGCCACCGCCAGCTTCAGCACGTCGAGCACCGTCTCGCCGCCGTGGCGGTAGAGCAGCCGGTCGATGGTGCGCGGGGTGGCGTTGGCGACGGCGCCGTGCGCGCGGGCGTAGTCGACGAGGCGGCGGCGCTCGCCGTTCGACAGCTTTAGCCGGTCGGCGAGGCCGCCGGCGACGTCGGGCCGCGGCGGCAGGATCGACATCAGCCGCAGCATGGCGTCGGGCGCCCAGCGGTTCGCGCGCTCGCCGGCCAGCAGCTTGTCGAGATCGTCGATGCCCCATTTCGCCTGCTCGGGCAGCGCCACGTCGAGGATTCCCGAGACTCGCATCCAGCGCATGGCGATGCCGGGCTCCGCCGCCCCGAGGATCAGCTTCAGCTCCTTCCACACGCGCTCCGCCGACAGCCGGTTGATCCCCGACTTGAGCTTGGTCGCCGCCTTCAGCCCGTCGGCGTCGGGCCGGCCGGCGCCGAAGCGGGCGTGGAAGCGGAAGAAGCGCAGGATGCGCAGATAGTCCTCGCGGATGCGCGTCTCCGCATCGCCGATGAAGACGACCCGGCGCGCCGCCAGGTCGGCATAGCCCTCCAGCGGGTCGTGGACCGTGCCGTCGCGCCCGACATAGAGCGCGTTCATGGTGAAGTCGCGCCGTTCCGCGTCGCGCGTCCAGTCGGTGCCGAAGGCCACCGTCGCGTGCCGGCCGTGCGTCTCGACATCCTCGCGCAGCGTCGTCACCTCGAAGGGCTCGCCGTCGGCGATCAGCGTCACCGTGCCGTGGTTGACGCCGGTCGGCACCGGCTTCAGCCCGGCCGCGGCGCCGAGCGCCATCACCTCCTGCGGCAGCGCCGTGGTGGCGAGGTCGATGTCGCCGGCCTCCATGCCCATCAGCACGTTGCGCACCGCGCCGCCGACGATCCGCGTCTCGACGCCGTCGCCGTTCAGCGCCTCGAGCACCGCCGGCAGGGCCGGCTTGCCGAAGCGCGCGATGTCGATATGGGCGGGCGCCGTCTGCCGCATGCTCATTGCGCCGGCTTGTCTGTCGGGTCGATGTGCCCCGGCACGATCTTGCCGTCCTTGAGGACCGCCGGCGTGTACTGGCCCGTCGGGTCCGACCCGTGGGTCAGCGCGTACCAGACCAGCGCCGAGCCGGCGACCAGCAGCCCGGCCAGCGACAGATAGAGCCACGGGGTGGTGATCTGCTCGCCGCGCCGCGCCCGCTTGACCAGCAGATAGTAGAGCGCGAACGGCGTCAGGAAGAGCGCCAGCTCGATGAGGACGGCTCTGAGCATCGGGGCCTACCTGTAGATTCGGTCGTAGAGGTTGCGGATGATTCCCGCCGTCGCGCCCCATATATACCGTTCGCCATAGGGCATCGCGTAAAAATGCCGGTCGCGGCCGTTGAAGCGGCGCGTGTGCTTCTGGTGGTTCTGCGGCGCCATCAGGAACGACAGCGGCACCTCGAACACATCCGCCACCTCGCGCGGGTCGGGATCGAGCCGGTAGTCGGGCCTCACCAGCGCCACCGCCGGCACGATGCGGAAGCCCGAGCCCGGCAGGTAGAGGTCGAGATAGCCGAGCGGGGTGGCGAAGGACCGGTCGAGGCCGATCTCCTCCTCGGCCTCGCGCAGCGCCGCGTCGAGCGGCCCGGCGTCGGCATCCTCGATCTTGCCGCCGGGAAAGGCGACCTGCCCGGCATGGCTCGGCATCGTCTCCGGCCTGAGCGTCAGCAGCGCCATCGCCCCTTGCGCGCGGGCGACGATGGGCACCAGCACGGCGGCGCGGCGCATCGCCTGCCCGCGCAGCATCTCGAAGGTGTCCGGGTTGAGGTCGTGGTCGCCGCGCTCGGGCGGCAGGCTCATGTCGAGGTCGCCTGCCGGCGGCGCGTCGAGCAGCCGGCCCGCCGCGCGGTTGACGAACGCGTCGGCGCTGAAATCCGCCGTCTCCTCGATGCCCCCGGCGAGGCTCACGCGCCGATCTCCGCCGCCGGCGCCATGGCGAAGAAGGTGCCGCACGACCACACGCCGAACATCTCCACGCCGTCGCGCATCTCCTTGGTGCCCGCGGCCACGAGGTCGTAGAAGACCGGACGCACCACCAGCGCCTCCAGCCGCGCCCGCACATGCACATAGGGCTTCAGCCCGCCGGTGCCCTTCTCGTTCTCGAAGCGCAGGGGATGCTCCTCGCCCGCCGTCACCACGTCATCGACATTGGTGCGGAAACTGATTCGCTGCTCGCGTCCCTCGCCGTCGACGGCCATTTCCACAGCCGTGAAGGGCGCGTCGTCCACCCTGATGCCGATCTTTTCCACCGGCGTGACGAGATAGTAGCGCCCGTCCTCGTCATGCCTGAGCACCGTCGAGAAGAGTCGCACCAGCCGCTTCCGGCCGATCGGCGTGCCGAGATAGTACCACAGCCCGTCGCCGGCGATGCGGATGTCGAGATCGCCGCAATTCTCTGGATTCCACAGATGCACGGGCGGCAGGCCCCTGCCGCCGGCCAGCCGCGCGGCCTTCTCCAGGCCCTGCAGCCCCTCGCCCGGATTGCCTGTTTTCGGTGCAGTCTCGGCCATGTCCTCTCCGCCGGCCGCGCAACGCCGCACCGCCCCGCCGCCACAAATCGATCACTTGTCCGGGCTAGGGTCAGAACCCATTAAGCTCATGCAATTCTGTCGGTTCGGAAGCATTCGAATGGAGGAAACGGGCGCGAGGGAAGGCTGGCGGCCTTGCCGAAGCGACCGGTTCGGTCAGGCGGATGCTTCCGGACCGACCCGCGGGCGAGGCGGATTTGGCCGCTGAATGCGTCGGGAAGGATTTGAAAATGAACGACATTTCCTGCACCTTCCCTCCTGTTCAGCGGCCAAATCCGCTCTCGCAGAATGGATGACATTAATGGGTCCTGACCCTGGTTCACAAGAAGTTGCCCGGCTTGCGCCCGCGCATGCTGGACATACCCTTTCTGCGCGGCATCTGGAGGACATATAGTCCGGACATGAGCACGAACAATCAACCGGCGGACGACATCGTCCGCCTCGCCGACGCCACCGCGGAGCGGTTGTCCTCGGCCCGCGCGGCCCTCCAGGCCGTCATCTTCGGCCAGGACGACGTCATCGACCTCGCGCTGGCGACGGTCCTGTCGGGCGGCCACGCGCTGCTCGTCGGCGTCCCCGGCCTCGCCAAGACCAAGCTGGTCGAGAGCCTCGGCTCCGTCCTCGGCCTCGAGGAGAGCCGCATCCAGTTCACCCCCGACTTGATGCCCTCCGACATCCTCGGCTCCGAGATCCTCGAGGAAAGCAAGTCGGGCGGCCGCGAGTTCCGCTTCGTGCGCGGCCCCGTCTTCGCCCAGCTGCTGATGGCCGACGAGATCAACCGCGCCAGCCCGCGCACCCAGTCGGCGCTGCTGCAGGCGATGCAGGAGCACCACGTCACCGTCGCCGGCCAGCGCCACGACCTGCCGCGCCCCTTCCACGTGCTGGCGACCCAGAACCCGATCGAGCAGGAGGGCACCTACCCGCTGCCCGAGGCCCAGCTCGACCGCTTCCTGATGCAGGTCGACGTCGACTATCCCGATCTCGGCGCCGAACGGCGCATGCTGTTCGAGACGACCGGCGAGAGCGAATCGGGCGCCCGCAACGTGCTCAATGTCGAGGAACTGCTCGCCGCCCAGCGGCTGATCCGCCGCCTGCCGGTCGGCGAGAGCGTCGTCGAGGCGATCCTCCAGCTCGTCCGCGCCGCCCGCCCCGGCGGCGGCGAGGAGGATGTCGACCGCTCGGTCTCCTGGGGTCCCGGCCCGCGCGCCGGCCAGGCGCTGATGCTGACGGCGCGCGCCCGTGCGCTGATCGACGGTCGCCTCGCGCCCTCGCTCGACGACGTCGCGGCGCTGGCGGTGCCGGTGCTCCAGCATCGCATGTCGGTCAGCTACGCCGCCCATGCCGACGGCATCTCGGTGCGCGACATCATCAACCGGCTGGTGGAGCGGCTCGGATAGTGGCGCGGGCGGGCGCCGCCATGCCTTTCGCGGCGGGGGCCGAACGGGCCGCCGTCGGCGAGGCGTTGTCGCTCGCCGCCGCCCTGCCGGACCTGCTGATGAGCGCCCGGCAGGTATCCTCCTCCGTCGCCCACGGGCTGCACGGACGCCGCCGCCCCGGCAGCGGCGAGACCTTCTGGCAGTTCCGCCGCTTCCAGTCCGGCGAGCCGGCGCGCCGCATCGACTGGCGGCGCTCGGCCCGCGACGGCCATCTCTATGTGCGCGAGCGCGAGTGGGAGGCCGCCCACACCGTCTGGCTGTGGACCGACCTCTCGGCGTCGATGGACTACCGCTCCGACCTCGCCACGGTCTCCAAGCGCGACCGCGCGCTGGTGCTGATGCTCGCCCTCGCCGACCTCGTGGTGCGCGGCGGCGAGCGCGTCGCCATCCCCTCGGTCATGGCGCCGACCGCTCAGCGGCGCGCCGCCGAGATGCTCGCCGGGGCGCTGCGGATCAACGCCCGCACGCGCGGCCCCGACGACGGCGGCTTCCCCGATCTCGCCCGGGTGCGCCGGTTCAGCGACTTCGTGCTGATCGGCGATTTCCTCGATCCCGTCGCCGAGCTCTCCGATGCGATAGCCCGCGCCTCCGGCCAGGGCATCCGCGGCCATCTGGTGCAGATCGTCGACCCCTCGGAGGAGAGCTTTCCCTTCCGCGGCCGCACCGAATTCGTCGATCCCGAGACCGGCGAGCCGGTGATCTTCGGCAGCGCCGCCGACGCCCATGACCGCTACGTGGCGCGCATGCGCGCCCGCCGCGAGGCGCTGCGCCGCACCCTCGACCACGCCGGCTGGAGCCTGCTCGTCCACCACACCGACCAGCCGCCGGCGCGCGCCCTGCTGGCGCTCTACGGGCGGCTCGCGGCGCATGTCGATCCGCGCAACGCCGCCTTCCGCCCCGACCGCCCGCTGATCGACGAGGCGATCACATGAACGCCCTCGCCGGCCTCGTCTTCGCCCAGCCGATGATGCTGGCCGCCCTCGTCGCCCTGCCGGCGATATAGCTGCTGCTGCGCTACACCCCGCCGCGCCCGCATCGCGAGACCTTCCCGCCGACCCGCATCCTGCGCGAGCTGCGGCCTGCCGAGGAGACGCGCGCGACCAGCCCGTGGTGGCTCACCGCGCTGCGCATGACCATCGCCGCGCTGCTCATCCTCGCCATCGCGCGCCCCGCCATCGATCCGGCGCCGCCGCAACTGGCCGGCGCCGGCCCGCTGCTCCTCGTCGTCGACAACGGCTGGGCCTCGGCGCCCGGCTGGGAGCGCACCTCGCATGTCGCCGGCACGCTGATCGCCGAGGCCGACGCCACCGGCCGCCAGGTCTCGGCGGTGGAGACCGCGAGGCCCGCCGCCGCGCCACCGCCCGGCAGCGCCGCCGACGCCCGCAGCCAGTTCGCCGGCATCCGGCCGGCGAGCCACGCGCCCGACCGCATGGGCCTCCTCGAGCGCCTCAAGGCGCTCGACCCAGCGCAGCGCCCCGGCGAAATCGTCTGGCTCTCCGACGGCCTCGACCACGGCGACGGCGAGGCGTTCTCCGACGCGCTGCATCTCGCCTTCCCCGACGCCCGCATCCTGCGGCTCGAGCCCGAGCCCGGCCAGCTTCCCCGTGCGATCGCCGGCATCGCCGCTTCCGGCGCCTCCATCGAGACCTCGGTGATGCGCGCCGCCGGCGGACCCGCCGCGACCCTCACCGTCGAGGCGCGCGACCGCAAGGGCCGCCTCGTCTCCTCCGCCGACGCCGCCTTCACCTCCGGCGAGCGCGCCGCGCCGGTCGCCTTCGAGCTTCCCGTCGAGCTCCGCAACGAGGTCGCCCGCGTCGAGATCGCCGGCGAGCGCCACGCCGGCGCGGTACGGCTGATGGACGACCGCTTCCGCCGCCGCTCGGTCGGCCTCGTCTCCGGCGCCAGCCGCGAGAACGCCCAGCCGCTGCTCGATCCGCTGCACTACATCGCCAAGGCGCTCGTCACCACCGCCGACCTGCGCATCCCGCGCGGCGCCGACACCGCCCGCCAGATCGACGAGCTGATCGAGACCCGCACCAACGTCATCGTGCTCGCCGACATCGGCACCATCGCCCCGCAGACGCTCGAGCGCCTCGGCGAATGGGTGCGCTCGGGCGGCGTGCTGGTGCGCTTCGCCGGCCCGCGCCTCGCCGACGCCACCGACGAGCTGCTGCCGGTCCGCCTGCGCCCGGGCGAGCGCAGCCTCGGCGGCGTGCTCTCCTGGGGCGAGCCGCAGGGCGTCGGCGGCACCCGCGCCGAATCGCCGCTCGGCCACGCCGCCATCCCGCGCGACGTCAAGGTGACGCGGCAGATCCTCGCCGAGCCGGCCGCCGGCCTCGCCGAGAAGACCTGGGCGTGGCTGGAGGACGGCACCCCACTCGTCACCGGCGCCCGCGACGAGCAGGGCTATCTGGTGCTGTTCCACGTCACCGCCGACGCCCGCTGGTCCAACCTGCCGCTCACCGGCCTGTTCACCGAGATGCTCCAGCGCATCGTCGGCCTCGGCCTGACCGGCGGCGAATCGGCCGCCGCCGGCGACACAGAGACCCCGGCGCTGCGCCCGCTGCGGCTGCTCGACGCCAACGGCGTGCTGGTCGACGCCGCCGGCGACGCCACCCCGCTGCCGCCCGAGGCGCCGGCGCGCGGCGACGCCGAGCACCCGCCCGGCCTCTACGGCAACGAGGATTCCTGGCGCGCCCTCAACGCGCTGGCCGACGACGAGGCGCTGACCGCGCTTGCCGCGCCGCGCGCCGACGGCGCCGCGCTCTATCCCGGCGAGCGCGCCATCGACCTCGCGCCATGGGCCTTCCTCGCCGCCCTCGTCCTGCTCGCCGCCGACACCGCCGCCGTGCTGCTGCTCGGCGGATTGAGGCCGCTGCGCCGCCGCATGGCCGCCGCCTCGCTGCTGCTCGCCGCGGCGCTGCTGCCGCCGCCGGCATCCGCCCAGGCGCCGGCCGCCGACGCCTTCGCGCTGCAGGCGGTGTCGCAGTCGCGGCTCGCCTATGTCGTCACCGGCAACGCGGCGGTCGACCGCGTCAGCGAGGCGGGCCTGCGCGGCCTCGGCGAGGTGCTGAAGCGGCGCACCGCCTTCGAGCCGGGACCGCCCATCGGCATCGACCCGGCGCGCGACGAGATGGCCTTCTTCGCCCTCGTCTACTGGCCCATCGACCCTTCCGCGCCGCCGGTCGACCCGGAGGCGATCCGCCGCATCGACGCCTTCATGAAGCAGGGCGGCACCGTCCTCTTCGACACCCGCGACCAGCTCGACGCCGCCTATGCGCGCGGCCAGGGCGCCGGCAGCCGCAAGCTCTCCGGCCTGCTCGCCGGGCTCGACCTGCCCGAGCTCGAGCCGGTGCCGCTCGACCACGTGCTGACCAAGAGCTTCTACCTGATCCAGGATTTCCCCGGCCGCTACGCCGGCTCGCCCTTCTGGGTCGAGCGGCTGAGCCGCGATCCCGAGCGCAGCGACCGCCCCGCGCGCGGCGGCGACGGCGTCTCGCCGCTGCTGATCACCGGCAACGACCTCGCCGCCGCCTGGGCGATCGACGACGCCGGCCAGCCGCTCTTCGCGGTGACGCCGGGCGGCGAGCGCCAGCGCGAGATGAGCTACCGCGCCGGCGTCAACATCGTCATGTACACCCTCACCGGCAACTACAAGGCGGACCAGGTCCACATCCCCGCCCTGCTCGAACGGCTCGGACAGTAGGCGCATGGATTATTCGGTCACCTTCGCGCCGCTGCTTCCCGACTGGCTGCTCTACGCCGCCGCCGGCCTCGCCCTCGTCGCCGCCCTCGCCATGCTGTTCGGCCGCGGCCCGGCGCCGCTGCTGCGCATCGCGACCCTGGCGCTGGTCGTCGCCGCCCTCGCCAACCCGGTGCTCAGGCAGGAGGAGCGCGATCCCCTGCCCGGCGTCGCTGTCATCGTCTCCGACGGCAGCGCCAGCCAGCGCATCGACAACCGCGATGCGGCCACCGAGGCGACCGCGCAGGCGCTCTACCAGCGCCTCGCCGGCGAGCCGGGCCTCGAAGTCCGCCGCGTCACCACCACCGACACCGCCGACGGGACCGAGCTGTTCTCCAGCCTCGAGCGGGCGCTCGCCGACGTGCCCGCCGACCGCATCGCCGGCGTCTTCCTGATCACCGACGGCCAGGTCCACGACGCCGCCGAGCGCGGCGGCCGCCTCGGCTTCTCGGCCCCCGTCCACACCCTGCTGACCGGCCGCGACAACGAGACAGACCGCCGCATCATCGTCCAGGCGAAGCCGCGCTTCGGCATCGTCAACGCCGAGCAGCCGATCACCTTCCGCGTCGAGGATCTCGGCACGAGGGCGACCGGCCCGCTGCGCGTCGCCGTCACCATCAGCCGCGACGGCGAGGTGCTGTCGACAAAGCTCGTCACCGTCGGCGACAACGTCACCGTGCCGGTGCTGATCGCCCATGGCGGGCGCAACCTGTTCGAGATCGCCGTCGAGCCGCTGGAGGGCGAGCTGACCGAGGTCAACAACCGCGCGGTCATCGAGACCGACGGCATCCGCGAGAACCTGCGCGTGCTGTTGGTCTCCGGCGAGCCGCATGCCGGCGAGCGGACCTGGCGCAACACGCTGAAGTCCGACGCCGCCGTCGACCTGGTGCACTTCACCATCCTGCGCCCGCCCGACAAGCAGGACGGCACGCCGATCTCGGAACTGGCGCTCATCGCCTTCCCGACCCGCGAGCTGTTCTCCGAGAAGATCGACGATTTCGACCTGATCATCTTCGACCGCTACGCGCGGCTTGGCGTGCTG
>JBFWXZ010000125.1:0-9863 GCA_050186955.1 Flavobacteriaceae bacterium
GGTGAGGTCGGCGGAGCCGCCGATGGTCTCCGGCGTCACCTCGTTGATGACGTTGAGGGCGAGCTCGGAGGCCTTGCGGGTGGCGACGGAAGGCTTCTCCGCCGACATCGCCGCCTTGTGCTTGCGGATCGCGCCGTCGAGCGCCTGCGGCAGGTCGCCGCGCATGCGCCGGTCGAACTCGGCGCGGGCGGCGGTGTCCATCGCCTCGTAGGCCTTGGTCCAGGCCTTGTGCGCCTTGGCCGCGCGCAGGCCGGCGAGGCGCCAGGCGTCGCGGATGTCGGCGGGGATCTCGAAGGGCGGGTAATCCCAGCCGAGCGCCTGGCGGGCACCGGCGATTTCCTCGGCGCCGAGCGGCGAGCCGTGGGCCGACGAGGTGCCGGCCTTCTTCGGCGCGCCGTAGCCGATGGTGGTGCGGCAGGCGATCAGGCTCGGGCGCTCCGACTTGCGGGCGCGTTCGATGGCCGCGGCGATGGCGTCGGGATCGTGGCCGTCGACGCGCTCGGCGTTCCAGCAGGCGGCCTTGAAGCGGGCGACCTGGTCGCCGCTCTCGGCCAGCGACAGCGGGCCGTCGATGGAGATGTCGTTGTCGTCGAAGAGGACGATCAGCTTGGACAAGCGCAGATGGCCGGCGATCGAGATAGCCTCGTGGCTGATGCCCTCCATCAGGTCGCCGTCGCTGGCCAGCACATAGGTGTGGTGGTCGACGATGTCGGCGCCGAACTCGGCGGCGAGGTGACGCTCGGCGATGGCCATGCCGACGGCGGTGGCGAGGCCCTGGCCGAGCGGGCCGGTGGTGGTCTCGATTCCCGCCGCGTGGCCGTATTCGGGGTGGCCGGCGGTGCGGCTGCCGAGCTGGCGGAAATTGCGGATCTCGTCGAGCGTCATGTCCTCGTAGCCGAGCAGATGCAGCACCGAGTAGAGCAGCATCGAGCCGTGGCCGGCCGACAGCACGAAGCGGTCGCGGTCGGGCCAGGAGGGCTCGGCGGGATCGCATTTGATGAAGCGGGTGAAGAGGACGGTGGCGATGTCGGCGGTGCCCATGGGCATGCCGGGGTGGCCGGATTTGGCGGCCTCGACCGCGTCCATGGCGAGGGCCCGGATGGCGTTGGCCATCTGGACGTGGGAAACCTTGTCTTTGTCGTTCGTCATTCGAAGCTTTTCGCGCCGCCGCGGTCCTGGGAAGATCGGAAGGCCCGCTCCTGCGGCTCAAGCGAACGGACGGGTGTGACGGATTCCCGAGGCGATCATGGAACGCCGATCCCGCCGGGGCGGCTTTCCAAAACACACAAGTTCGAGCGGAGTCAATGTGCTGTCACAGGGTGGCCGCAATGCCAATTTGGAATATCGTCGATAAAGGCGCGAGATCGGTTGACCGGCGCTTCGAGCGATCGGTAAAGTCCACCCCCTAAGACGCTGCCGCGATGATCGAATCCCGCCGTGCGGAGGCCGCCATGGATCAGATAGACGACTCCCTGTCGCCCATCGAGGCGGCGACCCGGCGGCTCGGCAAGGCGCTGGACGGGCTCGAATCGACCCTGCAGAAGCGGCTGGTCGAGGAGGCTGAGGCCGACCGGCTGCGCGGCGAGATACAGACGCTGGCCAACGATCGCTCGAAGCTCGCGCAGGATCTCGACGCGGCGCGCGCCGAGGTTGCGAAGCTGCCGGCGGCGAACAAGGACGTGGACAAGCGGAACGACGCCGTGATGGGACGCATTCGCGGCGTGCTCGATTCGGCCGGCGTGAAATAGCCGCCCCGCCGGCGGGCGCCGCGAGGGGCGGCGAAGGGCGAACAGGACATACGCGTATCGGGGAGCGTGCATGGCGCAAGTCACCGTGACCATCAACGGCCATACCTACAGGATGGCCTGCGGCGAGGGGGAGGAGGCGCATCTCAGCGGCCTCGCCAAGGACCTCGACCAGCGCATCGAATCGCTGAAGGAGGGCTTCGGCGAGGTCGGCGACACCCGCCTGCTGCTGATGGCGACACTGACCATCGCCGACGAGCTCAGCGAGACCAAGCGGCAGATCCGCAACCTCGATTCGGAGATCGCCAGCCTGAAGGAGGCGCGCGGCGCCATCGCCGAGCGCCTGCACACAGCGCAGGAGACGATTGCCCGCACCATCACGCTGGCCGCCGAGCGCGTCGAGGGGCTGAGCGCCCGCTTCGCGCCGAAGGCGGGTTCCGAGTAGCGCCGGGGCGCCGCCGGCGCATGCAACCCGAAAACGCTGGCGAAGCCGGCCTCCGCGCATTACATATCGTGGCGCGAGGCTGCGCGGTTCGGCAGGAACATACGCATCCCCGGGGCCTTACCGATCTCGAAGGGAGTTGTCCCTGGCTGGACCCGTGGGTCCTTTCAAACGGCGCCCACCTGTGCAAGCAGGTTCCCGGGATCGACAAATCCACCGGCCGAGGCGGCTTCGCGCTCATCTCTCTTCGATCCTTCCCCTCATGACGTCTCCCCCGACCATCGGCGACAAGGCGGCGCTGCGGCGCGAGGCGCTGGCGCGCCGGGCGCGGGCGACGCCGGCGATGCGGCGGCAGGCCGAGCGGCGCCTGCCGGAGCTCGCGGCATCGATCGCCCGTATCTCGCGGCGCGGGACCGTCGGCGGCTTCATGGCGTTCCGCGGCGAGTTCGACATATTGCCGCTGATGGCGGCGCTGGCGCGGGCCGGCAGGCGTGTCGCCATCCCGCAGGTCACCGGGAAGAGCGATCCGCTCACCTTCCGCCGCTGGGCGCCGGGCGATGCCTTCCGGGCCGGGGCCTACGGCATCCGCGAGCCGCTCGAAGGCCGCGAGCGCGTCGATCCCGACATCTATCTGGTGCCGCTCGCCGCCTTCGACCGGCGCGGCTACCGGATCGGCTATGGCGGCGGATTCTACGACCGCACCCTTGCGGCGGCGGCCGCGCGCCAGTCTATTGTGACGATCGGCATCGCCTATTCCTCGCAGGAGGTCCCCACCGTGCCGGCAGAGGCGCATGACATCCCGCTCGACGCGATCTTCACCGAGCGCGGCCTGATGGAGACGCGGCGGTGAGCGCGACCCGCATCCTCTTCGTCGGCGACGTGGTCGGGCGCTCCGGCCGCGAGGCGGCGGAGGCGATGCTGCCCGACCTGATCGACCGCCTCGCCGCCGACCTGGTGATCTTGAACGGCGAGAACGCCGCCGGCGGCTTCGGCATCACCGAGGCGATCTTCGAGAGCTTCATGGATCTCGGCGTCGACTGCGTGACGCTGGGCAACCATTCCTTCGACCAGAAGGAGGCGCTGGTCTTCATCGAGCGCCACGAGCAGCTCATCCGGCCGATCAACCTGCCGCCGGGCACGCCGGGGCGCGGCGTCGCCATGGTGGAGGCGCGCAACGGCGCCCGCGTGCTGGTGATCAACGCCATGGGCCGCGTCTTCATGCAGCCGATCGACGATCCCTTCGCGCTGGTCGCCGAGGAGATCGACGCCTGCCCGCTCGGCGAGGGGGCGGACGCCATCTTCGTCGACTTCCACGCCGAGGCGACGAGCGAGAAGCAGGCGCTGGCCGCCCATCTGGACGGGCGCATCAGCGCGCTGGTCGGCACCCATACCCATGTGCCGACGGCCGACAACCGCATCCTGCCCGGCGGCACCGGCTACATGACCGATGTCGGCATGACCGGCGACTACGATTCGATCATCGGCATGGACAAGGAGGAGCCGGTGAGCCGCTTCCTCACCGCGCTGCCGCGCCGGCGCTTCGCCGCCGCCGAGGGGCCGGGCGCGCTGTGCGGCGTGCTGGTCGAGGTCGAGGAGGCGTCGGGCCTGGCGCGCGCCGTGTCGCCGGTGCGACTTGGCGAGGGCGTCGAGGAGACGCTGCCGGAGTGAGGCGTCGCCCCACTTGAGATTCGGCGGTTCTGCTCCTAGAACGGGCCTCAATCCACCCATTCCATATACCTAGGGACGAGCGCCGTGGCCGGCCATTCACAGTTCAAGAACATCATGCACCGCAAGGGCCGGCAGGACGCCGCCCGCTCCAAGCTGTTCTCCAAGCTCGCGCGCGAGATCACCGTCGCGGCGAAGACCGGCATGCCCGACCCGGCGATGAACCCGCGCCTGCGGCTGGCGGTGCAGAACGCCAAGGCGCAGTCGATGCCCAAGGACAATATCGAGCGTGCCATCAAGAAGGCCGTCGGCGGCGAGGGCGATAATTACGAGGAGATCCGCTACGAGGGCTACGGCCCCGGCGGCATCGCCGTCATCGTCGAGGCGCTGACCGACAACCGCAACCGTACCGCCGGCGCGGTGCGCTCCTACTTCACCAAGTCCGGCGGCGCGATGGGCGAGACCGGCTCGGTCTCCTTCATGTTCGACCGCGTCGGCGAGATCGTCTACGGGGCGGAAGCCGGCGATGCCGACACGGTGCTCGAGGCGGCGATCGAGGCGGGTGCCGACGACTGCCAGAGCGACGAGGACGGCCACGTGATCACCTGCGCCTTCGAGAATCTCGGCGAGGTCTCGGCGGCGCTCGAATCGGCGCTCGGCGAGGCGGAATCGGTCAAGGCCGTGTGGAAGCCGCAGACCACCACCGCCGTCGACGAGGAGCGCGCCGCCTCGCTGATGAAGCTCATCGACACGCTCGAGGACGACGACGACGTGCAGAACGTCTACGCCAATTTCGAGGTCGACGAGGAAACGCTGGCGAAGCTCACCGCCGCCTGAGCGGGGAAATTCATCGCAGCCGGGCAATGATGCCCGTCGGCGGCCCCCGCTATGTGCAGCCCACCCTTCGAGACGCGCTTTCAGCGCTCCTCAGGGTGAGGTCGAGGGACGCAGCAAACGCTTCCCTCATCCTGAGGAGGGCCGGCCAGGCCCGTCTCGAAGGATGGGCCTCGGAACGTTGCAGTGCTGCAACTGGATTCCGGCCTTCGCCGGAATGACGGGTAGTATCGAAGCATCAGCCCCAGTCGTCATTCCGGCGAAGGCTAAGAATCCAGGGGGGCGGTCACCACGAACGCTGCCGCCTAAGAGTTTCCTTTGCCCTCAGCCGCGCCCGAGCAGCCCGTCGAGCAGCGGCAGGCTGAGCAGCGCGGCGAGCGCGATGAGCGCGAAGGCGATGCGCCGGAAGGTGGCGTCGCTGGCGAGCGGGAACAGCCGCGCGCCGACGAAGATGCCGGCGGCGTAGAACGGGATCATCGCCGCGCCGCGCACGGCCCGCTCGGCGGTGAAGACGCCGCCGCCCCACAGGCTCAGCCCGGACAGCACGGTGGCGATCGCGAAGAACACCAGGACGTTGGCGCGGATGCGCCACGAGATGTCGGGGCCGCCGAGCCAGTAGGCGAGCACCGGCGGGCCGGAGAGCTGCGTCGCGCCGCCTAGGAAGCCTGAGGCCGCGCCGACGCCGACGCCGTAGACCGGCTTCGGCTCGCCGGCATAGCGCCGGCCGCTGATCAGCAGTGCCAGCATGGCGGCGACGAGGATCGCCATGAACCAGCGCAGCGGCACCGGGTCGGCGGTTTTCAGCAGCCAGACGCCGGCCGGCGCGCCGAGCGCATAGCCGGCGGCCACCGGCAGCACCTGGCGGAAGCGGCATTTGGGGATCGCCTTGGCGACCAGCGGCAGCGTCGGCAGGCCGTCGGCGATCCATAGCATGATGACGGCGCTCGCCGGGTCGATCAGCGCGCTGGCGAAGGGTACGAAGAGCAGGCCGGCGCCGAAGCCGGCGAAGCCGCGCACCAGCCCGGCGACCACGGCGACGGCGAAAACGGGGAGCATGGCGGCGTCGAGCGCCGCTGCGAGAATCTGGTCGAACATGGAGGCTGGCCCCGGCTGGCAAAAAGCGAGGTTAGGTGATCGCCGCCGCCGGCCACCACCCCTCAAGCGTGCATGGGGGTCATGCGGGAGAGGAAAGATAGCCGAGCGGCAGCGCGCCGTTGGTCTTCAGCGTCCGCATGGCGAAGTTCGACTTGACGTCCTTGACCATCGGCAGGGTGAGCACCCGCTCGGTGACGAGCCGCTCATAGTCCTCGATGCCGGGAACGACGATCTCGGCGAGGAAGTCCGACATACCCGAGACCATGTGGCAGGCGACGCATTCGGGCATCGACACCAGCGCTTCCTGCAGGCCCTTCGCGTTCTCGAAATTGTGCTTGTCGACCTTGATTTCCATGAAGACGGTGAGCCCGAGCCCGAGGCTGCGGCGATCGAGCCGGGCGGCGTAGCCGTCGATGACGCCGGCATCTTCCAGCGCCTTGACGCGCCTGAGGCAGGGTGAGGCGGACAGTGCCACCCTGTCCGCCAGCTCGGTGTTCGGCACGCGGCCGTCCTGCTGGAGGATGGCGAGGATCTGCGCGTCGCGGCCGTCGATTGGCATCTTCGTCATTCCCGAGACCCTATAGGGGTGAATCATTGCTTTAGACTGGTGTATCAAGGGTGAAAAAGCAAGGACATGCGCCGGGTTCAGGGTGGATGATGGCTCCAGTTCAACCGCGTGCCGCGAAGGGAGCCCGTCGATGTCCACTACCACCCAAACCCCCGCCGCCGCGCGCCGCACCGGCCTCGCGGCGATCGCGCTCACCGTCGTCATCTGGGCCGGCTGGATCGTCGGCACCCGCCACGGCGTCACCCACGCGCTCGATCCCGCCGCCCTCGGCGTGCTGCGCTTCGCGGTGCCGGCCATCGTCTTCGCGCCGGTCTGGCTGAGATGCGGGCTGCTGCCGAAATCGGCGATCCCGCGGCCGCTGCTGGTCGCCGCCTTCGCCTCCGGCATGCCGTTCTTCCTGCTGGTCTCCGGCGGCATGCGGATCGCGCCGGCGGCCGATATCGGCCCGCTGCTGCCCGGCACCCTGCCGTTCTTCGTCGCGCTGCTGTCGCGGCTGTTCTTCGGCGAGCGGATCGGCATGGCGCGCATCGCCGGCTTCGCGCTCATCCTCGCCGGCGTCGGCGTCATGCTCGCCGACAGCCTGTTCGCCGGCGGCGACATCTGGGCCGGCCGCATGCTCGTGGTCGCCGGCGCGCTGTGCTGGGCCGTCTTCACCATCCTGTTCCGGCGCAGCGGGCTCGGCGCGCTCGAGGGCTCGGCGCTGTTCGGCGTGTGGTCCTTCATCTTCATGCTGCCGGTCGGCGCGCTGCCGCTCTACGAGGCGGCGGCCGCCGGCCATTTGGCCGAGATCGCCGGCCAGGCGGTGGTGCAGGGCGTGCTGTCGGGCGTCGCCGGCGCCTATCTCTACGCCGTGGCGATCCGCAGTCTCGGGGCATCCCAGGCGGCCGCCGCGACGGCGCTCATCCCGGCGCTCGCCGCCCTGCTCGGCTGGCTGCTGCTCGGCGAGGCGGTGGCGCCGGCGACGCTCGCCGGCATCGTCGCCACCTCTGCCGGCGTCGCCTTCGCCTCCGGCGCGGTGCGGCTGCCGCGGCGCACGGGCTGTCCCGCCGCCGCCTGAACCCCCGAAGACAGGAGACCGCGCCCGCCTCGCGCTTTGCAGGCGGGCGCGGTTCGTTCACGATCCGCGTCAATGAGCGCGCAGACGATTCGCATCATCGGCATCGACCCGGGCCTGAGGCGCACCGGCTGGGGCGTCATCGAGCAGCAGGGCAACCGGCTCGGCTTCGTCGCCGCCGGCACCGTGTCGGTCGCCGCCGACGGCGCGCTGGCGGCGCGGCTGGTGGCGATCCATGACGGGCTCGCCGCCGTCATCGACGCGCTGGCGCCGGGCGAGGCGGCGGTCGAGCAGACCTTCGTCAACGTCAACCCGTCCTCGACGCTGAAGCTCGGGCAGGCGCGCGGCGTCGCCATGCTGGTGCCGGCGCTCAAGGGGCTGGCCGTCGCCGAATACGCACCCAACCTCGTCAAGAAGACGCTGGTCGGCGCCGGCCACGGCGAGAAGCAGCAGATCCGCATGATGGTGAAGGTGCTGCTGCCGCGCGCCGAGTTCGACGGCGACGACGCCGCCGACGCGCTCGCCATCGCCATCTGCCACGCGCATCACCGGGCGGCGGTGAAGGCATGAGTCCGAACATGCGTGTTCTTGACTTGTTCCGCGCCATCCGCCATCAAGCGGCAGGCGGTACGCGCGGGGAAAGAACGGCATGATCGCGCTTCTCTAGGGGATCGTCGAGGAGAAGGGCCCTGACTGGGCGGTGATCGACGTCGCCGGCGTCGGCTATCTCGCCGCCTGCTCGGCGAAGACGCTCGACGCGCTGCCGGCGCGCGGCGACCCGACTACCCTGCACACCGTCATGCTCGTGGCGGAGACCTCGATCCGTCTCGTCGGCTTCGCCACGCGCGCCGAGCGCGACTGGTTCGGCCTGCTCGACCAGGTGCAGGGGGTCGGCACCAAGGTGGCGCTGGCCATCCTCTCGACGCTGACGCCCAAGGAGCTGGAGAGCGCCATCGCCTTCGGCGACAAGGCGATGGTCTCGCGGGCGCCGGGCGTCGGCCCGAAGGTCGCGCAGCGCATCGTCGCCGAGCTCAAGGACAAGGCGCCGGCGCTGGCCGCCGCGTCGCCGGAATTCGGCGTCGTCGCCGCCGAGGCCGGGGTGGCTGAGGTGCGCTCGGCGGCGCGCGACGCGATCTCGGCGCTGGTCAATCTCGGCTATGGCCGCGCGCAGGCCGGCGCGGCGGTGGCGAGCGCCATGGCCAAGGGCGGCGAGGATGCGAAAACCGAGGAACTGATCCGGCTCGGGCTGAAGGAACTCGCCGCATGAGCGCCGCGCCGCCATCCACCGCCTCGCGGACGTTGCGCTTCCTCGCCACGCTCGCCGTCTTCGCGCTGGTCGGTCCGCTGGTCGGCGGCCTTATCACGCTGGCCGGGCTCGCCGGGCAGATCAGCGGCTGGACCAGCAGCGACACGCCGATGACCTTCATGGCGATGGCGATCTACGGGCTGTGGGCGGCCTATCCGCTCGGCATCGTGCCGGCGCTGATCGCCGGGGCGGCGATCGCCGCCAAGCGGCTGAACGGCGGCGAGGCCGGGTTCCCGGTCGCGCTGGCGACCGGCGCGGTGACGGGGCTGGTGTGGACCTACGGTTTCATGGATGCCGGCCGGCTCGACCCGCCCTGGCTGTCGGTCGTCTTCGTCGTCGCCGCCATCGGCGCGACGCTCGCCTGCTGGGCGATCACCGGCGGCGCGGCGCGCGCGGTGGCGCTGGCGCGCGGGGAGCGGCGGTCGTGAGCGGGGAGGCGCGCAGGCTGGTCGACGCGCTGGAGCGCGACGAGGACATGGGCGCCTCGCTCAGGCCCCAGACCCTCGACGAGTTCGTCGGCCAGCGGCAGGCACGGGCCAATCTAAAGGTCTTCATCGAGGCGGCGCGGGCACGTGGCGAGGCGCTCGACCACACGCTGTTCGCGGGGCCTCCGGGCCTCGGCAAGACGACGCTGGCGCAGATCCTGGCGCGCGAGCTCGGCGTCAATTTCCGCGCCACCTCCGGGCCGGTGATCGCCAAGGCCGGCGACCTCGCGGCGCTGCTCACCAATCTGGAGGAGCGCGACGTCCTGTTCATCGACGAGATCCACCGGCTCAACCCGGCGGTCGAGGAAGTGCTCTATCCGGCGATGGAGGACTTCCAGCTCGACCTGATCATCGGCGAGGGGCCGGCGGCGCGCTCGGTGAAGATCGACCTCGCCCGCTTCACGCTGGTCGCGGCGACGACGCGCACCGGGCTGCTGACGACGCCGCTGCGCGACCGCTTCGGCATTCCGGTGCGGCTCGACTTCTACGACATCGAGGAACTGGAACTGATCGTCCGGCGCGGCGCCCGCGTCATGGGGGTGTCGATCACCGACGACGGCGCGCACGAGATCGCCCGCCGGGCGCGCGGCACGCCGCGGGTCGCCGGCAGGCTGCTGCGCCGCGTGCGCGACTTCGCCGCCGTCGACGGGGTGGAGCGCATCGACGCCG
>JBFWXZ010000126.1:0-9802 GCA_050186955.1 Flavobacteriaceae bacterium
GGATGGTGATCTCGCGCTTCTCGCCCGACAGCATCGCGGCGGTGTCGGATTCGGCGAGCTGGGCGACCACCGAGGGCGACATATATTGCGAGAACTGCCGCGCCAGCGTGTTGCGCCGCTCCTCGGCGCGCCGGTAGAGCGAGTAGCCCTCGAAGGCGGCGACCAGCACGATGCCGACGACCGGCTGGACGGGATCGAAGAGCTCGCCGTCGAGGCGGTAGGCGAGGAAGCCGTAGGCGAGCGGCGCCAGCACCAGCAGCGCGATGACGAAGGTGCCGACCCACAGCCGCCGCGCCAGGATGCCCCAGCCGCCGACGATGATCAGCGCCGCGATCAGGAACCAGCCGCGCTCGAACAGCCGCGCCATCGCCGGCGCCTCGAGATAGCGCCCGGCGATCATCTGCTCGATCGCCGCGGCGTGGATGTCGCCGCCGGCGCGCGCCGGCCGCGTCGGGGTGAGCTGGAACTGCGACAGCCCGACCGCCGACAGCTCGATGATCGCCACCGCGTTCTCCAGCCGCGCGTCCTTGCGCCCGGCCAGCAGGTCGGCGGCGGAGACGCGCGGCGGGTCGTGCCGGCTCTCCCACAGGCGGATGGTGCCGGCCGGCTCCAGCGGCACGATGGCGCCGGCGATGCGCAGTGCGTCGAAGCCCTCGCCGGCCATGCGGGCGATATAGCCTTCCTCGCCGGCATAGAGCCGCAGCAGCTCCAGCGCGAAGGAGGGCCAGAGCTGGAGCCGGTCCGGCCCCTGCCTGAGCCACAATATCGGCACGTGGCGCAGCACCCCGTCGCCGTCGGGCACGCTGCGGATGACGCCGAGGCCGGCGGCGGCCTCGGAGAATTGCGGCAGCGACGCGGTCAGCCCGCGAAAGCCCGGCAGCGTCTCCGGCACCTCGCCGACGATCGACCAGCCGGCCTTGGGCTCCGCCTCGAAGCTGGTGATCTCGTGGCCGAGGCTGACGGCGACGACCGAGGGGACGCGGGCGAGCGCGCGGGCGAGGCGGGCGTCGCCCGCCGCGCCCTCCGGCCCGGTGTCGGCCTCGGCGAGGATGAGGTCGATGCCGACCACGGCGGCGCCCGATTCCGCCGTGCGCTCGACCAGCTCGGCGAGCTTGCCGCGGTTCCACGGCCAGCGGCCATGCGTCTTGAGGCTGAGGTCGTCGATGGCCACCAGCACCACCGGATTGCCGCTTTCGGCGCGCGGCGACAGTTGCTGATAGGCGTCGAAACTCTTCTCGCGGAAGGCCCCGAGCGGGCCATCGAGAAGGATGTGGAGGGCGATGAGGCCGGCGATCAGCAGCAGCCCCGGCAGCTTGCGCAGCGCCGCGGCGCGAAAGGCGAGGGCGGTCATCGTTCCGCGTCCCGGAGCCGGCCGGGCGCTACCCGCCGTAATCGAGATAGTAGTAGCACTCGGGATCGTAGGGGTATTTCTCGCAGAAGCTCTGGTCTCCGCCGCTGCCGGCCGGCGGCGCGCCGTCGTCGGGGAACTGGATGACGTAGCCGGGCAGCGAGCCGTCCTTCGACTTGCACAGCGCCAGCGAGTTGCCGATGGCCGAGGCGCAGATCGCCTGGATGTCGAGGCCGGGGCCGAGCTGGCCGGGGACGCCGGTGCCGGCGATCCGGTCGACGCTGTCGAGGATCGGGAAGGGGTCGATGCCGCCATAGCCGATCTTCAACTCGCCGTCCTGCGAGGTGCAGGCGAAGCCGGGATTGGTGACGACCTTCTTGACGCCGTTGACGATGCAGGTCATGCGGCCGGCGCGCAGGATCGCCAGCGTCTGGCCGGCGATGACCAGCACCTCGATGATGCCGCCGCGCGCCCCCAGCACCATGTGCGGGGTGGAGACCTGCATGGTCCCGCCCTTGGAGACCTGGCCGCCGTAGAAGCGCGCCAGCCCGCTGCCCATCTTTATGTCGATGGTGCCGCTGCGCGAGCCCGGATTGTAGACGAAGCTGTCGATGGTCAGGCTGGTGTTGGGGCCGATCTTGGCGCTCGATTCGTCGCGGAAGACGATCATGCCGAGCCCGGTGTCGTTGCTGCGGAGCTGGTCGCCGAGCTCGACGCCGGCGCCGACATTCATCCGCTGGGCGCCGTTGCGCACGATATTGGTCTGGTAGGCGGTCATGGTGCCGACCGCCTCGGCGAGGACGGGACCGGCGAGGCCGGCGCCGAAAACGGCGAGGGCGAGGATTGCCACAGCTTTCCTGATCATCGCGCCAAGTCCTGTTTCCAAGGTCCTGTTCCCAAGGTCCTAGTTCAGCGTCAGCGTGTAGCTGAGCAGCATGTCGATCGTCGAGCGGTCGCGGCCGAGGATGTCGTAGTCGATCTCCCCGTAGCCGACCTCGAACGACACCTTGTTGCGCTCGTTGAGCTGGAAGTCGTGCTCGGAGGAGACGCGCCAGAAGTCGCTGGAGATCGTCGTGCCGGGGCCGATGCTGAGGTCGGGGCCCTCGCCGTGGCCGACCGCGAAGGCGAGCTGGTGCGACCACACCAGCACGTCCGGGCGCTCCCAGACGACGCCGCCATAGCGGATCTCGCCCTGGACGACGTGGCCGACCTCGCCGAAGCCGGAGAGGTAGACCTGCGCGCCGCTGATCTTGAGGCCGATGGCCTGGCCGCCCCAGACCCGCTGAGTGATGCCGGCCTCGTAGAACCAGCGCTCGTCGGTGAAGATGCCTTGCGAGCCGCTGAGGTCGACCCAGCCGCCGCCGACGAAGGCCGTCGTCTCGACGCTCGGCCGCACGACGAAGCGCCCCGAGACGCCGAAGCCGTTCTCCCGCGTCATGCTGTCGAAGCTGCGGAAGGTGGCGAAGGCGGAAACCAGCAGCCGCAGGGAATCGATGCCGCTGTTCGGCAGCCCCTTGTCGTAGGTGACCGAGGCGCCGCCGCTGACATAGGTGCTGCTGCTGCCGGTCATCGACAGGTCGCGGGTGAAGAAGCGCTCGGTCGCCGTCACCGAGCCGGAGAAGATCAGCGCGTCGGCGGTGGCGTTGTGGAGGTCCTGGCGCAGATAGCCCTGGATCATCCCGTAGGGCGCGACGTGGTTGTAGTCGGCCTGCGCGCCGCCGGGCTCGAAATCGGTCCATTCGCTGCGGATGCCGGCGGTGAAGGAGATGCTGCCGCTGGTGCCCTTGATCGAGCGTTCGACGCGGGCGAGCAGCCGGTGGGCCTCGGCGTCGTCGGGGGCGCTCAGGTCGCCGATCGCGATGGCGTGGTTGAGCTGGCGGCGCGCCAGCTCGTAGGAGCCGATATGGTTGTAGAGCCGGCCCAGCGTCAGCCGCGCGCGGGCGTCGCGCGGGTAGTTGATGAGATACTGCTCGACCGACGAGATCGCCTGGTCGTACTGGCCGTTGCGCACCGCGACGGTGACGAAGGCCGACAGCACCGCGTTGTCGGTCGGGTTCTCGATGCGGGCGGCGAAGGCGTCGGCGTAGGAGGGGTAGGGCGTCTGCGCCAATGCGCCGCCAGCGGCCGCAATGAAGGCCGCGACCGCCGCGCCGACTGTCCCCGCGATGGATTTCATTGGCCAGTTTCCCGCATGCCGGAGCCCGAAACCGGGTATGCCGCTTTTGCCCCGCTTATCACGGCGCAACGCGAAATGCGACTCGCCAGTATCTCGGATTTTAGCGATCCGTAGGGGAATCGCCGCTTTTCCGCGCGAGTGTTGCAGGAGTGCCGCGGATGTCGCGTTTCGGCCTTGACGCGGCGCTCCCGTCCCAACACGGTCGCTCTCGTTCTGTCACAACCAAGCGGACGATCCCGGCGGATTCGCGGTACGGCATGCGCTACTCGATCTTTTCCGTCATCGCCCAGGGGCTGAAGGGCAATCGCGGCTGGCAGCGCGCCTGGCGCGATCCCGAGCCCAAGCCGCGTTACGACGTGGTGATCGTCGGCGGCGGCGGGCACGGGCTGGCGACCGCCTGGTTCCTCGCCTCGCGCTTCGGCATCGCCAATGTCGCGGTCGTCGAGAAGGGCTGGATCGGCTCCGGCAATGCCGGCCGCAACACCACCATCATCCGCTCCAACTACCTGCTGCAGGGCAACATCCCGCTCTACGAGCTGTCGCTGAAGCTGTGGGAGACGATGGAGCGCGACCTCAACTACAACACCATGGTCTCGCAGCGCGGCGTGCTGAACCTCTACCACTCCGACGCCCAGCGCGACGCCTATGCGCGGCGCGGCAACGCCATGCGCCTCAACGGCATCGATTCCGAGCTGCTCGACATGGTTGGCGTCAGGCGGATGTATCCCTTCCTGAACTATGCCGACGCCCGCTTCCCCATCCAGGGCGGGCTGCTGCAAAGGCGCGGCGGCACCGCGCGCCACGACGCCGTCAACTGGGGCTACGCGCGCGCCGCCGACCGCCTCGGCGTCGACATCATCCAGAACTGCGAGGTCACCGGGATCAGGCGCGACGGCGACGGCGTCGCCGGCATCGAGACGACGCGCGGCTTCATCGGCGCCGGCAAGGTCGGCCTCGCGGTGGCCGGCAACTCGTCGCGCCTCGCCGCCATGGCCGGCATGCGGCTGCCGATCGAGAGCCACGTCCTCCAGGCCTTCGTCTCCGAGGCGGTGAAGCCGCTGATCCCCGGCGTCATCACCTATGGCGCGGGGCACTTCTACCTCTCGCAGTCCGACAAGGGCGGCCTCGTCTTCGGCGGCGACATCGACGGCTACAACTCCTACGCCCAGCGCGGCAACCTGCCGGCGGTGGAGGATGTCTGCGAGGGCGGCATGTCGATGCTGCCGGCGCTCGGGCGGCTGCGCATGCTGCGCCAGTGGGGCGGCATCATGGACATGTCGATGGACGGCTCGCCGATCATCGACCACACCGGCATCCCGGGCCTCTATCTCAACGCCGGCTGGTGCTATGGCGGCTTCAAGGCGACCCCGGCCTCCGGGCTCTGCTTCGCCCACCTGATCGCCCGCGACGCGCCGCACGAGGCGGCGGCCGCCCTTCGTCTCGACCGCTTCGCCACCGGCGCGGTGATCGACGAGAAGGGCGCGGGCGCCCAGCCGAATTTGCATTAGGACGGCAGGGCGATGCGCATCAAATGCCCCATCTGCGGAGAGCGCGACGCCGGCGAATTCACCTATCGCGGCGACGCCGCCCCGCAGCGCCCGGCCGCCCCGCCCGGCGGCGACGCCCGCAAGCAGGACGCCGCCTTCTTCGACTATATCTATCTGCGCGCCAACCCGGACGGGCTGATCGCCGAGCACTGGTATCACGGCATGGGCTGCCGCTCCTGGCTCATCGTCAGCCGCGACGTGCGCACCCATCGCATCGCCTCGGTGGCGCTCGCCGGCGACGGCCTGCCGGCGGCGGGCGGAAAAGCTGCGAGGGGCGGCGAGTGAGCGCGCCGTCGCGGCGTCTGCCCTCGGGCGGTCTGATCGACCGCGGCATCCGTCTGTCCTTCACCTTCGACGGCGCGGCGCTGAGCGGCCATCCCGGCGACACGCTGGCCTCGGCGCTGCTCGCCGGCGGCGTCCGCCTCGTCGGCCGTTCCTTCAAGTATCACCGCCCGCGCGGCATCATGACGGCGGGCTCGGAGGAACCCAACGCGCTGGTCGAGATCGGCGCCGGGGCACGCCGCGAGCCCAACACGCGCGCCACCGCGACCGAGCTCTATGACGGTCTGGTCGCGGCGAGCCAGAACCGCTGGCCGTCGCTGCGCCACGATTTCGGCGCCGTCAACTCGCTGCTCTCGCGCTTCCTCTCCGCCGGCTTCTACTACAAGACCTTCATGTGGCCGCCGGCGCTGTGGGAGAAGCTCTACGAGCCGCTGATCCGCCGCGCCGCCGGCCTCGGGCGGGCCTCGGGAGCGGCCGATCCGGACATCTACGAGAAGGCCTGGGCGCATTGCGACGTGCTGGTGATCGGCGGCGGCCCGGCCGGCCTCGCGGCGGCGCTGGCGGCGGGCCGCGCCGGCGCCCGCGTCATCCTCTGCGACGAGGATTTCCGCCTCGGCGGCCGGCTGCTTTCGGACGGCGGGACGATCAACAACCGCAGCGCGCCGGAATGGCTGAACGCGGCGCTCGCCGAGCTTTCCGGCATGGCCAACGTCACGGTGATGCCGCGCACCGCCGTCACCGGCGTCTTCGACCACGGCACCTATGCGGCGCTGGAGCGCGTCGCCGACCACATGCCCGAGCCGCCGCCGCACCTGCCGCGGCAGCGCCTGTGGCGCATCGTCGCCCGCCGCGCGGTGCTCTGCGCCGGCGCCATCGAGCGGCCTATCGTGTTTCCCGGCAACGACCGCCCCGGCGTCATGATGGCCTCGGCGGCGCGCAGCTATATCAACCGCTACGGCGTGCGCCCCGCCGCGCGCGCGGTGCTCTTCGTCAATGGCGACGACGGGCTGTCGACCCTCGGCGCGCTCGAGAAGGCCGGCGTCGAGGTCGCGGCCGTCGCCGACACCCGCACCGGCGCCCGCATCGTCTCCGCCGAGGGCGGCGCCGGGGGCTTGCGGGCGGTGCGGCTGGAGGAGGGCGGCGCGGTCCGCAACGTGCCCTGCGACGGCCTCTTCGTCTCCGGCGGCTGGAACCCGGTGGTGCACCTGACCTGCCATCTCGGCGGCCGCCCGGCGTGGAGGGAGGACATCGCCGCCTTCGTGCCGGGCACGCCGCCGCCGGGGCTTTCGGTCGCCGGCGCCGCCAATGGCGACCTGACGCTCGGCGCCTGCCTCTCCGGCGGCTTCCTCGAGGGCGTCGCCGCCGCCGGCGCCGCCGGCCACGGCAGGAGCGCCGGCGAGCCGCCCGCCGCCGCCAACGAGCCCGCCGCCCTCTCGGCCTTCTGGCACGTCGATGCGAAAGGCATGAAGCGGGGCAAGGCCTTCGTCGACATGCAGCACGACGTCACCGCCGACGACATCGCGCTCGCCCATCGCGAGGGCTTCGTCTCGGTCGAGCACCTCAAGCGCTACACCACGCTGGGCATGGCGACCGACCAGGGCAAGACGGCGAATGTCAACGGTCTCGCCATCATGGCCTCGATCTCCGGCAGGACGATCCCCGAGACCGGCACCACGGTCTTCCGCCCGCCCTACGTGCCGGTCGCCATCGGCGCCTTCGCCGGGCGCAGCCGCGGCCGCGACTTCCGGCCGTATCGCCTGCCGCCGAGCCACGAATGGGCGAGCGGGCAGGGCGCGAGCTTCGTCGAGACCGGCCAGTGGCTGCGCGCCGAGTGGTATGCGCGGCCCGGCGAGCGCGACTGGCTGGAGACCGTCGACCGCGAGGTGCTCGCGGTGCGCGGCGGCGTCGGCTTCTGCGACGTCTCGACGCTCGGCAAGATCGAGATCCTCGGCCCCGACGCCGGCAGGCTGCTCGACCGGGTCTACTGCAACACCTTCTCGACCCTGCCGGTCGGCAGGGCGCGCTACGGGCTGATGCTGCGCGAGGACGGCTTCGTCATGGACGACGGCACCACCTCGCGGCTCGCCGAGGACCGCTACTTCATGACCACGACGACCGCCAACGCGGCGCTCGTCTTCCAGCACCTGGAATATTGCCGGCAGGTGCTGTGGCCCTCGCTCGACGTCTCCATCGTCTCGGCCAGCGACCAGTGGGCGCAGTTCTCCGTCGCCGGGCCGAGATCGCGCGAGCTGCTGACCCGCATCCTCGACCCCGGCATCGACATCTCCAACGCCGCGCTGCCCTTCATGGGGGTGCGCGACGTCGCGGTCGGCGGCGGCATCCCGGGCCGCCTCTACCGCATCTCCTTCTCAGGCGAGCTCGCCTACGAGATCGCCGTGCCGTCACGCTACGGCGCGGCGCTCGCCGCCAACATGATGGCCGCCGGGCTCGATCTCGGCTGCACGCCCTACGGCGTCGAGGCGCTGTCGGTCATGCGCATCGAGAAGGGTCACGTCGCCGGCGCCGAGCTCAACGGCACGACGACCGCCGGCGATCTCGGCCTTCAGCGCATGATGTCGTCGAGGAAGGACTATGTCGGCCGCGTCATGGCGGCGCGCCCGGCGCTCACCGATCCGCGGCGCTGGAACGTCGTCGGCGTGCGCCCGCTCGACGCCCGCTCGCGGCTGCGCGCCGGCGCCCACTTCATCCCCGAGGGCGAGCCGGAAAGCGTTGAGCACGACAAGGGCTACATGACCTCGGTGTGCCATTCGCCGGTCATCGGCTCGTGGATCGGCCTGGCGCTGATCGAGCGCGGCCGCGAGCGCATCGGCGAACGCATGCGCGCCGTCGATCCCGTCCGCGCCGGCAGCGTGCTTGTCGAGATCTGCGAGCCCTGCTTCTACGACCCGGAAGGAGGACGCCAGCGTGGCTGATCCGCGCGTGTCCGATCTGGTCTGGGCCGAGGCCTCGCCGCTCGCCGCGGCCCGCCGTCATGCCGATCCCGGCGCCCGCGTCTTCCTCGCGCCGGCCGGTGCGCCGGCGATCCTGCAGGTCGTCGCCCGCCGGCATCTGGTGCGCGAGGCGGCGGAGGCGCTGAGCGGCACGCTCGGCCTCCGGGTGCCGATGCGCCCGCAGATGGTCGCCGGCAGGCAGGCGAGCGTGCTGTGGAGCGGCCCCGGCCAGTGGCTGGTGCTGACGGCGCGCGAGGGCGCCGCCGCGCTCGCCCTGTCGCTGGAGCGGGCGCTGCCGGACAGGGGCGCGGTCACCGACCAGTCGCACGGGCGCATGCTGATCCGCCTGCACGGCCCCGACGCCCGCCGCGTCCTCGCCAAGCTCTCCTCCCTCGACTATCACGACGCGGCCTTCCCGCCCTGGACGACGGCGCTGACCGCGATGGAGCACATGGCGGTGCAGATCTGGCGCGAGGCCGACGCCGACGAGGCGCCGGTCTATGTCATCGCCGTCTTTCCGAGCCTCGCCGCGAGCCTGTGGAACGCGCTCTGCGAGGCGGCGCTGGAATTCGGCCTGGAGGCGGCGCCTGCCGCCGATTGACTAAAGGGGACGGCGCGTATGGCTGACCGCGAGGGCAGCGCGCGCCGCCGATTGACTAACAGGGACGGCGCGTATGGCTGACCGCGAGGGCAGCGCGCGCCGCCGATTGACTAAAGGGGACGGAGCCCCCGATCATCGCCGCCGGTTCCTTTTCGCCTGAGGGGTGTCGCCGATGCGCGTCGTGGTTCTCGGAGGCGGCATCGTCGGCGTGACGACCGCCTATCAGCTCGCCCGCGACGGCCACGAGGTCGTGCTGCTGGAGAAGCGCGAGGCCGTCGCCGAGGAGACGAGCTGGGGCAATGCGGGGATGATCGCGCCCGGCCATTCCTTTGTCTGGTCCTCGCCGCGCGCCCCGATGATCCTGCTGAAATCGGTCTTCGACCCCGACCAGGCGCTGCGCTTCAAGCCGAGCCTCGATCCCAGGCTTTGGATGTGGTCGCTGCGCTTCCTCGCCCAGTGCACGGCGGCCAGGGCGCGGCGCAACACGCTGATCAAGCACCGCCTCTGCGTCTACTCGCAGCAGGTGTTCCGGGAGACGGCGGCGGAGACCGGCATCGCGTTCGACCGCGTCAGCCGCGGCATCCTCTATTTCTACGCCACCGAGGAGGGGCTGGCGGGCGGCGTCGCGCGCATGAAGATCCTCCAGGACGACGGCCAGGAGATCGAGGTCGCCGACGCCCGGCGGGTCGTCGAGATCGACCCCTCGCTGGCGAAGCGGCAATCCGAGATCGCCGGCGGCGTCTACTGCCCGAGCGACGAGACGGGCGACTGCAGCAAGTTCGCCAAGGGGCTGGCGGCCGAGGCCGGGCGGCTCGGCGCCGAGCTGCGCACCGGCGTCACGGTGAAGCGCATCGTCGCCGAGAAGGGCAGGGTGAGCGGCATCGAGACCGACAGGGG
>JBFWXZ010000127.1:0-9724 GCA_050186955.1 Flavobacteriaceae bacterium
GGCGATCTCCAACTCGACGCCGTTCGGGCTGTCCTCGGGCGTGAGCACCACCGACCTCAACCGCGCCATCCGCTATGTCGTCGGCCTCGACGTCGGCACGGTCAACATCTGGGAACAGCCCGGCTTCCGCATCGAGATGTCGCCCTTCGGCGGCATCAAGGACTCCGGCAACGGCGTCAAGGAAGGCGTGCTGGAGGCGATGCGCTTCTTCACCAACGTGAAGACCTACTCGCTGCCCTGGCCCGGCAACTGAAGCCTCTATCCGGGGGAAGCATGGGTTCGAAGATCAGGCCTATCGTCCACACCGAGGGCGAATCCAACACCTCCCGCGCGCGCCGCGAATGGCTCGAGCGCAACGCCGATCCGGCGACCGCGGCGCTGACCAGGCGCGACGCCGACGCCTTCCTGCACCAGAGCCTGTCGAGCCCTTGCGTATCGGCGATCCGCAAGGCCGAGGGCATCTGGATCGAGGACGCCGCCGGACGCCGCCTCATGGATTTCCACGGAAACAGCGTCCATCATATCGGCTACGCCCATCCCCGCCTCGTCGCCGCCATCAAGCAGCAGCTCGACGAGCTTTCCTTCGCCCCGCGCCGCTTCACCTGCGAACCGGCGGTGGAGCTCGCCGAGACGCTCGGGAAGCTTGCCCCCGGCGATCTCGGCAAGGTGCTCTTCACCACCGGCGGGTCGGACGCCATCGAGGTCGCCATCAAGGTGGCTCGCGCCGCCACCGGCCGCTTCAAGACCCTGTCCTTCTGGGATGCCTTCCACGGCGCCGGCCTCGGCGCCTCCAGCATCGGCGGCGAGGCGACGTTCCGTTCCGGCATCGCCGGGCCGCTGCTGCCGGGAACCGAGCACGTCGCGCCCTTCGATTCCTACCGCTGCCCCTATGGCCACAGGACGCCGGAGGCGAGCGCGGAAGCCTGCGCCAACATGATCGCCTATGTGCTGGAGCGCGAGGGCGACGTCGCCGCCTTCATCGGCGAGCCGATGCGGGCGACGCCGATGCCGCCGGCGCCGGGCTTCTGGAAGCGGGTGCGCGAGGCCTGCGACCGCCACGGCACCCTGCTCGTCTTCGACGAGATCCCGACCGGGCTCGGCAAGACCGGCCGCTTCTTCGCCCACGAGCACGACGACGTCACGCCCGACATCCTGGTCCTCGGCAAGTCGCTCGGCGGCGGCATCCTGCCCATCGCCTCGGTGATCGCCCGGCGCGATCTCGACGTCGCCGGCGACTACGCCATCGGCCACTACACCCACGAGAAGAACCCGGTGACGGCGCGCGCCGCCCTCACCACCATCGCCATCATCCGCGAGGAGGGCCTGGCCGAGCGCGCCGCCGAACTCGGGGCGGGCGCCATGGCGCGGCTGAGGGAGTTCGCCGCCGGCTCGCCGCATGTCGGCGACGTGCGCGGCCGCGGCCTGATGTTCGGCGTCGACCTCGTCGAGGACCGCGACAGCCGCAAGCCCGCCCACGCGCTGGCCGAGCGCGTCTATTACCGCTGCCTCGACGAGGGACTGAGCTTCAAGATCAGCCAGGGCAGCGTGCTCACCCTCTCCCCGCCCCTCGTCATCGGGCGCGCCGATCTCGACCGCGCCCTCGACATCGTCGAGCGGGCGATCCGGGCCGGCTGATGGCGCTGATCGTGCGCACCGACCGGGAGCTCGAATGCCCCGGCCTCGACGCCGCGCTCCGCGCGCGCGGCGACGAGCTGGTGCTGCTTCCAGACGGCATCGCCGAGGGCGATCTGGCGGCGGCGGTGCGCGACGCCGAGCTGATCCTCATGTGCTACACGCCGATCACCGCCCGGGTGATCGGGGGCGCCAGCAAGTTGAAGGCGATCGTCAAATACGGCGTCGGCATCGACGCCATCGACATCCCCGCCGCGAGCGCCCGCGGCATTCCCGTCGTCAACGTCCCCGAATATGCCGAGGAGACCGTCGCCGAGGGCGCCTTCGCGCTGATGATCGCGCTGGCGAAGAAGCTGCCCGCGCTCGGCGCAGAGATGCGCCGCGAGGGCTGGGCATGGCCCGAGGCGCGCTGGCTCGCCTCCGACATCGCCGGCAGGACGGTCGGTCTGATCGGAACCGGCCGCATCGGCCGCAGCATGGCGCGGATGGCCGGCGCCGGCTTTCGCGCCCGCGTCCTCGGCTACGACCCCGGCGTCGACGCCGCGGCGATGCGCGACGCCGGCATCGAGAAGCGCGACGACCTGCGCGCCATGCTCGCCGAATGCGATTTCGTCAGCGTCCACTGCACGCTGAGCCCGGCGACGAGGCACCTGGTCGGCGAGGCGGAATTCCGCGCCATGCGGCCCCATGCCGTCTTCGTCAACGTCTCGCGCGGCGCGATCGCCGACGAGGCGGCGCTGCTGAAGGCGCTTCGGGAAAAATGGATCGCCGGCGCCGGCCTCGACGTCTACTCGCGGGAGCCGTTGAACCTGGACGGACACCCGCTGAGCCCGCTCTTTTCCATGGACAACGTCATCCTGCTGCCGCACCTGACCTTCTACACCGCCGAGGCGATGCGACGTCTGGAGGAGGACACGCTGGCGCGCTGCCTCGAGGCGCTGGAGGGCCGCCCCGTCACAATACGCTCGCGCGACCCGCGCCTGCGGGCGCAGACTGCCGGCGTCGCATTCACGGATTGATTCCTCTTCTCCCAAAAGAACCTTCCCCATGAGCACTTTCGCATTGTCGCTGGCGCTGCTCGCCGCGTTCCTGCACGCCACATGGAACGCCGTGGTCAAGGCCAATGGCGAGCGCGCCGTCGTGCTCGGGGCCATCGCCTTCGTGCATTTCGCGCTCGGCGTCGTCCTCGCCGCGCTTTCGCCGGCGCCGGCGCGCGAGAGCTGGCCGATGATCGCCGCCTCGGGGACGATCCACTACCTCTACTATTTCACCCTCTTCCAGTCCTACCAGCTCGGCGACCTGTCGCACGTCTATCCGATCTCGCGCGGCATCGCGCCGTTCCTGGTCGCCATCGGCGCGTGGATATTCGCCGGCGAGGTGCTGTCGCCGGGCGCGATGGCCGGCCTCGTCGCGATCTCGCTCGGCATCGGCCTGCTGGCGCTCAGCCGCGGCGCCCTCAACGCCGATCCTCGCGCCGTCGTCGCGGCGCTCGCGACCGGCACCATGATCGCCGCCTATTCGGTCGTCGACGGCCTCGGCATCCGCGCCTCGGGAAGCCCGATGGGCTATATCGGCTGGCTGTTCGTGACCGAGCTGCCCATCACCCTCGTCATCGCCTGGCGGCGGCGGCGCATCCTGCCCAACCTGCTGCCGCGCACCATCGCCCAGGGGCTCGCCGGCGGCACCCTGTCGGCCGCCGCCTACGGCATCGTTCTCTACGCCAAGACGCTGGCCCCGCTGGCCGCCATTTCCGCCGTGCGGGAGTCCAGCGTCATCGTCGCCGCGCTCATCGGCGTGGTGCTTTTCAAGGAGCGCCCGTGGCGCCGGCGGGTCGCCTGCGCGGCGCTCGTGGCTCTCGGCGTCATCGCGCTGGCCGTCTCGCCATAGGAAACCGAGGATCGACCGAGCCTATTGTCATATAACTGCAATAGATTTTACTTATCGACCGGGCATGTAAAGAATTGCCATCCAGGGCAATCCGGTCGGCGCTCCAACCGAATGCCGGCCGGACATTTCCCGCCAGTCCGGCGCCCTCGCGAAAGCGACGTCGGACGAACGTTTCCAGCAGAGGGGAGTCACCAACCATGAAGAAATCGATTTCCGTCGCGCTCTCGGCGGTAGCGGGGCTTTTCCTCGCCACCTCCGCGATCGCCCAGACGCAGCTTACGGTCTATACGGCGGTGGAGGCCGAGGACCTGAAGCGCTACGCCGAGACCTTCGAAGCCGACAATCCGGACATCAAGATCAACTGGGTCCGCGATTCCACCGGCGTCATCACCGCCAAGCTGCTCGCCGAGAAGAACAACCCGCAGGCGGACGTGATCTGGGGCCTCGCCGCCACCTCGCTGCTGCTGCTCAAGACCGAGGGCATGCTCGAGCCCTACGCGCCGGCCGACGTCGACAAGCTCGACAAGAAGTTCGTCGACAAGAGCACGCCGCCCGCCTGGGTCGGCATGGACGCCTGGGTCGCCTCGATCTGCTACAACACCGTCGAGTCCGAGAAGCTCGGCCTGCCCAAGCCGGCGAGCTGGAAGGACCTCACCAAGCCCGAATACAAGGGTCACGTGATCATGCCGAACCCGAACTCCTCGGGCACCGGCTTCCTCGACGTGTCGAGCTGGCTGCAGATGTTCGGCGAGGAGGATGGCTGGAAATACATGGACGCCCTCCACGAGAACATCGCCCGCTACACCCATTCCGGCTCCAAGCCCTGCAAGATGGCCGCCGCCGGCGAGATTCCGATCGGCATTTCCTTCGCCTTCCGCGGCGCCAAGTCGAAGGCCGAGGGCGCGCCGCTCGACATCATCGTGCCGAGCGAGGGCGTCGGCTGGGACATGGAGGCGACCGCCATCGTCGCCGGCACCTCCAAGCTCGAGGCCGCCAAGAAGCTGGTCGACTGGTCGATCACCCACAAGGCCAACGAGATGTACAATGTCGGCTACGCGGTCGTCGCCCTTCCCGGCGTCGCCAAGCCGGTCAAGTTCTTCCCCGAGGGACTGGTCGACGCGATGATCGACAACGACTTCGAATGGGCGGCCAACAACCGCGCCAAGATCCTCGAGGAATGGCAGAAGCGCTACGACTCCAAGTCCGAGCCCAAAGGTTGAGCAGGGGCTAACCGACGGCTGAACGCCATGTTGCCGCGGGATGGCAGGGGAGCCATCCCGCGACAATCCTTGAAAAGCCGCGGGCGCCCGCCCGCGCTGACCGCCGGACCGGCCCGGCGGCACGCAATGGCAGAGGGGAAGCCATGCACGGCAAGGTCATCGAGAACCGGCCAGCCTATCTGAAGGTCAGAAATCTCTGGAAAGCCTTCGGCGATTTCTACGCCCTGAAGGACATCTCGCTCGATGTCGCGGAAGGCGAGTTCGTCTGCTTCCTCGGCCCCTCCGGCTGCGGCAAGACGACCCTGCTGCGCGCCATCGCCGGCCTCGACCTGCAATCGCAGGGCAGCGTCGAGCAGGCCGGCAGGGACATTTCCGCGCTGCCGCCCTCGGGACGCGACTACGGCATCGTCTTCCAGTCCTACGCGCTGTTTCCCAACCTCACCGTCGAGCGCAACATCGCCTTCGGCCTCGAGAACGCGGGGCTGCCGCGCAAGCAGATCGACGAGCGGGTCGCCGAACTGCTGAAGCTCGTCGACCTGCCGACCCAGGCGAGGAAATATCCCGCCCAGCTTTCCGGCGGCCAGCAGCAGCGCATCGCGCTCGCCCGCGCCATCGCCACCTCGCCGGGCCTGCTGCTCCTCGACGAGCCGCTCTCGGCGCTCGACGCCAAGGTCCGCGTGCATCTGCGCCACGAGATCAAGGAATTGCAGCGCCAGCTCGGCGTGACGACGATCATGGTCACGCACGATCAGGAGGAAGCGCTCTCCATGGCCGACCGCATCGTGGTCATGAACCACGGCGTCATCGAGCAGATCGGCACCCCGACCGAGATCTACCGCCACCCGGCGAGCCTCTTCGTCGCCGACTTCATCGGCGAGACCAACAAGTTCGCCGGCACCGTCGTCGACAGGCACACCGTCGCCGTCGGCGGGCAGAAGCTCGCCTGCGCCGAGCACGACGTGCCCAAGGGCGAGGCCGTGACCGTCGTCATCCGTCCCGAGGACGTGATCCCCCACAAGGCGGGGGCGGCGCCAAAGGCCGCGCGGAACGTCATCGACACCCGGATCTCCTACATGGAGTTCCTCGGCTCGTTCTGGCGCACCGGGCTCGACGGCGCGGTCGGCGACGAACGCCTCGTCGCCGACTTCTCCATCAACGCCATAAGGCGGCTGTCGCTGGCCTCCTTCGACGACATGACCGTCGAGCTTCCCGCCGAGCGTTTGCTCGTCTTCCCGGCCGCCAGATGAGCGTAGCCACCGCAGCCGCCCCTTCCGGCCCCAGGGTCCGCGCCAAGCTCGGCACCGACGCGCTGATCAAGCGCGGCATCATGCTGATGATCTGCTCCTATCTGCTGGTGGCGCTGGCGATGCCGCTCTACGCCATGCTGTCGAAGTCGTTCTCGACCTTCAGCTTCGACCTGAAGAACTACGAGCTGCAGGTCAGCGACGAGGCGGGCACCTTCGGCCCCGCCGTCAACGTCGCGGCGCTGAACGACGAGCGCAACGCCTTCGCCGCCGGCGATCTCGACACCAATTCCGACGGCAGGCTGGAACTGACGCCGCTGTTTCCCGACTTCTCCTTCCGCAGCCCGGTGCGCTACCGCATCCGCGGCCTGAGCGACGACGCGGCGTTCCTCATCGGCTCGGAGCTGAAGCGCGGCACTGAATGGATCGAGGTCGATTCCAACACCTTCCGGCGCGTCAGCCTGCGGCCGTCCAAGGCGACGGGGCTGGAGAACTACCGCACCTATTTCTCGACGCCGTCGCTGGTGATCTCGATCGAGAATTCGCTGTTCATCGCCGTGGTCAGCACGATCATCACGGTGACGCTGGCCTTCGCCTTCGCCTATTCGCTGCACCGCAGCTGCATGCCCCTCAAGGGGCTCTTCAAGATCGTCGCCATGGCGCCGATCCTCGTTCCCTCGCTGCTGCCGGGCGTCGCCCTCGTCTACCTCTTCGGCAATCAGGGAATGATCAAGGAGCTGCTGTTCGGCCACTCGATCTACGGTCCGATCGGCATCCTCATCGGCTCGGTCTTCTTCACCTTCCCGCACGCCATGCTGATCATCATGACGGCGCTGGCGATCTCGGACGCCCGCCACTACGAGGCCGCCCAGGCGCTGCGCGCCAGCCGCTGGCGCATCTTCACCACCGTCACCATCCCCGGCGCCCGCTACGGCCTGATCTCGGCCGCCTTCGTCGTCTTCAACCTGGTCATCACCGATTTCGGCCTGCCCAAGGTCATCGGCGGCCAGTACGACGTGCTCGCCGTCGACATCTACAAGCAGGTGATCGGCCAGCAGAACTTCGAGATGGGCGCCGTGGTCTCGGTCGTCCTGCTGGTGCCGGCGCTCATCGCCTTCGTCGTCGACCGGCTCGTCCAGCGCCGCCAGGTGGCGCTGCTCTCGGCCCGCTCGGTGCCCTTCTCGCCCAAGCCCAACCGGCGCTTCGACATGGCCTGCCTCGCCTACTGCACGCTGATCGGCGCCTTCATTATCGGCATCCTTGCGGTCTGCCAGTACGCGGCGCTGATCAAGTTCTGGCCCTACGACCTGAGCTTCAGCCTCAAGAACTACGCCTTCGACCGCATGGACGGCGGCGGCTGGGGCGCCTACTACAACTCGATCAGGCTGGCGCTCTACACCGCCTTCTTCGGCACCATCGTCGTCTTCACCGGCGCCTATATGGTGGAGAAGACCGACGGCTTCCGCGCCGGGCGCGCCGGCTTCCAGTTCCTCGCCATGCTGCCCATGGCGGTGCCGGGCATGGTGCTCGGCCTCGCCTACATCTTCTTCTTCAACGATCCGGCCAACCCGCTGAACTTCCTCTACGGGACGATGGCGATCCTGGTGATCTGCACCGTCACCCACTTCTACACGGTGTCGCATCTGACCGCGGTCACCGCGCTCAAGCAGATGGACCCGGAATTCGAATCCGTCGCCGCGTCCCTCAAGCAGCCCTTCTACAAGCTGTTCGCGCGCGTCACCGTGCCGGTCTGCATGCCGGCGATCCTCGACATCTCGATCTACCTGTTCGTCAACGCCATGACGACGGTGTCGGCGGTGGTCTTCCTCTACTCGCCGACGACGACGCTCGCGTCGGTGGCGGTGCTCAACATGGACGACGCCGGCGACATCGCGCCGGCCGCAGCGATGGGCATGATGATCTTCTACACCAACGCCGCCGCCCGCCTCGTCCACATGGCGCTGTCGCGCGGGGTGCTCGCGCGCACCCAGGCCTGGCGCGCCGGCTAGAGCTGTTCAGAGACAGCGTCGCCGAAGAGCAGCTCCTCCAGCGCCTCGATGCTCTCGATCAGATGGTCGGAATTGGCGCTGAGATGCTCGTGCGCGCCGGTCCCCGACAGCACGGCGATGCGCTTACCCGCCTTCGCCGACAATGCCATGTTCATGTCGTGCAGATTGTCGCCGACGACGGCGACGTGCTCGGGCGCGATCCCCGTCGCCGCGCAGAAGGCCGAGACCATCCCCGGCCCCGGCTTCAGCCCGTACCCGCTGTCGTAGCCGGCGACGAAATCGACATAGGGTGCGAGACCGAACGTATCGAGCATCACCCGGATCGCCGCCTCGTTGTCGCTGCTGGCGATGCCGAGCACGAGGCCGCGTCCCTTGAGCCGCGCGAAGAGCGGCGCCAGCTCGGTGATCGGCACCGCGTGGGCGTTGCCGCGCGTGAAGATGTCGTCGATGGCGACGGTGAGCGCCGGCAGGTCCCACCGGCTGCCGTTCTCGATGAAGGCGGCGGCGAGCTCGCCGGTCGAGGCGGAGGCGAACAGGCTGTCGCCTTGCGCCAGCCCCGTATCGGGGTCGATCCCGCCGATCTCCATCAGCCGCAGCGTCAGTTCCTCGTCGTCGTCGGCGGCGAGCGCGCTCGCCATCCGGCAGACCGGGCCCCAGCTCGCGTGGAAGTCGATCAGCGTGCCGTCCTTGTCGAACAGCACGGCCTTGATGCGGGATGTCATGGCCCCTGCTTACGGGGCGCCCGGAACCCGCGCAAGGGCGGAAAAACCGCCGGGCCCGCGATGGACACCGCGCCGCTGGCGAGTAAAGTGGCCGGCATGAACCGGCGCCCCGCGACGGACGCCGGAATCCCCCGGAGGAAACGACCATGACTGCAACGATCACGCGCCGCGGCGCGCTGGGAATGATCGGCGGCGCGGCCGCCGTCGCCGGCCTCGGCCTGCCGGCCTATGCCGACGGCAAGGTGACCGTCGGCGCGCTGCGCCTGACCAGCCACGCCCCGAGCTTCATCGCGCTCGAGCGCGGCTACTTCAAGGAAGCCGGCCTCGACGTCGAGCTGAGCTTCTTCACCGCCGCCCAGCCGCTCGCCGTCGCCATCGCCTCGGGCGAGGTCGGCTACGGCGCGACCGCGATCTCCGGCGGCCTGATCAGCCTCGCAGAGAAGGGCGCGGCCAAGGTCATCGGCGGCGCGCTGGTCGAGGAGAAGGGCATCACGGGCCAGAAGATCCTCGCCTCCAACGACGCTTACGCGGCCGGCCTCACCTCGCCGAAGGAGCTTGCCGGCAGGCGCTACGGCGTCACCACCGCGGGCTCGTCCTTCCACTACATGGGTTCCAAGGTCGCCGAGGCCGAGGGCATCGGCAGCGACAAGCTCTCCTTCGTCGCGCTGCAGAAGGTGCCGGCGATCATCGGCGCGCTCAAGACCGGGCAGATCGACGCCTGGTCGATCGTTCCCAACATCGCCGCCGGCCTCGTCGGCTCCGGCGCGGTCAAGGAGATCGGCGTCATCGCCGACTACATCCCCGGCTACCAGGTCACGACGACCATGAGCTCGGCGAAGAACGCCGCCGAGGAGCGCGAGATGACCAAGGCCTTCCTCGCCGCCTTCGCCCGCGGCGCGAACGACTTCAACGCCGCCCTCGTCGACAAGACCTCCGGCGAGGCCGACGCCCTCGCCGCGCTGATCGGCAAATATGTCTACCCCGACGACGAGCCCGCCAAGGCGGCCGGC
>JBFWXZ010000128.1:0-9716 GCA_050186955.1 Flavobacteriaceae bacterium
GCGGCCGTGGCGCCGGTCTCGATGCCGGAGATTGCCCGCCGCTCGCCCCCTCCCCATCCCTCCCCCGCAAGCGGGAGAGGGGGGAGTTCGGCGGTGTGTCTTCCTCTACCCGCGACCGCAAGCGGGTGTGGGGAAAGTCCGGCGATGCGGCATCGTCTCCCTCTCCCCGGAGGGGGGAGGGTCGGGGAGGGGGTGAAGCCCCATGCTCGACGGTTGGCGTGCAGACCCGGCCCAAGCCGGAATCCGGCCATGAAGGCGCGGCATCCTCGCCCCCGCATCGGGTCTTCGCCAACCACGGGAGCGGTCTCATGAAAGGCGGACACGAGGACTGGAAGAAGGACCTGCCCTATCGCCGCCGCTGGCGCGGCTACATCGTGCTCAAGCTGGCCATCCTGGTCCTCGCGATCTGGGCGGCGCTGCGCTATTTCGGGGTGCTGTGATGAGCCACAGGGAGCACCGTTCCGGCGGCTGCCAGTGCGGCGCGGTGCGCTTCCGCGTGACCGGCGATCTCGGCGAGGCGTCGGTGTGCTACTGCCGCATGTGCCAGAAGGCGTCGGCGTCGATCGCGCTGCACCTCGTCTCGGTGCGCGGCGCCGAGGTCGAGTGGACGCGCGAGCCGCCGGCCTGGTTCCAGAGCTCCAATCACGCGCGGCGCCCCTTCTGCCCGCGCTGCGGCACGCCGCTCGGCTACGAGGCCCCCGACGGGCTGGCGCTGGCCGCTGTCGCCTTCGACGACCCCGCCGACATCGCGCCGGTCATCGCCTATGGCATCGAGGCGAAGCTGCCCTATGCCGACGCCATCCCCTCGCTGCCCGGCCACCACACCATGGAGGACGCCGGGGCGGTCGAGTTCCTGCGCACCCTGGTCAGCCACCAGCATCCCGACCACGACACCGTGATCTGGCCGCCGGCGGGCGGCGATGCGGAGGACGACTGATGAGTCTCCGCGGCCTCTATCCCGAGATCGAGCCCTTCGAGACCGGCATGCTGGATGTCGGCGACGGCCACTCGATCTACTGGGAGCGCGCCGGCACGCGCGGCGCCAAGCCGGCGGTCTTCCTGCATGGCGGCCCGGGCGGCGGCTTCTCGCCTGCGCACCGGCGGCTGTTCGACCCCGCGCTCTACGACGTCATCCTGTTCGACCAGCGCGGCTGCGGGCGCTCGATCCCGCACGCCTCCATCGAGGCCAACACCACCTGGCACCTCGTCGCCGACATCGAGCGGCTGCGCGAGATGGTCGGGGCGCAGAAGTGGCTGGTCTTCGGCGGCTCCTGGGGGTCGACGCTGGCGCTCGCCTATGCCGAGACGCATCCCGACCGCGTCAGCGAGCTCGTCGTGCGCGGCATCTACACGCTGACCCGCCCCGAACTCGAATGGTACTACCAGTTCGGCGTCTCGCAGATGTTCCCCGACAAGTGGGAGCGCTTCGTCGCGCCGATCCCGCCCGGCGAGCGCCACGACATGATGGCGGCCTATCGCCGGCTGCTCACCGGCGACGACCGCGCGAGGCAGATCGAGGCGGCCATCGCCTGGAGCTGCTGGGAGGGCCAGACGATCACCCTGCTGCCGGAGCCGCAGACCAGCGACGTCTTCGCCGACCCGCACTACGCGCTCGCCTTCGCCCGCATCGAGAACCACTATTTCGTCCATGCCGGCTGGCTGGAGGACGACCAGCTCATCCGCGACGCCGCGCGCCTCGGCGCGATCCCCGGCACCATCGTGCACGGGCGCTACGACATGCCGTGCCCGGCGCACTACGCCTGGCGGCTGCACAAGGCCTGGCCGCGGGCCGATTTCCATCTCGTCGAGGGGGCGGGCCACGCCTATTCCGAGCCCGGCATCCTCGACCGCCTGATCCGCGCCACCGACCGCTACGCGGGAAAGGAGACGGCATGAGCGACCCCGTGACAGGCGGCTGCCAGTGCGGCGCGGTGCGTTTCGCCGCCGCCTCCCTCGGCCGCGCCGCGATCTGCCACTGCCGCATGTGCCAGAAGGCCTTCGGTGGCTTCTACGCGCCGCTGGTGACGGGCATCGGCGTCGAATGGACTCGGGGCCGCCCGAAATACTTCCATTCCTCCAATACCGGCCGCCGCGGCTTCTGCGGCGACTGCGGAACCCCGCTGACCTACGAGGCCGGCGACGGCGTCGAGCTCGCCATCGGCGCACTGGACGACCCCGAGGCCGCCGCGCCCGTGCTCCAGGTCAATCCCAACGACAAGCTGTCCTTCGTGGACGCGATTCCGGACCTGCCGACCCGACCGGTCAGCGAGAAGGCGCCGCTGGACGTCCGCATGCCCGGCTTCGTCAACAACCAGCATCCCGATCACGACACGCCAGACTGGCCGCCGGAGGGGCGACGATGAACCGCGAACGGCTCTATCTCTACGACACCACGCTGCGCGACGGCGCGCAGACGCCCGGCATCGACTTCTCGCTCGAGGACAAGCTGCAGGTGATTTCCCTGCTGGAGCGCCTCGGCGTCGACTATGTCGAGGGCGGCTATCCCGGCGCCAACCCGCTCGACACCGAGCTGTTCTCGGCCAAGCGCACCAGGAAGACGCGCTTCACCGCCTTCGGCATGACCAGGCGGGCCGGCCGCTCGACCGCCAACGACCCCGGCGTCGCCGGCCTGCTGGCGGCGAAGGCCGATGCCGTCTGCTACGTCGCCAAGAGCTGGGACTACCATGTCCGCGTCGCGCTCGGCTGCACCAACGAGGAGAATCTGGAGTCGATCGCCGATTCCGTCGCCGCCGCCGTCGCGGCGGGCCGCGAGGCGATGGTCGATTGCGAGCACTTCTTCGACGGCTACAAGGCCAACCCCGAATACGCGCTCGCCTGCGCGCGGACGGCGCACGAGGCCGGCGCGCGCTGGGTGGTGCTGTGCGACACCAATGGCGGCACGCTCCCCGCCGAGGTGCGCGAGATCGTCGCCGCGGTGGCGGCGGTCGTGCCCAATACCTCCATCGGCATCCACGCCCATGACGACACCGGGCAGGCGGTCGCCAACTCGCTGGCGGCCGTCGAGGCCGGGGCGCGGCAGATCCAGGGCACGCTGAACGGCATCGGCGAGCGCTGCGGCAACGCCAACCTGATCGCGCTGATCCCGACGCTCGCCCTCAAGCCGTCCTATGCGGAGCGCTTCGAGACCGGCGTCGCCGGCCAGGCGCTCGCCGAGATCACGGCGATCAGCCGCGCCTTCGACGAGCTGCTCAACCGCGCGCCCGACCGCCAGTCCGCCTATGTCGGCGAGAGCGCCTTCGCCACCAAGGCCGGCATCCACGCCTCGGCCATCGTCAAGGAGCCGGAGACCTACGAGCACGTGCCGCCGGAGAAGGTCGGCAACCGCCGCCACGTCCTCGTCTCCGACCAGGCCGGCAAGTCGAACCTGCTGAGCGAGCTGGAGCGCCTCGGCATCGCCTGCTCCAGGGACGATCCGCGCCTCAACCGGCTGCTCGATCTGGTCAAGGAGCGCGAGGCCATCGGCTATGCCTACGAGGCCGCCGACGCCTCCTTCGAGCTGCTGGCGCGGCGCACGCTGGGCACCGTGCCGGACTATTTCCGCGTCGACAGCTTCCGCGTCATCGTCGAGCGCCGCTTCAACGCCATCGGCGAGCTGGTCACCATGTCGGAGGCCGTCGTCAAGGTGACGGTCGACGGCGAGCAGCTCATGTCGGTCGGCGAGGGCAACGGCCCGGTCAACGCCCTCGACATCGCGCTGCGCAAGGATCTCGGGCGCTACCAGCGCTTCATCGAGGATCTCGAGCTGGTCGACTTCAAGGTGCGTATCCTCAACGGCGGCACCGGGGCGGTGACGCGCGTGCTCATCGAGAGCCGCGACGGCGCCGGCGAGCGGTGGTCGACGGTCGGCGTCTCCCCCAACATCATCGACGCCTCGTTCCAGGCGCTGATGGATTCCATCATCTACAAGCTCGTCCGCAGCCCCGCAGAGGCCCGCGCCGCGGCGGAATAGGGCGCGGCTTTCGTTCCGGTCTCCGCGTCATCACCGGGCTCGACCCGGTGATCCATTCCTCGGGCGGTGCGGCGGACGCGGCGGGAGGTCTGTCGAGGCGTTTATGGAATGGATTGCGGACCCAAGTCCGGCAATGACGGGCCGGGATCAGGCCTGGTGCCCGCGCCGTAACTGGATTCCGGCCTTCGCCGGAATGACGATTGGGACTGATGCCGTGCTTCTATCCGTCATTCCGGCGGAGGCTAAGAATCCAGAAAGCTTGATAACCGCCGCCTCCGGCATTGCGTGCAACTACGCACCCACCCGCCCCATGCGCGCCGCACATGGCACGGTTGGGCCGCCCCGGGTGGCTCGCCGGCGGTCTTCGGGGCATAAGCGTTGCTCGCTTGAACAGCCCGATTGGGACGTCGATGCCGCCAGCCGATCATCAGGACACCCGGGCCGGCTTTCTCCTCGCGCTGGCCGCCTACACCATCTGGGGATTCCTGCCCTTCTACATGAAGGCGGTCGCCCACATTCCCGTCGCCGAGATCATCGCCCACCGCGTGGTCTGGTCGGTCCCGATCGCCGGCGCGGTGCTCGTCGCGCTCGGCCGCACCGCCGATCTCGCGGCGGCGCTGCGCTCGCCGCGCATGATCGCCATGGCGGCGGCGACGGCCTTCTTCATCACCATCAACTGGGGCGTCTATATCTGGGCGATCATCGCCGACCGGACGCTGGAGACGGCGCTCGGCTACTACATCAACCCGCTGTTCAGCGTCTTCATGGCCGCGGTCGTGCTGCGCGAGAGCCTGAACCGGGCGCAGATCGCCGCCATCGGCCTCGCGATCGTCGGCGTCGCCATCATCACCTGGGATGCCGGCGGGCTGCCGTGGCCGTCGCTCGTGCTCGCCTGCTCGTGGGGCATGTACGCGCTGCTGCGCCGGGCGCTGCCCATCGGCCCGAACCAGGGATTCCTGCTTGAGGTGCTGATCCTCAGCATCCCCTCGATCGGCGTTATCGTCTGGAGCTTCGTCAGCGGCACCAGCCATTTCGGCCCGACGGGGGCGGGCGATATGGTGCTGCTCTTCAGCGCCGGCATCGTCACCGCCATCCCGCTGATCCTCTACGCCAACGGCGCCAAGCGGCTGAAGCTCTCCACCATCGGGCTCATGCAGTATATCGCCCCGACCATCATCTTCCTGATCGCCGTCTTCGCCTTCGGCGAGCCGTTCCCGCCGGCGAGGCTCGTCGCCTTCTGCTTCATCTGGGCGGCGCTGGCGGTCTATTCCTGGGGGATGCTGCGGAGCATGCGGGCGCTGCCGCAGGCGGCCGAATAGCGTTCAGAGACGGTCGATCGGCGTCCCGCTCTCGTCCACGGCCGACGGGCCGAGGCGCGCCAGCGCCTCGTGCAGGGCGGGCAGGATGGTCTCGGCCTGCTTGGCGACCACGTAGCGCACCTCCAGCCCGTCGCGGATGAACTTCTCGTCCCGCATGTGGCGGAACAGCGCGATCAGCGGGTCCCAGAAGCCGTTGACATTGGCCAGCGCCAGCGGCTTGCGGTGGCGGCCGAGCTGGTGCCAGGTCAGCATCTCGACCGTCTCCTCCAGCGTCCCGATGCCGCCGGGCAGGGCCACGAAGGCGTCGGACTTCTCGAACATCAGCCGCTTGCGGGTATGCATGTCCTCGACGACGATCAGCTCGTCGACCTCGCGGTGGATGCCCTCGCGCCGCTGCAGGAAGTCCGGGATGATCCCGGTGACGTGGCCCCCGGCCTCGCCGACGGCGCTGGCGACGAGGCCCATCAGGCCGAGGTCGCCGCCGCCATAGACGAGTGCTATGTTGTTTTCCGCGAGGATGCGGCCGAAGCTGCGGGCGCATTCGGCATAGGCGGGATCGCGCCCGTCGCCGGAGCCGCAATAGACGCAGATGGATCGAATCGGAGCCATGAGGGGAGTGTGCATCGGGGAAGGGTCCGGTCAAGAAAAGCGGTGCGGGCGCCGGCCTCAATGCGTGCCGCATGTGACGCGGGCATGACGATGCGCCCCGCGACCCCCGGCGACGCCGCCGCGATACGCGCCCTGCTGCTCGACTGCTTTCCCGGGCCCGGCGAGGCCGATCTGGTCGAGGCGCTGCGCGCCGCCGGCGACGCGCCGGTCGAGCTCGTCGCAAATGAAGGCGAGGAGATTGTCGGCCACGTCATGTTCTCGCGGATGGACGCGCCGTTTCCGGCGCTGGCGCTGGCGCCGGTGGCGGTCGCCGCAACCCGCCGCCGGCGGGGGAGCGCCGCGGCGCTGATCCGCGAGGGTCTGGAAATCGCGCGGTCCGCCGGCTGGAAGGGTGTCTTCGTCCTCGGCGATCCGGCCTATTACGGGCGTTTCGGCTTCGATGCGGCCATGGCGAGCGGCTTCGGCAGCCCCTATGCCGGCCCGTATCTCATGGCGCTGGCGCTGGACGGCGACACCCTGCCCGCCGCGCGGGGCCGGCTGCGCCACGCGACGGCCTTCGGCGCGCTGGAATAGCCTTCGCCGGCCGCTGAATCCGCGCTTGCGCGGCGGCGCGCGCCCTTGCCGCCTTCCCATATTCCGATTAGTTGATTGTGACGCACTGCAAAACCGGCGGGAAAAGCTGGAAAAAAGCAGGCCGGATGGGGATCAAACGGAAGAGCAACGCCATGGCACGCAACGCCTCCACGGGCGCCCTCGGACTGAGCGGTCCCGCGCTGACGGGCATCATCGTCGCGATCGCCGCGATCGTCGGCATCGGCGTTTACCAGTATGTCGAGCGCAACAAGCCGCCGCAGCAGCAGGCGGCGGTGTCCGACGCCAAACCGGAGGCCAAGCCCGGCGCCGAGCCGGCCAAGCCCGCCGGCGAGGCCGCCGCGCCGTCGGCCGGCACGTCGGCCGAGCTGATCGCGCCGAGCTTCGATGTCTTCCGCGTCCAGCCCGATGGTTCGGTGGTCGCCGCGGGACGGGCGACGGCGGGCAGCAGCGTCGATCTGATGGTCGACGGCAACGTCGCCGCGAGCGCCGAGACGAGCGCCGGCGGCGAATGGGCGATCGTCCCCGACCAGCCGCTCGCGCCGGGGACCCACGATGTCGGCCTGGTGTCGCGCCGCGGCGAGGAGAGCGTCGCCTCGGCCGGCTCGCTGAGCGTCGTCGTCGACGGCAAGTCGACCCCGCTGGTCGCGCTGGTCGAGCCGGGCAAGCCGCAGCAGGTGCTGCAGCAGCCCGAGACCCAGGTCGCGCAGGCCGAGACCCCCGCGCCGCAGCAGGGACAGGAGCAGGAGGCGGCGAAGCCCGCCGAAACGCCTGCCGCGACCCCCGCCGAGAAACCCGCCGAGGCGCCGGCCGCGATCGCCGAAGCCGAGAAGCCCGCCGAAAAGCCGGCCGAAAGCGCGCCCGCGCCGTCGCAGGCCACGGAGGCGCCCGCCGCCGCGCCGGCCGCCAGCGAGCAACCCGCCGCGAAGCCCGAGGTGCGCATCGCCGGCGTCGAGGTCGAGGGCGACGACCGGCTGTTCGTGACCGGCACCGCCCCGCAGGGCGGGGTCGTCCGCGTCTATCTCAACGACGAGGCGGTGGGCGATGCGCGCGCCGGCATCGGCGGCCGCTTCGCGCTGACCGTCGAGCGCCCGCTCGATCCCGGCCGCTACACCGTGCGCGCCGACCTCATCGACGACGCCGGCGCGGTGACGGCGCGCGCCGAGGTCAAGTTCGACCGCGTCCGCATCGCCGAGGCGAAGCCGCAGGCGCCGGCCGCCGCCGAACCGTCCGGCACCGGCGGACAGGCTTCCGCCGAGCCTTCGTCGGGCCAGCCGCAGCCCTCCGCCTCGCCGGCGCCCGCCACGGGCGGCCAACAGCAGACAGCGGCGAACGAACCCGCCGCGACCTCGCAACCCGCGACTTCGGAACCCGCGCCGTCGGGAGGTGCCTCTTCGGCGCCCGCCGCTTCGTCGGGGGCCTCCTCCGGTTCGGCCCAACCTGCGCCGTCCGCGGGGAGCGCGCCGTCGGCTTCGCCCGCCATGCCCGCCGCCGAGCCGACGCCCGCGGCGGAGGCTATCCCCGATCTCGAGATCGCGCGCGGCGACAATCTGTGGACCATCGCCCGCCGCATCTATGGCCGCGGCATCCGCTATTCGGTTATCTACGACGCCAATCGCGGGCAGATTCGCGATCCCGACCTGATCTACCCGGGGCAGGTCTTCACCATCCCGGTGATCGAGGACGAGAACGACAAGTAACCCGCGCCGTCCGCGGCGCGCGAAGGCGATTCATGAACGATGAGGAAAAGCGTGCCGCGCGGCGCGACGGGGCGATGCTGTCGACCCTTGCCGACCTGTGGCCCTATATCTGGCCGGCCAACCGGAGCGACCTGAAGGCGAGGGCGATCCTCGCCCTGGTGCTGCTCGTCGTCGCCAAGCTGGTCACCGTTCTCGTTCCCTACGCCTTCAAATGGTCCGTCGACGCGCTGACCGACCCGGCGAAGTTCGCCGCCGGCGTGCCGCCGGTCTTCCTGCTCGTCGCCGGTCCGCTCGCGCTCGTCACCGGCTACAATGTCGGCCGCGTCTCGATGGTCGTGCTGGCGCAGATCCGCGACGCCATCTTCGCCCGCGTCGGCCAGCACGCGGTGCGGGTGCTCGCCAACAAGACCTTCCGCCATCTGCACGGCCTGTCGCTGCGCTTCCATCTGGAGCGGCGCACCGGCGGCCTCAACCGGGTCATCGAGCGCGGCACCAAGGGCATCGAGACGATCGTCCGCTTCACCATCCTCTCGACCATCCCGACGATCCTCGAATTCGTCTTCGTCGCCATCGTCGTCAGCGTGCAGTTCGACCTGACCTATCTCGCGGTGCTCGGCGTCACCGTCGTCGTCTATCTGTGGTTCACCGTCTGGATGAGCGAGCGGCGCATCGCCATCCGCCGGCTGATGAACGATTCCGACACCGACGCCAACGCCAAGGCGGTCGACAGCCTGCTCAACTTCGAGACCGTGAAGTATTTCGGCAACGAGGCGATGGAGGCGGCGCGCTTCGACCGCTCGATGGAGCGCTACGAGGACGCGGCGATCCGCACATGGACGTCGCTGTCATGGCTCAACAGCGGCCAGACGGTGATCTTCTCCGCCGGCATGCTCGCCTGCATGCTGCTCTCCGCCAATGCGGTGCTCGAGGGCCGGCAGACGCTCGGCGACTTCGTGATGATCAACGCGCTGCTGGTGCAGCTCTACGTGCCGCTCAACTTCATCGGCATGGTCTATCGCGAGATCAAGCAGAGCCTCGTCGACATCGAGACGATGTTCGACCTGCTCGACCGCGAGCCGGAGATCGCCGACCGGCCGGGGGCGAAACCGCTTGCCGTCAAGGGCGGCGAGATCGTCTTCGACGAGGTCGATTTCCACTACGATCCGAGCCGGCCGATCCTGCGCAAGGTCAGCTTCACGGTGCCGGCCGGCAACACGGTCGCCATCGTCGGCCCGTCGGGCGCCGGCAAGTCGACCATCTCGCGCATCCTCTACCGCTTCTACGACATCGCCGGCGGCAAGGTGACGGTCGATGGCCAGGACATCCGCGACGTCACCCAGGAATCGCTGCGCGCGGCGATCGGCATGGTCCCCCAGGACACCGTGCTGTTCAACGACACGATCCGCTACAACATCCGCTACGGCCGCCCCGGGGCGAGCGACGAGGAGGTGGTCGAGGCGGCCCGCCTCGCCCAGATCGCACCCGTCATCGAGGCGCTGCCGGAGGGCGTCGACACGCCGGTCGGCG
>JBFWXZ010000129.1:0-9418 GCA_050186955.1 Flavobacteriaceae bacterium
CGCTGAACTTCGCCGACTGGATCTACCGCCGCTTCACCGGCGTGCCGATCGGGCTGCTGATCCCGTCCTACGCCGATTTCGCCGGCTATTTCCTCGTCGGCGCCACCTTCTTCGCGCTGGCCTCGAGCTTCCATGACGGCGCCCATGTGCGCGTCAACCTGTTCCTGCAGCGGCTGCCCGAGGGCTGGCGGCGGGCCGCCGAGATCGCGTCGACGGCGGCGGCGAGCGCGCTGACCGCCTTCTTCCTCTATCACGCGATCCGGCTGACCCACGATTCCTGGCGCTTCAACGACCTCTCGCGCGGGCTGGTGGCGATCAGGATCTGGATCCCGCAGGCCGTGATGTGCGCCGGGATCGCCATGCTGCTGGTCGCCTGCCTCGACGCCCTCGTGACGACGCTCATGGGGGGCAAGGCGAACTACCGCGTCGCGGAAGAGGAGGCCGGCATCGCGCCGGGCCGCTGATGGGGGGCGAATATGTTCTCGGCTTCGCGCTGATCGGCCTGCTCTTCGCGCTGCTGGCGACGGGGGTCTGGGTCGCCTTCGCGCTGATGATGACCGGCGTCGCCGGGCTGCTGATCTTCTCCTCCGCGCCGGTCGGCAAGGTGATGGCGACGACGATCTGGGCGGCTTCCGCCGAGTGGTCGCTGGCGGCGTTGCCGCTCTTCGTGTGGATGGGCGAGATCCTGTTCCGCTCGCGGCTCTCCGACGATCTGTTCGCGGGGATCGCGCCCTGGCTCGGGCGGGTGCCGGGGCGGCTCGTGCACGTCAACATCATCGGCTGCGGCCTGTTCGCCGCCGTATCGGGTTCGTCGGCGGCGACCTGCGCGACCGTCGGCAAGGTCTCGGTGCCGGAGCTGATGAGCCGCGGCTACGACGCCCGCCTGGTCATCGGCACGGTAGCCGGCTCGGGCACGCTCGGCCTGCTGATCCCGCCCTCGATCATCCTCATCGTCTACGGGGTGGCGACCGAGGAATCGATCGCCCGGCTGTTCATCGCCGGCGTGCTGCCGGGCCTCGTCGTCATCGCCCTCTACATGGGCTACGTGATGGTCTGGTCGCTGCTCAACCGGGACAAGGTGCCGCCGCCGGAGCCGCGCGTGCCGCTGAAGGAGCGCCTGTGGGCGTCGCGGCGACTGCTGCCGGCGGCGGGGCTGATCGCCGGCGTCATCGGCTCGATCTATGCCGGCTTCGCCAGCCCGACCGACGCCGCCGCCGTCGGCGTCGCGCTCTCGCTGCTGCTGTCGGCGCTGTCCGGCGACCTCAACCGGGAAACCTTCGCCGCCGGCCTCAAGGGGGCGATCAACACCTCCTGCATGATCGCCTTCATCCTCGCCGGCGCCGCCTTCCTGTCGGCGGCCATGGGCTATTCCGGCCTGCCGCGCGCGCTCGCCCAGTGGATCGCCGACCAGCAATACTCGCCGCACGCGCTGATCGCCGCGCTGACCGTGTTCTTCATCGTGCTCGGCTGCTTCCTCGACGGCATCTCCATCGTCGTGCTGACGACGGCGGTGATCCTGCCGATGATCGAGGCCGCCGGCATCGACCGCATCTGGTTCGGCATCTATCTCGTGCTGGTCGTCGAGATGAGCCAGATCACGCCGCCGGTCGGCTTCAACCTGTTCGTGCTGCAGGGGCTGACGGGCCGCAACATCCTGTGGATCGCGCGGGCGGCCATGCCCTTCTTCCTGCTGCTCATCGCCGCCGTGGTCCTGCTCGTCGTCTTCCCGGAGATCGCGACATGGCTGCCGCGCACCATGCTGGAGGGGTGAACGCCATGGCTCCGACCCATCGCCCGCTCGGGCCCATCGTCTCCTCCGCGCATCTGGCGCGCGGCGCGATGCCGTCGCTGTCGGAGATGGAGTTCGCGCTGATCATGGCCGACAACGCGTTCTCGCGCTGGATCGTGCGCTGCGCGGCGGCCGCCGGGGCGCCGGGGCTGACGCCGCTCGAGGTGCTGGTGCTGCACTCGGCCAACCACCGCGACCGCGCCAAGACGCTCGCCGACATCTGCCTCGTCCTCAATATCGAGGACACGCATCTCGTCACCTATGCGGTGAAGAAGCTGGAGAAGACCGGGCTGATCGCTGCCGGCAGGCGCGGCAAGGAGAAGACCGTCGCCATCACGGCGGAAGGCCGCCAGATCTGCGAGCGCTACGCGGAGGTGCGCGAGCAGTTGCTGATCGAGGCGCTGCGGGCGCTCGGCCTCGACCAGGGCCCGGTCAGCGAGCTGTCGGACTTCCTGCGCGCGCTGTCGGGCCAGTACGACCAGGCGGCGCGGACGGCGGCTTCTCTATAGCGATTGAAACGCCGGCTATTTGATCCGCTTCCAGTTCTCGCTCTGGCAGGGGAAGCCGATCTTCAGGCAGCCGCGCAGCTTCAGCGTGTCGCCGCTCAGCGTCCAGGTTCCCTTGAACTCGGAGCCGTCGTCGACCTTGACGCCGATGCCGCTCCACTGGTTGTCGCCGGAGGACTTGGCGCCGCAGATGATCGACTTGCCGATGGTCGCGGCGTTGTCGGACTTGACGACCTTCAGCCCGAGGCCGCCGCCGCAGTCGAAGGCCTGGATATGGGCGCCGGTGCTGGGGCGCAGCCACATGCCGTCATAGGGGCCGGCGAGCGCCGGAAGGGCCATGGAAGCGGTTGCGATGGCGGTCACGACGAAGGTTTTCATTGTTTCCTCCCTGACGATCCGGCCGGCGGCCGCGCTGGCCGGCGGCGGGACCCGTGCCGCCATGTCTAGCACCGCGCCGCGAGCGGGAAAATCATGCCGCAACGTAAGGTCGCGGCATGATTTCGCGCCGCCCTGGCCATGCGGCGGGCTGCTTGCCCGAAGCCGCATTGGGACTTAAAGCAGGTCCATGACTGTCTGGAGCCGCATCGGCGACGCGGTGTCGCGCGTGATTTCCACCGAAGCCGCGGGACGGCTGGTCGAGCGCATCGCCACGCTCGCCGCCGGGGCGGCGTCGCGCAACCGCGACATGGCGTTCTCGCTGGCGCTGATCGCGCTGTCGGCGAAGATGGCGCGCGCCGACGGCGTGGTGACGCATGACGAGCGGCGCGCCTTCGGCGACATCTTCAGCGTCGAGGATGGCGACCGCGCCCATGTCGAGCGGGTGTTCGAACTCGCCGAGCGCGACGTCGCCGGCTTCGAGGCCTATGCGCGGCAGATCGCCGAGGCCTTCGGCGAGGACCGGCAGATGCTCGAGGACGTGCTCGACGGGCTGTTCCACATCGCCAAGGCGGACGGCCTCGTGCACGACCGCGAGCTCGACTACCTGCATCGCGTGGCGACGATCTTCGGCTTCGACGAGGCGGAGTTCGCCCGCATCCGCGCCCGCCACGTCAAGCTCGCCTCCGATCCCTACGCGGTGATCGGGGTCGACCCGGACGCACCGCTCGCCGAGATCAGGAAGCGCTACCGGGCGCTCGTCGCCGAAAGCCATCCCGATCGCATGATGGCGCGCGGCGTGCCCGCCGAGTGCCGGCGGATCGCCAGCGAGCGCACGGCGGCGCTCAACGCGGCGTGGGAGGAGATCCGCCGCATGAGGTCGGCGTGATCGAGGCGGCCGCCTGTCCCTCGCCCAATTTCGGCGAGCGGGAAGGCCGCGTCGTCGACATCCTGGTCCTCCACTACACGGGCATGCGCGACGAGGCCTCCGCCATCGAGCGGCTTTGCGACCCGCAGGCGCAGGTCTCCAGCCACTATCTCGTCGGCGAGGACGGGCGGATCGTCGCCATGGTCGACGAGGACAAGCGCGCCTGGCATGCCGGCGTGTCGGGCTGGCGCGGCCATACCGACATCAATGGGCGCTCGATCGGCATCGAGATCGTCAATGGCGGCCACGACCACGGTCTGCCGGACTTTCCGGACGTGCAGATCGAGGCCGTCATCGCGCTTTGCCGCGACATCCTCTCCCGGCACCCGATCCCGCCGCGCAACGTCGTCGCCCATTCCGACGTCGCGCCGTCGCGCAAACAGGATCCGGGCGAGAAGTTCCCCTGGGCGAGGCTCGCGGCAAGCGGCGTCGGGCTGTGGGTCGAGGCCGATCGCGCCGCCGGAAACGACGCCGCCGGATCGCTGCCGGCGAAACTGACCGCCTACGGCTATCCCGCCGTGGGGGAGGACGCGTCGCGGGCCCGGCTGGCTTGCGTGGTGAGCGCGTTCCAGCGCCATTTCCGGCCGGCGCGGGTGGACGGTATCGCCGATGCGGAGACGGTCGCGATCCTCGACGCGCTGCTCGCCGCTACCGGGGACGGACCCGCCTGAGCGGGGCTACACAAATTCGCGCAATCTGAAAGGTTTCGTGAGTTTCCGCTACGTTTTCATGAGCTTACATCGGTTTCCGGTCAAGAAATCGTCATTTTCTCCCCGGTTTCGGGCCGCATTTCACCCCTAGAGCGCCCCATCAGTCCTAACGACCCGACGGGGAAATCCATGCAGTTCATTCGTCAGCGCGCGGCGGGCATCGCCGCGCTCGCCGCCATGCTCGCCATCGCCACAAGCGCCGCCCACGCGGAATCACGCCGCAACGATCCCTCGCGCCCGGTCGGCGCCGCCGTCATGAAGACGGAGAAGGGAGAGAAGACCGCGAAGGCCGAAGGCGGCCACGGGCATCTGCGCTCGCTCGTTTCGCATCACGCCAAGGCCGCCGGCGTGCCGGTGGAGATCGCCCAGGCGATCGTCGCCATCGAGAGCAACTTCAACCCGAAGGCGCGCGGCAGCGCCGGCGAGGTCGGGCTGATGCAGATCAAGCCGGCGACGGCGCGCGGCGTCGGCTATACCGGCTCGACGGCGGCGCTCTACAACCCCGAGACCAACCTCAAATACGGCATGGCCTACCTCGCCGAGGCGCACCGGCGCGCCGGCGGCGACCTCTGCGGCACCATCCTGCGCGACAACGCCGGCATCTACGCCAAGCGGATGAACAAGGTCAGCGCCCGCTATTGCGGCCGCGCCCGCGCCATCATCGGCCAGAAATCGGCCTGAGGGCCGCGCCGGAAAAGGCACTCGGCCCGACGGGCCGAAACGCCCGCCGGTTGACGCGGATGCCCCCCTTGCTTAACTGCAAGCCGCGTCAGCCGGCCGGGCGGCCGCTCCGGCATGTGCCCGAAAGGGCGCCGGGGAGGAAAGTCCGGGCTCCATGGAGAGACGGTGCCGGATAAGGTCCGGCGGGGGCGACCCCAGGGAAAGTGCCACAGAAAGCAAACCGCCGGCGGTCCGCCGCCGGCAAGGGTGAAAGGGTGCGGTAAGAGCGCACCGCCGGCGCGGCAACGCGGCGGGCAGGGCAAACCCCACCGGGAGCAAGACCGAATAGGGGCGGCGGCGCCGGGGCCTTCGGGTTCCGGCAGGCGATCTTCACGCCGGCCGCCCGGGTAGGTTGCCAGAGGCACGCGGCAACGCGTGTCCCAGAGGAATGGTCGCCGCGCGCAGCCGCTTGGCGGTTGCGCCATACAGAACCCGGCTTACAGGCCGGCTGACGCCCCATCTGAACATGTTCATCCGGAAATGCCCGTCCGCAACCGGCCGTTAAGGCCGTTGTGGGAGGGTTTTCCCGTGCGTCAGCGGCGGCGTCTTTCCATCGGATTCACCGTTGATTCCATTGACCTCCATCTAACCCCATGGTATCCCATCAATACCCATAATCCTCCAGTGAAGCCGGAGCTCGGGCGGTGCGAGTCCGGACCGTTCCGGAAGCGGCGACAGGCGGATCGGGGCTTTGACAGGGCCGGCGGGCGCCTTGAGGGGGATCGATGGACCGCTTCGTGTCCAGTTTCACGAACCGTATCGACGGCAAGGGCCGGCTGTCCGTCCCTGCGCCCTTCCGCGCCATCCTGGCGCGTGCCGGCTATGAGGAACTCTACGTGTATCCCGCTCTCGACCAGCCTTGTCTCGACTGCGGCGGCCAGAGCCTGATCGAGGAAATCTACCGGCTGGTCGATGCGCTGCCGGCCTATTCGGACGAGCGCGACCAGCTCTCGCTGACGCTGTTCGGCGACTGCGTGGCGCTGAAGATCGACGGCGACGGACGCATCCTGCTGCCGCCGGCGCTGATCGCCCATGCCGGCCTCGCCGACGAGGTCGCGGTGGTCGGCACCGGGCACAAGTTCCAGATGTGGGCGCCGGCGACGCTGCAGGCGCATCTCGCCGAGGCGCGCAACAAGGCGCGCGAGCTGAAGAAGCTGCTCGGCAGCCCGAGAACATCGAAGGAAAGCGCGGAATGATGGCGGGCGGCGGCAACAACGATGCTGCTGGCGGACCCGCCCGCCACATTCCCGTCCTGCTCGGGCCGGTCGTCGAGGCGATCTCGCCGCGCGACGGCGGGCTCTATATCGACGGCACCTTCGGCGCCGGGGGCTATTCGCGGGCGCTGCTCGACGCCGCCGACTGCCGGGTCCTGGCCATCGACCGCGACCCGCGGGCGGTGCGCGAGGGCAGGGCGATGGAGGCGCGATACGCCGGCCGGCTGACGCTGGTGGAGGGCGCGTTCGCCGACCTCGAAACGATCGCCGGGGAGAACGGCTTCGCCGGCGCCGACGGCGTGATGCTCGACATCGGCGTCTCCTCGATGCAGCTCGACGAGGCGGAGCGCGGCTTCTCCTTCATGCAGGACGGGCCGCTCGACATGCGCATGTCGGGCGCCGGCGAAAGCGCCGCCGACATCGTCAACGACACCGAACAGGGCCGGCTCGCCGACATCCTCTTCCAGCTCGGCGAGGAGCGGCAGAGCCGCCGCATCGCGCGCGCCATCGCGGCGCGGCGCGCCGAGCAGCCCTTCACCCGCACCGGCGAGCTCGCCGCCCTCATCGAGAAGCTGCTGGGACGCGGGCGCGACCAGAAGCATCCCGCCACGCGCACCTTCCAGGCGCTGCGCATCTATGTGAACGCCGAGCTGCAGCAGCTCGCCCGTGGGCTCGGCGCCGCCGAGCGCATCCTGCGCGCCGGCGGACGGCTCGCCGTCGTCACCTTCCATTCACTGGAGGACCGGATCGTCAAGGCGTTCCTGGCGCTGCGCTCCGGCGCGCGGGCGGCCGTCTCCCGCCACGAGCCGGCGCCCGAGGCGGGGCCGGAGGCCACCTTCGTCCTGACGCCGCGCAAGGCGATCTCCCCGGATGCCGCCGAGATCGCCGCCAACCCGCGCGCCCGCTCGGCGCATCTGCGGGTCGGCGAGCGCACCGGCGCGCCGGCGCTGCCCTTCGACTGGAAGGCCTTCGGCCTGCCGCCGGTGCTCGAAGCAGGGGGCGCGGCATGAGCAGGCTCACCACGCTGATCCTGCTGCTGGTCATGGCGACGGCCGCGGTCGGCCTCTACCAGATCAAGCATGAGGCCTCCGAGGTCGCCGCCTCCAACGCGGCGCTGGAAGCGGAGATCGCGCGGGCGGAGAACGACATCTCGGTGCTCAAGGCGGAGTGGAGCCACCTCAACGACCCGGCCCGCATCCAGGACCTGGCGCGCCGCCACCTGGGGCTCGAGAAGCTCGCCATAACCCAGATCGCCCGCACCTCTGACATCCCGATGCGCCCGGTGCCGCCGACGCCGCTCAACAAGGCGCAGCTCGACATGCTGATCGAGGACGCGATCACCGCCACCGGCTCGGTCACGCCGCGGAGACAGTAGATGAGCGAGACGAGCGACACCCCCGGCACGCAGGCGTCCTTGCGCAACCTGGTGATGCGGAACCTCCCGTGGCGGCTGCGCGGCGAGCAGACGCCGGCGCGCATCGTGCTGACCCTCTTCGTCTTCATGTGCTGCTTCGGCGTCATCGGCGGGCGGCTGGTGATGCTCGGCCTCGTCTCGCCGGACGCCTATTCGCACCGCTCGCGCGCCGCCGAGCAGATCGCCCAGGCCCGCCCCGACATCGTCGACCGCAACGGCCTGGTGCTCGCCACCGACATCCGCGTGCCGTCGATGTACGGCGAGCCGCACAACATCCTCGACATCGACGAGACCATCGAGCGGCTGACCGCCGCGGTGCCCGAGCTCGACTCGACAGACCTGCGCCGCCGGCTGTCGGAGGACCGCCGCTTCGTCTGGCTGAAGCGCGAGATGACGCCGGCGCAGCAGGCGGCGATCCACCGCCTCGGCATTCCCGGCATCGGCTTCCTCGAGGAGAACCGCCGCTTCTATCCCGGCGGGCGCACCGCCGCCCACATCCTCGGCCTCGTCAATATCGACAACCAGGGCATCGCCGGCATCGAGCGCTGGATCGACAGCCAGGGCCTCGGCGACCTCCACAAGGCCGGCTTCGGGCGCAACGCGATCACCGAGCCGGTGCGGCTGGCGATGGATCTCAGGGTCCAGCACGCGCTGCGCGATGAGCTGCTCGCCTCGATGACCGAGTTCAGGGCCAAGGCGGCGGCGGCGACGATCCTCGATGTGCGCACCGGCGAGGTGCTGGCGATGGTGTCGCTGCCGGATTTCGACCCGAACTACCTGTCGACGGCCAAGGGCGCCGACACCATCAACCGGATGACGGCCGGCGTCTACGAGCTCGGCTCGGCCTTCAAGGCCTTCACCGTCGCCATGGCGCTGGATTCCGGCCTGGTGTCGATGAAGGACAGCTTCGACGCGCGCCAGCCGCTGCGCGTCGCCTCCTTCACCATCGACGACTACCACGCCAAGCGACGCATCCTCACGGTGCCGGAGATATTCATCTACTCGTCGAATATCGGCACCGCCAAGATGGCGCTGACGGTGGGCATCGAGGGCCACCAGGACTTCCTGCGCCGCCTCGGCTTCTTCGACAAGATGCACACCGAGCTGCCCGAGACCGCCGAGCCGCTGCTGCCGGCGAACTGGGGCCAGCTCTCCAGCATGACCATCTCCTTCGGCCACGGCATTTCCGTGCAGCCGCTGCAGGCGGCGGCGGCGGGCGCGGCGCTGATCAACGGCGGCATGCTGATCAACCCGACCTTCCTGCCGCGCGATCCGGTGGCGGCGCTCGAATTCTCCCGCCGCGTCGTCAAGCCGGAGACCAGCGACGCCATGCGCGAGCTGATGCGGATGAACGTCGCCGGCGGCACCGCCGGCAAGGCCGAGGTTCCCGGCCTCATGGTCGGCGGCAAGACCGGCACGGCCGAGAAGGTCGTCAACGGCCGCTATTCCAACTCCAAGCTGCTGAACACCTTCCTCGCCGGCTTCCCGATGGACAAGCCGCGCTACGCCATGCTGCTCATGCTCGACGAGCCCGAGGCGACCGAGGAGACCCACGGATACCGCACCTCGGGATGGAACGCGGTGCCGACGGCGGGGCGGATCATCGCCCGCGTCGCGCCCTTCCTCGGCGTGCTGCCGGAATCCGGGGTCGTCGCCGAGGGCGGCAAGCCAAATTCGGCCTCTTTTTAAGGGGAAGAGACGCCGGATGAGACCGACTACGCAATCGACCAACCCGCATCTCGGGGGATGCCGCGCTCATGGA
>JBFWXZ010000130.1:0-9324 GCA_050186955.1 Flavobacteriaceae bacterium
TTGTCGCCCGGCATCACCATCTCGGTGCCCTCGGGGAGGTGCACCACGCCGGTCACGTCCGTCGTGCGGAAGTAGAACTGCGGCCGGTAGTTGGTGAAGAACGGCGTGTGGCGACCGCCCTCCTCCTTCGTCAGGATGTAGGCCTCGGCCTTGAACTTCGTGTGCGGCGTGATCGAGCCCGGCTTGCACAGCACCTGGCCGCGCTCCACGCCCTCGCGCTCGACGCCGCGAAGCAGCGCGCCGATATTGTCGCCCGCCTCGCCCTGGTCGAGCAGCTTGCGGAACATCTCCACGCCCGTCACCGTCGTCTTCACCGTCGGGCGGATGCCGACGATCTCGACTTCCTCGCCGACCTTCACCACGCCGCGCTCGACGCGGCCCGTCACCACCGTGCCGCGGCCCGAGATCGAGAACACGTCCTCGATCGGCATCAGGAACGGCAGGTCCTTGGGACGCTCCGGCTGCGGGATGTAGCTGTCGACCTCGCGCATCAGCTCGAGGATCGCGTCATGGCCGATCGCCGGCTCGCGGTCCTCCAGCGCGCACAGCGCCGAACCCTTGACGATCGGGATGTCGTCGCCCGGGAACTCGTACGACGACAGCAGCTCGCGGATCTCGAGCTCGACCAGCTCCAGAAGCTCCGGATCGTCGACCTGGTCCACCTTGTTCATGAACACCACGATCGCCGGGACGCCGACCTGGCGCGCCAGCAGGATGTGCTCGCGCGTCTGCGGCATCGGGCCGTCGGCCGCCGAAACCACCAGGATCGCGCCGTCCATCTGCGCCGCGCCCGTGATCATGTTCTTCACGTAGTCGGCGTGGCCCGGGCAGTCGACATGCGCGTAGTGGCGCTTGTCCGTCTCGTATTCCACATGCGCCGTCGAGATCGTGATCCCGCGCGCCTTCTCCTCCGGCGCCGCGTCGATCTGGTCATACGCCTTGAACGTCGCGCCGCCCGTCTCCGCCAGAACCTTCGTGATCGCCGCCGTCAGCGACGTCTTGCCGTGGTCGACGTGACCGATCGTCCCGATGTTGCAGTGCGGCTTCGTCCGCTCGAATTTCGCCTTGGCCATAGCGGCTCTCCATCTTCCTCTAGTTCAAACTCGGTTCTTGCTTTCCGGGCTGTCCGCGCCTCACGCGAACTTCGCCTGGACCTCCTGGGCGACCGCCTGCGGAACTTCCGCGTAGTGGTCGAAGTGCATGCTGTACTGGGCGCGACCCTGGCTCATCGAGCGCAGCGAGTTCACGTAGCCGAACATGTTGGCCAGCGGCACCATGGCGTTGACCACGGTCGCGACGCCGCGCGACTCTGTGCCCTGGATCTGTCCGCGGCGGCTGTTCAGGTCGCCGATGACGTCGCCCATATAGTCTTCCGGCGTCACCACCTCGACCTTCATGATCGGCTCGAGCAGCTTCGGCGCACCCTTCTGCATGCCTTCGCGGAAGGCCGCGCGCGAGGCGATCTCGAACGCCAGCACGCTGGAGTCCACGTCGTGGAACGCGCCGTCGATCAGGCGGACCTTGACGTCGACGATCGGGAAGCCGGCCAGCACGCCCGAGGTCAGGACGGACTTGATGCCCTTCTCGACGCCGGGGATGTATTCCTTCGGCACCGAACCGCCGACGATCTCGCTCTCGAACACGAAGCCGGTGCCCGACTCGACAGGCTCGAGGACGAGCTTGACGCGGGCGAACTGGCCCGAGCCGCCGGACTGCTTCTTGTGCGTGTAGTCGATCTCCGCCGCACGGCTGATCGTCTCGCGATAGGCAACCTGCGGGGCGCCGATATTGGCCTCGACCTTGAACTCGCGCTTCATGCGGTCGACGATGATGTCGAGGTGCAGTTCGCCCATGCCCTTGATGATCGTCTGGCCGGACTCCTCGTCCGTGCCGACGCGGAAGGACGGGTCCTCCTGCGCCAGGCGATGCAGGGCGATGCCCATCTTCTCCTGGTCGGCCTTGGTCTTCGGCTCGATGGCGATCTCGATGACCGGATCGGGGAACTCCATGCGCTCCAGGATCACCGGCTTGTTGGCGTCGCACAGCGTGTCGCCGGTCGTCGTGTCCTTGAGGCCCGCGATGGCGACGATGTCGCCGGCATAGGCTTCCTTGATGTCCTCGCGGGAGTTGGCGTGCATCTGCAGCATGCGGCCGATGCGCTCGCGCTTCTCCTTGACGGTGTTCATCAGCGACACGCCGGTCTCCAGCTTGCCGGAATAGATGCGGCAGAAGGTCAGCGAGCCGACGAACGGGTCGTTCATGATCTTGAAGGCCAGCATCGAAAGCGGCTCGTCGTCGGACGACTTGCGGACCACTTCCTCTTCCGTCTTCGGGTCGATGCCCTTGATCGCCGGCACTTCGACCGGGCTCGGCAGGAAGTCGACGACGGCGTCGAGCAGCGGCTGCACGCCCTTGTTCTTGAAGGCGGAGCCGCACAGGACCGGGAAGAAGGTGACGGCGCAGGTGCCCTTGCGGACCAGCCTCTTGATGGTCGCCTCGTCGGGCATGTTGCCCTCGAGATATTCCATCATCGCCTCTTCATCGAGCTCGACGGCCTGCTCGATCATCTTCTCGCGATATTCCTCGGCCTTCGCCTGCATGTCGGCGGGAATGTCGACATATTCGAACTCGGCGCCGAGCGACTCGTCCTTCCAGACGATTGCCTTCATGGTGATGAGATCGACGCAGCCCTTGAACTCGTTCTCCGCGCCGAGCGGCAGCTGGAGCACGACCGGGGTCGCGCCGAGGCGCGATTTGATCATCTCGACCGAGCGGTAGAAGTCGGCGCCGATCTTGTCCATCTTGTTGACGAAGATCATGCGCGGAACGCGGTATTTGTCGGCCTGGCGCCAGACCGTCTCGGTCTGCGGCTCGACACCGGCATTGGCGTCGAGCAGCGCCACGGCGCCGTCGAGCACGCGCAGCGAACGCTCGACCTCGATGGTGAAGTCGACGTGGCCGGGCGTGTCGATGATGTTGAGGCGCTTTTCCTTCCAGTAGGCGGTCGTCGCGGCGGACGTGATCGTGATGCCGCGCTCCTGCTCCTGCTCCATCCAGTCCATCGTCGCGGCGCCGTCATGGACTTCGCCGATCTTGTGGCTGCGGCCGGTGTAGAAAAGGATGCGCTCGGTCGTCGTCGTCTTGCCGGCATCGATGTGCGCCATGATGCCGAAATTGCGATAGTCTTCGATCTTGTGGGTGCGGGCCATGGCTCGTCTCCGTTACCAGCGGTAGTGCGAGAACGCGCGGTTGGCTTCCGCCATGCGATGCGTGTCTTCGCGCTTCTTGACGGCGGCTCCCCGATTGTTGAACGCGTCGATCAGCTCCGCCGAGAGGCGATCGACCATGGTACGCTCATTGCGTCCGCGCGCCGCCGAGATGAGCCAGCGGATGGCGAGCGCCTGGCGGCGCTCCGGGCGGACCTCGACGGGCACCTGATAGGTGGCGCCGCCGACCCGGCGCGAGCGGACCTCGATCGCCGGCATGATGTTCTCGAGAGCCTGGTGGAAGGTCTGCAGCGGGTCCTGCTTGGCCTTGCGCTCGACGGCGTCGAAGGCGCCGTAGACGATGCCTTCGGCGACGGACTTCTTGCCCGCATACATCACCGAGTTCATGAACTTGGTGACGATGAGATCGCCGTATTTCGCATCGGGATTGATTTCCCGCTTCTCAGCCCGGTGACGACGCGACATGCGTTGGTGTCCTTATTCCAGTCCAAACCGTTGGGGCGCGGCTTACTTCGGCCGCTTCGCGCCGTATTTCGAACGGCGGCGCTTGCGGTCCTTGACGCCCTGGGTGTCGAGGATGCCGCGGATGATGTGGTAGCGGACGCCCGGAAGGTCCTTCACGCGGCCGCCGCGGATCATGACGACCGAGTGCTCCTGAAGGTTGTGGCCCTCGCCCGGAATGTAGCCGATGACCTCGAAGCCGTTGGTCAGGCGGATCTTGGCCACCTTGCGCATCGCCGAGTTCGGCTTCTTCGGCGTCGTCGTATAGACGCGCGTGCAGACGCCACGCTTCTGCGGGCAGGCCTGCATGGCCGGCACCTTGTTGCGCTTCGGCGGGCTTTTCCGCGGCTTGCGGATCAACTGGTTCACTGTCGGCATCTGGAGCCTATCCCGTTTCCGTTACCGTTCGCGGTCCGCTTTCCGGGCCAACGCCCTGAAAGGAATCGCCAAAACAAAACCACGCCTTTCGCCTCGTTCGGCGGCCGGCGCTGGAGGAGAACAGAGGACCCGTCGCCGGGTCATGTGCCTCGAATGTCTTTCGCTTGTTATACGGCAGCGTTTAAGCTTGAAGTCCGCGCGCAAAGAACGCGCGGATCAGGTCGGGCTTACCGCCTGCCGCGAAAGTTGCGCTTATGTATCCGCGCTTCCCCTTCCCGTCAACCCCCGGCGGAGCGCGAAAATCCCTCAAATCCGGCCTTTCAGCCGGCGTCGGGGACGGTGATGATGGCGACATCGCCGTCGGCGGCGTCGTTATAGGCCGATTCGAGGATGTCGGAATCGCGCGGCGGCGCGTCGACCACGCCGATGCGGTCGAACTCGCAGCGCTCATAGCCCTGCTCGGCCAGCGACATCAGCGCCCGGGTCACCGCGCCGTCCTCGTCGGGGGCGGCGGCGAAAACCAGGATCGATACCGCGCCGCCGCCGGCCTCCAGGCCCGCCGCGCTCTTCTCCTGAAGCCAGGCGCGGCCCTGGATCGCGAATATCACCGGATCGTTCATCGCCGCCGATCTTGGCATCAAGCGGCGCGCGGCGAAACCGCAATCGGCGCGAATGACGGGCCGAATGCCCGAATCGAAAGGGCCGCCCGTCGCCGGGCGGCCCTGATCTTGTCGCCGAAGCGGCCGGCTCGCCTATTCGGCGGCCTCGCCGCTCTCCTCGGCCATCGCCAGCTCCGCCGCCTTGCGGCGCTCGGCGAGGATGAGGTCGTCGCGCTGCGTCGCCACCTGGCGGAGCTGGGCGTTGACGGCCCCGGTGCCGGCCGGGATCAGGCGGCCGACGATGACGTTCTCCTTGAGGCCTTCCAGCGTGTCGACCTTGCCGTTGACGGCAGCCTCGGTCAGCACGCGGGTCGTCTCCTGGAACGACGCCGCCGAGATGAAGGAGCGCGTCTGCAGGCTGGCCTTGGTGATGCCGAGCAGCACCGGCGTCGCGGTCGCGGGCTTCTTGCCCTCCTCGATCGCCTTGGCGTTGATCGCGTCGAGCTCGACGCGGTCGATCTGCTCGTTGGCCAGCAGGCCGGTCTCGCCGGGATCGCCGACCTCCGACTTCTGCAGCATCTGGCGAACGATCACCTCGATGTGCTTGTCGTTGATCGACACGCCCTGCAGCCGGTAGACCTCCTGGATCTCGTTGACCAGATAGGCCGCCAGCTCCTCGACGCCCTTGATCGCCAGGATGTCGTGCGGCGCCGGATTGCCGTCGAGGATGTACTCGCCCTTCTCGATATGGTCGCCTTCCTGGACATGCAGGTGGCGGCCCTTCGGGATGAGATACTCGACCGGGTCCATGCCCTCTTCGTCCGGCAGGATCGAAATCCGGCGCTTGTTCTTGTAGTCGCGCCCGAACTGCACCGTGCCGGTGGCCTCGGCGATGATCGCGTGGTCCTTCGGACGGCGCGCCTCGAACAGCTCCGCGACGCGCGGCAGACCGCCGGTGATGTCGCGGGTCTTGGCGCTCTCCAGCGGGATACGCGCCAGCACGTCGCCGGCATGCACCTCGACGCCCGGCTCGACCTGGACAACCGCGTCGACCGAGAGCGGGTAACGCGCCTCGCCGCCGCGGCTGAGCTTGGCCACCTTGCCGTCCTTGCCGCGCACCACGATCGCCGGCTTGAGGTCGGCGGTGCGGGCGTTGGTGCGCCAGTCCATGACCACGCGCTTGGTGATGCCGGTCGACTCGTCCGTCGTCTCGGTGACCGACTGGCCCTCGAGAACGTCCTCGAACTCGATGGTGCCGGCGACCTCGGTGATGATCGGGCGGGTGTAGGGATCCCACTCCGCCAGACGCTGGCCGCGCTTCACCGCCGCCCCGTCCTCGACCTTGATGCGGGCGCCGTAGTTGATGCGGTGCACCGCGCGCTCGTTGCCCTCGGTGTCGCGGACGACGATCTGCATGTTGCGGCCCATGGCGATCAGGACGCCCTCGGAGTCCTTGACCACGCTCTTGTTGCGCAGCTCCACCGTGCCGTCGAAATTGCTTTCGATGAACGACTGCTCGGCGATCTGCGCCGTGCCGCCGATGTGGAAGGTGCGCATCGTGAGCTGGGTGCCCGGCTCGCCGATCGACTGCGCCGCGATGACGCCGACCGCCTCGCCGATATTGACGGGCGTTCCGCGCGCCAGGTCGCGACCGTAGCAGGCGCCGCAGACCCCGGTCTTGGTCTCGCAGGTCAGCACCGAGCGGATCTTGGCGGCGGAGACGTGGGCGGAGTTGATCCGCTCGGCGTCGCGCTCCTCGATCAGGTGGCCGGCCGGGACGATGACTTCCTGCGTCTGCGGGTTGACGATGTCCTCCGCCGCCGTGCGCCCGAGGACGCGCTGGCCGAGCGACACCACCACCTCGCCGGAATCCACCACCGCGGTCATGGTGATGCCGCGGGTCGAGCCGCAATCGTGCTCGGTGACGATGGAATCCTGCGCGACGTCGACCAGACGGCGGGTCAGGTAGCCCGAGTTCGCCGTCTTCAGCGCCGTGTCGGCGAGGCCCTTGCGGGCGCCGTGGGTCGAGTTGAAGTATTCGAGAACCGACAGCCCCTCCTTGAAGTTGGAGATGATCGGGGTCTCGATGATCTCGCCCGACGGCTTGGCCATCAGGCCGCGCATGCCGGCGAGCTGCTTCATCTGCGCCGGAGAGCCGCGGGCGCCCGAGTGGGCCATCATGTAGATCGAGTTGATCGGCTTCTCGCGGCCGGTCTCCTCGTCGATCTGGACCGACTGGATGCGGTTCATCATCTGGTCGGCGACCTTGTCGGTGCACTTGGCCCAGGCGTCGACGACCTTGTTGTACTTCTCGCCCTGGGTGATCAGGCCGTCATTGTACTGCTGCTCGTATTCCTTCGCGAGCTGGCGCGTCTCCTCGACGAGGCCGGCCTTGGTGTCCGGAATGACCATGTCGTCCTTGCCGAAGGAGATGCCGGCATAGCAGGCGTGGCGGAAGCCGAGCGCCATCATGCGGTCGCAGAAGATGACCGTCTCCTTCTGCCCGCAATGGCGGTAGACGGTGTCGATCGCGCCGGAGATTTCCTTCTTGGTCAGCAGCTTGTTGACCACGCCGATGCCGATCTTGCGATGCCGCGGCAGCAGCTGCGCGATCAGCATGCGGCCCGGCGTCGTCTCGTAGACCTTGGTCATCTCCTCGCCGTTCTCGTCGAGCGAGGTGAAGCGGGCGCGGATCTTGGAGTGCAGCGTCACCGCCTTGGTGTCGAGCGCGTGCTCGATCTCGGAAACCGTCCCGAACACCATGCCCTCGCCCGGCTCGTTCTCCTTGAGCTGCGAGAGATAGTAGAGGCCGAGCACGATGTCCTGCGACGGCACGATGATCGGCTGGCCGTTGGCCGGGTGCAGGATGTTGTTGGTCGACATCATCAGCACGCGCGCTTCCAGCTGCGCTTCCAGCGACAGCGGGACGTGCACGGCCATCTGGTCGCCGTCGAAGTCGGCGTTGAAGGCGGCGCAGACCAGCGGATGAAGCTGGATTGCCTTGCCCTCGATCAGCACCGGCTCGAAGGCCTGGATGCCGAGGCGGTGGAGCGTCGGCGCGCGGTTGAGCAGGATCGGATGCTCGCGGATCACCTCGTCGAGGATGTCCCAGACTTCCGGACGCTCCTTCTCGACCAGCTTCTTGGCCTGCTTGACGGTGGCCGAATAGCCCTTGGCGTCGAGCCTGGAATAGATGAACGGCTTGAACAGCTCGAGCGCCATCTTCTTCGGCAGGCCGCACTGGTGCAGCTTGAGCTCGGGACCGACGACGATCACCGAGCGACCCGAATAGTCGACGCGCTTGCCGAGCAGGTTCTGGCGGAAGCGGCCCTGCTTGCCCTTCAGCATGTCGGACAGCGACTTCAGCGGGCGCTTGTTGGCGCCGGTGATGACGCGGCCGCGGCGGCCGTTGTCGAACAACGCGTCGACGGCCTCCTGCAGCATGCGCTTCTCGTTGCGGATGATGATGTCCGGCGCGCGCAGCTCGATCAGCCGCTTCAGGCGGTTGTTGCGGTTGATGACGCGGCGGTAGAGGTCGTTGAGGTCCGACGTCGCGAAGCGGCCGCCGTCCAGCGGCACCAACGGACGCAGGTCCGGCGGGATCACCGGGATGATCGTCATGATCATCCATTCCGGCTTGTTGCCGGATTCCATGAAGCCCTCGACGATCTTCAGGCGCTTGGCGAGCTTCTTCGGCTTAAGTTCCGTCGTGGACTCGGCAATTTCGACACGCAGCTCCTCGGCGAGGCGCGGCAGGTCGAGCGCCATCAGCAGCTCGCGGATGGCCTCGGCGCCGATCAGCGCGGTGAAGCTGTCCTCGCCGAACTGGTCCTGCGCGTCGAGATACTCCTCCTCCGTCAGGAGCTGCAGCCGCTTGAGCGGCGTCAGGCCCGGCTCGATGACGCAGTAGTTCTCGAAATACAGGATGCGCTCGAGATCCTTGAGCGGCATGTCGAGGATGAGGCCGATGCGGCTGGGAAGCGACTTGAGGAACCAGATATGGGCGACCGGCGCGGCCAGCTCGATATGGCCCATGCGCTCGCGGCGGACCCGCGACAGCGTGACCTCGACGCCGCACTTCTCGCAGATGATGCCCTTGTACTTCATCCGCTTGTACTTGCCGCACAGGCACTCGTAGTCCTTGATCGGACCGAAGATGCGCGCGCAGAAAAGGCCGTCGCGCTCGGGCTTGAACGTGCGGTAGTTGATCGTCTCCGGCTTCTTGATCTCGCCGAAGGACCAGCTCGAGATCTTGTCCGGGCTGGCGATCCCGATGCGGATCTGGTCGAAGGTCTGCTGCTGCACCTGCGGGCTGAACAGATTCATGACCTCTTGATTCATCGGTAGCTCCTGCATTCGGCGCACCGGCTGCGATGTGCGCCTTCAAGGGTGTCCTGCATGCGCGGCGGCGTCACCGCCGCCGCGCCTCGATTCCTTATGCCCCGCGCCCTACTCGGCCGCGTCCGCCGGCGGCAGCGCCGCCTGGCCGTCGACCGGCGCCGCGGTTCCCGCGGGGCGCCTGTTGGTCAGCTCGACATTGAGGCCGAGCGAGCGCATTTCCTTGACCAGCACGTTGAAGCTTTCGGGGATGCCTGCCTCGAACGCGTCGTCGCCCCGCA
>JBFWXZ010000131.1:0-9306 GCA_050186955.1 Flavobacteriaceae bacterium
CGGTGCGCACGCCGAACTCTCCGACATCGTCGAGCACGATGATGCCGGACGGGATGAGCTGCGCGCTGACCGGCTTCAGCGGGATCGTCACGTCGGAGGTGACGCCCTCGCGGAACCGGCCGTCGGGATTGGCGACCGCGATCTCGACGCGGAAGGTGCGCGTCGCCGTGTCGGCGGTGCGCGAGATGTAGCTGACCTCGCCGGTCGCGTTGCCGCCGTCGACCATGCGCACCTCGGCCTTCATGCCCGGCTCGATATGGCCGATCTGCCGCTCGGAGATGGTGACGACCGCCAGCATCGGGTCGGAATCGACGATGGTCGCGCAGAGGTCGCCGGCCTTGAGGTAGCTGCCCGTCTCCACCGGCAGCGCCTCGACGCGCCCGGCGATCGGAGCGCGGACCTCGGTGCGGTCGAGCGTCCATTGCGCCGCCGTGCGCTGCGCCTCCGCCGCGTCGAGCTGCGCCTTCAGGGCGCGCACCCGCGTCTCCGCGGCGTAGCCCTTCTTGTTGAGCTTGCTGGCCGCCTCGTGGTCGAGCTCGGCCTGGGCGACGGCGGCTTCCGCCTGCGCCAGCGCCGCCTTGCGCGCCGCCGTCTCGATCCGGCAGATCACCGCGTTCTTGTCGACGGTCGAGCCCTTCGACGCCGGCAACTCCTCCACCAGCCCGTCGACCTGGGCCCGCAGGTCGACCCGCTGGTCGGCCTCGGTGCGCCCGCGCGCATCGACCTTGGCGACGCGCTCGCCGGCCTCGAAGACGCGCGTGGCGACGCGCGGCGCGCGCTCCTCGGCCGCGGTTTCGCCGGGCGCCGTGGGCGAGGCCGCGCCTTCGCCGCCGACGATGACGTCGCCGGTCGCCATCCAGGCGCCGATCGCGATGACGATCGCCAGCGCGAGAAAATAGGTTTTCCGCATCGTGTCCGTTTCCGTCTATTCGGCCGCCTGCCGGGTGGAACTCTTCAGGGAACCGTCCTGGCGCGTCACGGCGAGCAGGCGTTCCCGGTTCTCCTCGATGAATTTCAGCTTCGCCGCGTTCATCGCCAGCGCGAAGTCCACGACCCATTGCGTCGGCACATGGTCCTGGCATTCCTCGCTGACGATTTTGCGGCACTCCTGCGACTGCGCAATGATCCGCCCGACATGGGCGTCGAGATGCGCGTCCATGCGGGCGCGGTCGAGATATTCCGCGCACAGCGCCGTCAGCAGGAATTCCGATTTGATGCGGTCGGCCGCCGGTCCCTCGACCAGCGATTTCTCCAGCTCCGCGCGGCCCTTGTCGGTGATCGCGTAGATCTTGCGCGCCGGCTTGCCCGGCTGCACCTCGTCGCGCACCGTCAGGCAGCCCTCATTGGCCAGCCGCGCCAGCGCCGGGTAGATCGCGCCGAAGCTCGCATCGACGAAATAGCTGAAGGAGCCTTCCACCGAGAGCTTGCGGATCTCGTATCCCGTCGCCTCGCCGAAGGAGAGGATGGCGAGGCACAGGGTGCTGATGTTCATCTTTCAAACCGTCATATATCGAAAAAGCATATATCGCGCTGCAATACGCATCTTCCGTAACGGCGTCAACCCGCCATGCGGGGGCCGTCGGCGGCGGATGCGGAGCGGATGCGAAAACGCCCGCCTTCGGGCGAGGGCGGGCGCGTCGATATTCGGCTTTGTTCGCGGCGTCTATTGGGAGAAGGTCTTCAGATAGGCGATGACGTTCTCGATGTCGCTTTCCTTCTTGAGGCCCGCGAAAGCCATCCGGTTCTTGGGGACGAAGCCCTTGGGATCGGCCAGATACTGGGCCAGCGTCTCCTCGGTCCAGGCCAGCCCGTTGGTGCCGGCCTCGATCATCGCGTTGGAATATTGCGAGTAGTTCGCGCCCGTCCCGGCCTGGCGGCCGACGACGCCGTTGAGGATCGGCCCGACCTTGTTCTTGGCGTTCTCGCCGACTTCGTGGCAGGCGCGGCACTTCTTGAAGACGGCCTCGCCGGCGGCGGGATCCCCGTCGGCGAGCGCCGGGCTCGCGGCGGCGATCAGGGTGGCGGCGATGAGGGCGCGGAAGGACATCGGCAGTTCTCCGGATCGGATTGCGGCGGCAGGGATGCACCTGTTCCTATAGCCGATCACGCCGCCGCGATGAAGGCTCGTGCGGAATCGCGTGACGATACGACGCATTGCCGCCGACGCCCCCGTCACGTCGATTGTCGCAACTGTGATCGGCCCGCGCATTGCGCCGGGCCGCGCGCGGCGTGTAGCAGGATGACGCCGCATTTGCCCTCCACCGGTGGCCCGCAATGGATTTCTCGCTCACCTATCCCATCGCCTTCGCCGCCGGGCTCCTGTCCTTCGTCAGCCCCTGCGTGCTGCCGCTGGTGCCGCCCTATCTGTGCTTCATCGCCGGCGTGTCGATGGACGAACTGGGGGCGCGCGACGGCCGCCAGATCGCCGCTGCCCGGCTCGCCATCTTCAATGCCGCGCTTGCCTTCGTCGCCGGCTTCACCACCGTCTTCGTGTTGCTCGGCGCCAGCGCCTCGGCGCTCGGCCGGCTGATCGCCAGCCATCTCGACGTGCTGGCCATGGTCGCCGGAATCGTCATCATCGCCATGGGCCTGCATTTCCTCGACGTCTACCGCTTCGCGCTGCTCAACCGCGAGGCGCGGGTGCAGGTCCGCGAGAAGCCCGCCGGCCTCCTCGGCGCCTGGCTGATCGGCCTCGCCTTCGCCTTCGGCTGGACGCCCTGCATCGGCCCGGTGCTCGCCGCCATCCTGTCGGTCGCCGCCAGCGAGGACACGGTGGCGCGCGGCGCCGCGCTGCTCGCCGTCTATTCGCTGGGCCTCGGCGTGCCGTTCCTGCTGGCGGCCGCCTTCGCCGGCGCCTTCATGCGCTTCATGGCCCGCTTCCGCCGCCATCTCGGCACGGTCGAGAAGGCGATGGGCGTGCTGCTCGTCGTCACCGGCATCCTGTTCCTGACCGGCGGCATGCAGGCGATGTCGTTCTGGCTGCTGGAGAACTTCCCCGGCCTCGGCGACGTCGAGGGGCTGGTTATCGGGAAGTAGGATATTATTGGAGAACGGGCTCGGTTATACCCATCTTGATAGTTTTCGTTGGGGGGCGGGCGTTTGAGGATCGTATTCTGGAACTGTAACATGGCTCTTCATCGGAAATATCCGGCCCTGATGAGCCTCGCGCCTGATCTTGCAATCATAGCCGAATGCGCCAATCCGGATATATTAAAGGGCCGGTCGGAAAATAGCTGGATTAAAAGCAACGCGTTTTGGATCGGGCACAATCCCAATAAAGGGTTAGCAGTATTCGCATTCAACGGTTTCCAGTGTGATCTGGCAGCCGAACCGGATGTGAATCTGCGTTATGTCTTGCCGTTGCGCGTTCGCTCTCCTGTTTCTTTCAATCTTCTCGCGGTGTGGGCGATGCATGCGGCCTCGGGCGATCTTCCTGCTCAGCCGGCAGGGCCACTCCCCGAAGCAGTAATTCGTTATCGAGATTATCTGGAAAGTTCGCCTACCGTCATAGGGGGCGATCTAAATAATAACGTTATTTGGGATAAGCCGAGGCTTCCCGAGAGAAGTTTTAAGAATATCACGGATTTGCTAGGAAAAATGGGAGTCCGAAGCTGCTATCATGCTGTTCGGCCCGAAATATTCGGCAGTGAAACTGAGCCCACATTATATTGGCGCGACCGTAAAGCAGAGGGGCCACGATACCATATCGATTATGCTTTCCTGCCCGAGGAGTGGTTGAGATACCAGCCTCAAATAACGATCGGGAAGTACGATGATTGGGTCGGCAATGGTTTAAGCGACCATGTGCCGATAATCGTCGACATCCATTTCGGCCGCTAGTTCTTTGCGTTCCTGATCGCCTCGATGCGCGCCGCGTAGCCCGGGGCGTCGGTGCCGGTGAACACCGCCGAGCCGGCCACCAGCACGTCGGCGCCCGCCGCGATGACGCTGCCCGCCGTCTTCGGCGAGATGCCGCCGTCGACCTCGATATGGATGTCGCGGTCGCCGATCATCGCCTTGACCTTAGCGATCTTCTCCACCGCCTGGGGGATGAAGGCCTGGCCGCCGAAGCCGGGATTGACGCTCATCACCAGCACCAGGTCGAGCCGGTCGAGTACGTTCTCGATGGCCGAGACCGGGGTTGCCGGGTTGAGCGCGACGCCGGCCTTCGCGCCGAGCGCGCGGATCGCCTGCAGCGAGCGGTCGAGATGCGGGCCGGCTTCGGCGTGGACGGTGATGACGTCGGCGCCGGCCTTCGCGAAGGCCTCCAGATAGGGGTCGGCGGGGGTGATCATCAGGTGCACGTCGAGCACCTTGTCGGTGACCGGCCGCAGCGCCTCGACGATCAGCGGGCCGATGGTGATGTTGGGCACGAAATGCCCGTCCATCACGTCGACATGGATCCAGTCGGCGCCGCCCTCGGCGACGGCGCGTACCTCGTTGCCGAGGTCGGCGAAATCGGCGGAAAGGATCGACGGCGCGATCAGCACGGGTCGGGACATGGGCGTCGCTTCCGGGATTCGCTCAGGGGTTTCGTCCGCGCCGAGACAAAGACCCATATGCCGCGCGAAATCAAGCGGCCTTGCCTCGTCCGGGTACGATGCTAACTTTCCCCAACGGAAGATTGGGGCGCGACCGACCGGAAGGAAGTGTTGCGATGGCTGAGGCATCCCGGTCGATATCCGCCGCCAGGCGGTGGCTGCGGCGCATCCTGCTTTTCATGCTCGCCGTCCTCGCCTCGCAGGTCGTCGGCAAGTGGGTCGAATCCGCCGCCGATCCGCAGAAGCTCGCCGACGCCCGCACCTGGCAGCAGGAACTCTATATCTCGACCGCCTCGCTGGCGCCGCTGGCGCTGGCGTCGAACTATTTCCTCGACCTGCTCTATTTCGCGACGCAGTACCCCAAGGACGCGAGCGTCCCGATAGGGCCGTCCGCGGGCGAGATCGAGAGCATGGAGCTGGCGGCGGCGCGCACCCGGGCCGCCTATTCGACGGCCAAGTGCGATGAGCCGCCCCCCGAACCGCCCAAACCCGAGCCGGCGGCGGAAGACAACACGCTGAAGCCGATGGATCTCGACGCGGAGTGCCGCATGCTGCGCCAGAGCACCTATTGCGACATCTCCAACCTCGAGGAGTACGCCAAGTGCACCACCCGCGCGCGTCCCGCCCAGGAGCGCTACGACAGCCTCTGCAAGGGCTGGGAGGAGGCGCAGAACGAGGCGATCCGCCGCCAGCGCGAGATAACGCGCCAGCAGATGGAGATGCCGCCGCCGCCCGATCCCGGCCGCGGCCGCATCGGCGTCATCATGATGTCGCCGGCGCTCGCTCTGGCGCGCGCCTGGAACCGGCTGACCTATCCGGGCGGCTGGTCCTATGTCTGGGCGGCGCTGCAGCTCGGCGCCGGTCTCGCCGGCTATTTCCTCATCCGCGCCTATAATGCGCGGGGATCGCGCGAACCCGTTCTGCCGCGCGACTTCTGGGGCTGGGGCGTCGGCATGCCGATCGCCACCGTCGCCATCGCCAGCCTCGTCGCCCTGGTCGTCAAATATCTGATGCTGGCGGGCCTTCTCGCCTTCGGCTGGTTCACTTGCTTCGCGGCGGCCGCCGCCGGCGGCGTCGGCTTCGCCGCCATCTGCTGGTTCTTCGGCGTCGAGCTGCTCAAGCAGCTTGCGCAGAACGCGGTGGCGCCGCCGAAAGCGTGAACGGGATCCAGTCTCCGGCCGGCACCCCGATCCGCCCGATGCCCGGCAGCTTGATCGCCGGGTTGAGGAGGTCGATCCCGGCGACGAGGCCGAACAGATTGAGCTCGATCCCCTCGCGCAGGCCCGCCGTCAGCGAGACGACGCCCGAAAGCGACAGCCTGAGCCCGGTGCCGCCGCCGGTCAGCGCCGCGATCGCGCCGTCGACGGGATAGTCCTTGCCGATGGCGGTCGGCGGCAGCGCGACGCCGATCTCCGGCACCCGGTCCAGCACCCAGGCGACGAAGCTGTTGGAGTTCGGCCCCGGCCAGATGCGGTAGCTGCCCTGCGCCGAATAGGGATAGGCGGCGATCACCCGCTTGACCCTCGCCACCAGCGGCCCCGCCGCCGCGCCGGCGACCATGCCGAGCAGTTGCGGCTCGTTCGAATACCAGCGGCCGTCGGGCGGGCGGGCGTCGCGGCGCACCGGCGAGCCCCAGCCGACCACCTCGTAGCGCTCGTAGGGCCTGTCGCCGGAGGGCTTGAGGACGATCCAGCTATGGACGGCGACGATGCCCTTCCAGCGGCCGGTGCGCGCCGCGTAGACGCGGATTTCCGCCGGCCCGCCGGCGCTCGCCGGCGCCAGCAGCCCGGCGCTCGACCAGTCGGCGCTGCGCCAGCTCATCGGCTTGCCCTCGGCGAGCCACAGGCCCGCCGCGACGGCGACCGGAAGCAGGTAGACGGCGGCGATCGCCAGCAGGGCGCGCGGCCACAGCCGCCGCCGGCCGTCCCGGCGAAGCGGTTCTTTCGCTGCATCGCGTTCGCGGATCGTCATCGCGCCGCCAACAGAAAATGGGAATGATGGCCGACGCAAGGCTTCCATGGCCGTTGGAAGCGATTACATTGGGCGGGTGCGGGCCGCCTGCGGCCGTCGTCACGGGGAACGTCAACGACAATCCGGGAGACCAAGATGGCTGATACTCCGGCGCTCAAGAGCCCGATGCAATATCTCGACCGCGCGCTGTCGAGCCTGCGCGACCTCGGGCTGGTGCCCGATCCCGGCGAGAAGGAAGCCCCCATCGTCCCGCTTCTCAACGAGATCACCCAGCTCGACGAGGAGAAGGTGGTGGTCATCGCCCGCACCCTGACCCAGGCCTCGTTCTTCAACGAGGTGGTGCGCGACCAGGTCGCCGCCATGCGCATCGGCCAGCGCTACGACGAGATCACCGCCGCCTTCGACTCCATCCGCGACGACGCCAAGGGCATGGTCGACCAGCTCGAGGACGGCAAGATCGACACCTTCGAGCGGCTCTCCAACATCTGGATGAAGGTCCGCCGCGGCGACGTCGCCGACCGCTTCGACGAGATCAAGGAGACCTATCTGGAGGTCGCCCGCGATACCAAGGACCAGATCAAGCGCGAGCAGGTCATCCTCGACGCCTATCGCGACTTCCGCGGCGCGCTGAAGCACGCCGAGGTGCTGGCGCTGGAGGTGCTGAAGAAGGCGACCGCCAAGCTCGACGAGGCGCGCAAGTCGCTGACCAGGGCCTCCGAGACCGTCGCCGCGGCCGCTGAGGCCGAGCCCGCCGAGCGCGCCCGCAAGGAGCTCGCGCGCGACGAGGAGATGCGCGCCATGCAGGAGGAGGAGAAGCGCTACCAGATCGCCAAGGACCTCTCCGACAATTTGACCATCGGCTACAATACCTCCGAGGTCATCATGGCCCGGCTGATGCAGACGACCTCCGCCAAGGAGCGGGTCTACGCCCAGGCGGTCAGCTTCTTCTCCACCAACGAGACGGTGCTGACGGCGCTCAAGGCGTCGTTCACCGGCCTCTTCGGCCTCAACGAGGCGACCAAGTCGCTGGAGGCCATGAAGGAGGGCATGTCCAAGAGCCTCGAGACGCTGTCGGAGATCGGCGACAAGGTGCAGGAGGCGGCGGTGCGCGCCGGCTACGGCCCGACCATCCGCGCCGACGCCGTCAAGATGCTGGTCGACAGCGTCGTCGGCTTCCAGGAGCGCTCGCGCGCCATCATCAACGAGATGCGCATCGCCGCGACGAAGAACTCCGAGGAGATCCGCGACGCCGTCGAGGACGGCAAGCGCCGCCTCGCCAAGCTCGCCGCCGACGGCAACGCGCTGCTGATCGAGGGTTGAGCCGGCGGTAGAACCAGCCATGGCCGAGGCAACGGTTCAGGAGGGGCTTTCGCGCCCGCTCGACGAGGTCATGCTGGCGATGGACGTGGTCGACACGCTCCGCCATCGCGAGGCGCTTGTCGAGCGCGAACTGGCCAGCGACGACCGCGACAGGGCGCTGATCGAGCGGCTGCGCGAGATCTACAGCCGGCAGGGCATCGAGGTCTCCGACCGCATCCTTGAGGAGGGCGTGCGCGCCCTCAACGAGGAGCGCTTCGTCTACAAGCCGCGCAGCGGCGGCCTGCAGGTCGCGCTCGCCCGGCTCTATGTCCGGCGCGGCAGGATCGGCAAGTGGCTGGCCTGGATCGCCGCGATCCTCGCCGCGCTGTGGCTCGGGTGGCAGGCGCTCTATGTCTGGCCCGCCGAGCGCGCCGCCGAGGCGGCCCGCATCGAGGCCACCGAAACGCTTCCCGCCCGGCTGGCGAAGCTGCGGCAGGGCATCCTCGACATCGCGAAGGTGCCGGAGGCGGCCGACCGCGCCGAGGCGCTCTATGCCGACGGCGCCAACGCGCTCAAGCGCGGCGACGTCGAGGCCGCCCGCCAGGCGGCGGCGACACTCGAGCAGCTCCAGCAGAACCTGTCGCTGCAATACCGCCTGCGCATCGTGCAGGAGCAGGGCGAGCATTCCGGCGTCTGGCGCATCCCCGACGCGAACGAGGCGGCGCAGAACTTCTATCTCATCGTCGACGCCGTCGACGACGCCGGCAAGCCGGTGACGCTGCCGGTGATGAGCGAGGAGACCAACCGCATCTCCACCGTCAGCCGCTTCGGCGTCCGCGTCTCCGAATCCGTGTTCGAGCAGGTGCGCCGCGACAAGGGCGACGACGGCATCATCCAGAGCAACATCGTGGCCGTGAAGCAGCGGGGCTATCTCGACCCGCAATACCGCGTGCCCGTCCTCGGCGGAGCGATCACCTCATGGTAGGGCGCAGGCTGAGCGGCGCCGACGCGCTGAAGCGGATCGACACCGCGATCCGCGAGCTGCGCGCCGAGGAGGAGACGGTCGCGGCGAAGCTCAAGGACGACAACCACGAGATCGCCCGGCTCAACGTGGCGCTCGCCGCCCGCTTCACCGAGCTCGCCGAGATCCGCCTGCGCGAGATCGAGCGCAAGCCGGTCGGCGAGATCATCGATCGCACCGACCGCGAGGTCCGCGAGCTGCTCGCCGGGCGCGCCGAGAAGCTCGACGAGATCGCCGGCCGCGCCGCCGAGCTCGACGCCGGGCTGGCCGCCATGCACAAGCGCCGCGACGGCCTCGCGAAGGCGCTGGAGGCGGCCGAGAAATCGGTTGAGGAAGCGGAATCGGATTTGCAGGCGAAGCTCGCAAGCGATTCCGGCTTCACGAAAATCCGCGATGCGGTGACCCAGGCCGCGGCGACCGCCGACGAGGCGGCGCGCAAGACCGAGATCGCCCGCACCGACCGCACCGAGAAGG
>JBFWXZ010000132.1:0-9304 GCA_050186955.1 Flavobacteriaceae bacterium
GGTGTCGTCGCGAACTCGGACGCGGGCGCCGGCGCGGGAGGCCGCTCGCCCATCGGCGGCGTACCGGAGGCCGGCTCGGCCGGCGCGACGGGTTCGCGGGGCTGCACCGGCGGCGCAGGCCTGAACTCGTCGTTTCCGCTACCCCTTCTACCGAACATCGCCTGCCCGTCAGCCCTTGCCGCGCAGCTTGGACAGCATCGGCGCGAGCGCGAAGCGCTTGCGCTGACGTATCTCGCGGCGGCCCATGAGCATCTCCGCGAGATGCGCGAACGTCTCCACCGGCTTCGCCGCCGCCTGCATCTCGGCGATCATCTGGCCGTTGTTGGCGGCGGTGCCGAAGAGCTGCGGATCGAAGGCGATGACCCCGGCCGGATCGATGCCGATCGAGGCCGCGAAGTCCTTGGGCGCGATCTCCGGCCGCTTGGGAACGCCGACCTGGTTGATCACCAGATGCGGCGCGCGGTCGTTCTGGCGCGACGACTTCAGCTTGTCGACGAGGTTCTTGGCGTTGCGCAGCCCGGCGAGATCGGGCGTCGTGACGACGACGATGTCGTCGGCGGCGACGAGCGTCTCCTTCGCCCAGCCGGTCCACACATGCGGCACGTCGACGACGATCGCCGGCACCGCGTGGCGCAGAAGCGCGAAGAGCTGGTCGAGCGGCGTCTGCTCGATGTCGTATTCGCGCTCCAGGGTTCCCGGCGCCGCCATCAGGCTCAGCCGCTCGGTGCATTTCGAGGTCAGGCGGTCGACGAAGGTCTCATCGAGACGCTCGCCGGCGAAGATCGCGTCGGCTATGCCCTGCACCGGATCCTGGTTGAAGTTGAGCCCGGCGGTGCCGAAGGGCAGGTCGAGATCGGCGATCATCACGTCCTGCATCAGGTCCTGGCTGATCGCCCAGGCGACGTTGTGGGCGATCGTCGACGAACCCGCGCCACCGCGCGCGCCGACGAAGGCGATCGCGCGGCCGAGCGTCTCCGACTTGTCGGCGCCGAAGACGCGCGACACCGCGCCTAGGAAATCCAGCGTGTCGATGGGGGCGACGAGATAGTCGGTGACGCCGCGCGAGATGAGCTGGCGGTAAAGCAGGATGTCGTTGGTGTGGCCGACGACGATGACCTTGGTCGCCGGGTCGCAGACCTCGGCGAGCGAATCGAGCGCCATCAGCATGGCGTCGTGCGAGGCCGACGACTCGGCGACGATCACATTGGGGGTCGGGGCGGCGTCGTAGAATTCGCGCGCCGCGGGAATGCCGCCCATCTGCACGGTGACATGCGCCCGCTTGGCGCGGCGGTCGGCCGCGGCCTCGGCGAGAACCGCGTGGACGCCGGGCGTCTCGCAGAAGCACTGGATGGAGATGCGCGGCAGCGGCGGAACGAAACGCTCCTCCTCGCGATGCGCGACCGGCATCTCTTCGTAGCTGTGCGCCTCCGACATCACTCGGACACCTTCGATGCGGTGCCGGCCTTGGCGTCGGCGCGGATCGTCGCCGTATCCTGGCCCTGGCGGTATTTGTCGAAGACGGTGCGGCGGCGATTGGGATCGCCCGGGTCCTCGGCCTGCGGTCCCGTCAGGTCGCGCGGGTTCGCCACGATTGCCGCCAGATTCTGCTGGGTGGCGCAGCCGAAATTATAGTAGTCGAGATTCTGCGATCCGGCGGCGAAGGACTTCGGCCACAGGCCGCAGCGCGGCACCGAGGCGGCGAAGCGGCTGTAGGAGAGATAGACCGGCGCGTTCGGGTTGCCGCCTGCATTGTACGGCGCGATCAGCACGTTCTCGGGACGGATGCCCTCGCCGGCCGCCAGGGTGCGGATCTCGCCGACGATCGTGTGGGTCAGCCCCTCATTGGGCGTGCCCGACGGGGTCGCCACCTGCAGGACGGATTCGCCCTTGGCGCGATAGGCCCTGAGATAGCCGATGAGGTCGGTGCGGTCCTTCGGGTTCATCCCGTAGAAGGCGGGATCGGGAACGATGATCATGTCGCGCGACTGGTAGCCGACATGGATCGGATGCCGGTCGGCGTAGTTCAGCGCCACCGAATGGGTGATCTCGTGCCGGTTCGCGGCGCAACCCGCCGCCGTCGCCGCGAGCGCCAGCAGGGCGGCGCGGGACAAGGCCCCGGTGATGGTCTTCAAACTTGCGCTGGGCATCTGACCTGCTCTCCACTCACGCGACATTTCGCGTTACTCGACGATGAAACCGACGGGCCCGCGATAGCGGCCCTCGGGATGGGCTCCCGCCATTCCATAGATCCGGTTCAGACGACCAAGCAGGATGGTGACCGGATCGGAGGCGAGGTGAAAATTGTCGTCGGGCCGGGCGAGGTCCTGACGGGCGACCGGATCGACGAGATAGGGGGTCACGAGCACGAGCAGCTCGGTGTCGTTGTTCTGGTAGTCGCGGCTGCGGAACAGCGTGCCGAGGACGGGCACGTCCATCAGGCCGGGAATGCCGTTGACGATCTGCCGCGTGTCCTGCTGCAGCAGGCCGGCGAGGACCAGCGAGCCGCCGCTCGGCAGCTCGACGGTGGTGTCGGCGCGGCGGACCTTGAGGCCGGGAATGCGCAGGCTGCCGGCGGCGCCGGTGAAGACCAGCGCGTTCTCGTCGGTCAGCTCGGAGACCTCGGTGGCGACCTTCAGCGAGATGCGGCCTTCCGACATCACCACCGGCGTGAAGGCCAGCGCGACGCCGAACTCCTTGAATTCGAGCTGGATGTTGCCGTCCTCGTCGCGGCCGACGGGCACCGGGAACTCGCCGCCGGCGAGGAATTTGGCGCTCTCGCCGGTGATCGCCGACAGGGTCGGCTCGGCGAGCACGCGCAGCACGCCGTTGCGCTCCAGCGCCTGCACGGTGCCGGTGATCGTGTCGGTGCCGTTGAGATAGGTGAGCGCGGCATTGGTGGTCGACAGCGCCTTGTTGGCGACCGGGAACGGGTTCTGCGAGACGATGGTGCTGGCGAAATTGCCCGACGCCAGCGCCGCTTCGAGATTGATGCCGAACTGCTTGATGACCGAGCGGCGGACCTCGGCGACGGTGACCTTGAGGTGTACCTGCTCCTTGCCCTCGACGGCCAGCATGCTGAGCACCTGCTCGGCCTTGCCGACGAAGCGGCCGGCGAGATCGGCTGCGCGGTCGGCGTCGGCCGGCCGCTGCACCGAGCCGGTCAGCACGATGTTGTCGTTCAATGCCTCGACGCGGACGTTGGAGCCGGGGATAAGCTGCGCGATGGTGCGGCTCAGCACCTCGAGGTCGCGTTCCACCTGCAGCTCGACGCCGGCGATCTGGTTGCCCTGGGCGTCGAAGAAGAAGACGTTGGTCATGCCGACTTCCATGCCGATCAGATAGGCGCGGCGGGCAGTACGCATGACCGCGTCGGCGATCTTCGGATTGGAGACGAGCACGTCGCGCGCGTCGCGCGGCAGGTCGATGACCATCGACTTGTTGAGGCCGAGATGCAGGTAGCGGCTGCCGCCGTCATTGACGCCGATCGACACCCGCTGGATGTCGGCGGCGCGCGCCGGCAGCGCATCCCCCGCGAGCACGAGCGCGCAGAGAACCGCCAGGCAGCCGAGCGCCGGCATGAGGAACGCGCGGAAGGCGGCCGCGATGTGGTTCACGCGAAGCATCAGTTGGTCCCCGTCACCTGGCGAGAAACGCCGTATTTGACCACCGTCACCGTGCCGCTGCGGCGCTTGCCGCCGAGCAGATGGTCGCCGGGCTCGGGCCCGTCGCCGTCGGTGGCGTTCTTGCCGTCCATGATCGAGCGCAGCGCCAGCGATATCTCGCCAAGCTGCTCGGCGAGGGCGAGGATCTCCGCCTGGCGCGAGCCGAGCTCGAGGGTGGCGACGGAGCCGACCACGACCTTGTTGCCGTCCTTCTCCTCGACAGTCTGGTCGATGGCGAGGACGCGGACATTGTCGAGCACGGTCTCGCTGACATAGACCTCGGCGCCGCCCTCGTCCTTCGCCTCGCGCTCGCGGCGGGTCAGGATCACGTCGACGCGGTCGTTGGGCAGGATGAAGCCGCCGGCGCCGGTCTGCGGCGAGGTCTTGGTGGAGATCGCGCGCATGCCCGACGGCAGCACCGCGGAGAGATAGCCGCCCTGGCCGGCCTTGACGATCTTGGCGCGGCGGATCGGCTCGCCCGAGACGAAGGCGCCGCGGGCGATATTACCGGAAATCTCCTCGCGTGCGTTGGGGGTGTTGCGCTCGGTCAGGAAGCTGTCGTTGGCGCTGTCCTGGGGCCATTCCTGCCAGGCCACGTCGCCGGAGCTGATCGACTGTCCCGGCTGGATGTCACGCGAGGCGACGAGGACCTTGACGAGATTCACCTGCGGCTGCGCCGCGGCGATCTTCGCCTCTTCCTTCCTGCCGAGGCTGCCGGCGAGATACCAGGCGACGGTTCCCGCGCCGAGGGCGATCGCCAGCACCAGAATGCGCGCCTTGTTCATGACTCGTTTACCCCAAAATCACGCGGACCCAAGCGGGCCATTCGGGGAGCAGTCTGCGCCGGCAACCGTCAAATTATGGTTAATGAAATGTGACGGATTCCATCGAACTGTTCGATACTTATCCGGATACGGGGATCGCCCAGACAGCCCGCGACGCAACCATCAGCCCGCCCAGCGCGAGGGCGATCCCGTAGGGAATCCCGCTCTGGCGGTCGTGCAGCCGGGCGATCCATCCCTGACGCGCCAGCGGGGCGGGCAGCGGCCACATGCGCACCGCCAGCAGGGCCAGCGTCAGCGCGCCGCCATAGATGGCGGAGGCCATGGCGTATTCGAGCATCAGCGAGGGGCCGAGCCACATCGCGGTGGCGGCGAAGAACTTGGCGTCGCCGCCGCCGATCCAGCCGAAGGAGAAGAGCGCGAACCCCGCCACCAGCGCCGCCAGCCCACAGGCGACATGAAAAGCCGCGGCCTCGAGCGGCAGGCCCGAGAGCAGCGCGACGGCGACGAACCCGGCCGCGAACAGCGCGGTCAGGCGGTTCGGAATGGTCATCGTGAACAGGTCGGAGACCGCCGCCAGGATCATCGCGGTCTGGAAGGCGAGCAGCAGGACCATCGGCGTCATCGCGGGCTCTCCGGCTTCGGTTCGATCCGGCAAGCTTTTAAGGAGCGAGCGTAAAATCCGGGTAAAGACGCGGGTTCGAGGCAGCGGATTGGCAAAACATTAACCAAGGAGCGGCGAGAATGACGCTCATCAGCGCGCCGGCCGCCCGGCGCCGCAACCCCTGCGAGTCGAGCCATGCCGAAGAAAACCGCCGCCGCCATCGTGATCGCCGCCGCCCTCGCCGCGCCGCTGCCGGCGCTCGCCGGCGGCTATGTCGTCGCCGTCGACCGCGCCTCGATCATGCGTCTCGACCAGCCGGCCGCCACCGTCATCATCGGCAACCCGGCGATCGCCGACGCCTCGGTCTACAGCCGCGAGATGCTCATCATCACCGGCAAGGCCTACGGCACGACCAACCTCATCGTGCTCGACGAGCGCGGCGAGGTGATCAGCGACAACACCGTCTACGTGCAGGCCCCGAGCGAGGGCGCGGTGACGGTCCAGCGCGGCACCGAGAAGGTGTCGCTGGCCTGCGCGCCCAATTGCGAGCGCGTGCTCGCCATCGGCGACAGCGGCGAATCCTTCTCCCAGCTCGGCGAGCAGATCAAATCGCGCAACGCTCTAGCGACCGGCGAGCAGCAGCAGGCGCCGAACTGACGCTACGGAATCGGTACTAACCGGGCGTTTACCCTATTGCAGGTTGGGCACGCCCCGCTCGACTGCGAGCGATGCCGTAAAGAAAACGGCAATCCTTATGGCCTAAAGATCGGGACCATATGCGTACCGGCCGCCTTTGCGACCGGAGAGTGTTCGGAGTTCACCCATGCCTGCGTCCAAGGGTCATAATCCGTTCCGGATCGCGGCATCCGCGTCCGCCAGGAGATTCCGAACCTCGGCCGCGAAATTCGCGCGCGACCGCAAGGCATCCACGATCGTCGAATTCGCGCTCGTCGCAGCCCCCTTCTTCGCGCTGCTCTTCGCGGTGCTGCAGACGGCGCTGATCTTCTTCGCAGGCCAGGTCTTCGAGACCGGCGTCGCCGAGGCCGCGCGGCTCATCCGCACCGGCCAGGCGCAATCGCAGGGTTTCGACCAGTCGGCCTTCAAGCAGGCGGTCTGCGACCGCATCTTCGGGCTGATCTCCTGCACCGGCGCGCTCAACGTGGACGTCAGGACCTATCCCGCATTCGACCAGGTGGACGTTTCCAAGCCGCTCGATTCGCAGGGGAACCTGATCAACAACTTCCAGTACAACCCGGGCGCCGGCGGCGACATCGTCGTGGTGCGCGCCTTCTTCGAGTGGCCGATCTTCGTGCCGCTGCTCGGCGTGCAGTCCGGCGACATGGCGAACGGCAACCGGCTGCTCGCCGCCGCCTTCGCCTTCCGCAACGAGCCCTTCTGAGGAGACGGCGATGAAGAAGCTTTCAGCCCGGATCCGCGAACGCTCCGCACTGCTGCGCTGCTGGCGCACCGAGGACGGCGTCTCGGCGGTCGAGTTCGCGCTGATCCTGCCGCTGCTGATCGCGCTCTATCTCGGCGGCGTCGAGCTCTCCCACGCCATCACCATCGACCGCAAGGTCACGTCGATGACCAGCTCGGTCGCCGACCTGGTCTCGCAAGCCGCCGTCATCGAGAACGCCGAGATGCAGGGCATCTTCAACGCCGTCTCGGCGATCATGACGCCCTATCCGGAAGCCGAGGCGCGGGTCGTCGTCTCCTCCGTCTCGGTCGACAGCAACGGCGTCGCCCGCGTCAGCTGGTCGGACGGCTATCACAAGACCCCGCGCTCGGTCGGCTCGACCATCACGCTGCCGCAGGGCATCGCCGAGAACAACACGACGATCATCCTCGCCGAGGGCGAATACACCTACCAGCCGCAGTTCGGCAGCGCTATCACCGGCCCGCTCACCGTGAGCGACCGCTTCTATCTGCGCCCGCGCGTCACCGACTCGATCCTGCGCGTTCCCTGATCCCGGCTTGGCCGCCGGCGATTGTTTCGCCGGCCCGCCGCCTGTAAGAGCGGACTACCGATTCCCAGCCGGAGTCCGCCTTGCCCGCCCGCCTGACCGCCGCAACCGTCCTGCTGCTCGCCGTCGCGGCGATCCTGTCGATCGCCACGGGACCTGTGCCGGTGATCGCCGCCGCCTGGAACGGCGACGAGACGGCGCGGACCATCCTGCTGGAGCTCCGCCTGCCGCGAACCATCCTGGCGCTCGCCATCGGCGGCGGGCTCGGGCTGGCCGGCGCCGGACTGCAGGGCCTGCTGCGCAACCCGCTGGCCGCCCCCGACCTCATCGGCGCCAGCAACGCCGCCGCCTTCGGCGCGGTGCTGATGCTGGCGACGGGCCTCGCCGGGGCGCTGTCACTGGCGCTGCCGGTCGCCGCCATCGCCTTCGCGCTCGCCGCCGTCGGCTGCGTCATCCTGACCGCCGGCCGCGATCCGCGCATCCTCACCGTGGTCCTCGCCGGCCTCGCGGTGTCGACGCTCGGCGCCGCCCTCGTGGCACTCACCCTCAATCTCGCGCCGAACGACTTCGCGGCGCTGGAGATCGCCTTCTGGCTGCTCGGCTCGCTCAGCGACCGCTCCTTCGTCCACATCGCCATCGCGCTGCCGCCGATGCTGCTCGGCGCGGCGATGATCCTGATGCAGGGACGCATGCTCGACGCCCTGTCGCTCGGCGAGGACACCGCCCGCTCGCTCGGCATCGACACCGCGCGCGGGCAGATGCTGCTGGTCTGCGGCGTCGCCCTGGTCTCCGGCGCCAGCGTCGCCGTCGCCGGCGTCATCGGCTTCGTCGGGCTGATCGCGCCGCATCTCGCGCGGCCCTTCTTCGGCAACCGGCCCGCCGCCATCCTGCTGCCCTCGGCGGCGGCCGGCGCGCTGGTGCTGACGGCTGCCGACATCGTGCTCAGGCTGCTGCCGACGCTCGACGAGATCCGCCTCGGCGTCGTCACCGCGCTGATCGGCGCACCCTTCTTCTTCCTGCTGGTGCTGCGCGAGCGGCGGACGGCGCGGTGGGCGTGATGACGACGCTCGAAGCCGGCGGCATCACCATATGGCGCGACAGCCGGGCGCTGCTGGAACGCGTCACGGCGCGCTTCGAGAAGGGGCTGGTCGGCCTCGTCGGGCCGAACGGCGCCGGCAAGACGACGCTGCTTCGCGCGCTCGCCGGGCTCATCGCCCCCGACGAGGGCGCGGTGCGCCTCGACGGCACCTCGCTCTATCTCGTCGACCCGGAGAACCGGGCGCGCGCCATCGCCTATCTGGCGCAGGAGACGGGCATCCACTGGCCGCTGCCGGTGCGCGACGTGGTGGCGCTCGGACGCCTGCCGCACCGCGACGCGGGGCAGGCCGGCGGGCTTGCGGCGTGCCGGCGGGCGATGGAGCTGACGGCGACGGCGACCCTCGCGGGGCGCAGCGCCGACACGCTTTCGGGCGGCGAGAGGGCGCGGGTGCTGATCGCCCGCGCGCTGGCGGTCGACGCGCCGATCCTGCTCGCCGACGAGCCGACGGCGGCGCTCGACCTGCGGCACCGGCTCGAGGTCTTCACCCTGTTCCGGCAGCTCGCCGACGAGGGAAGGCTGGTGATCGCCGCCTTCCACGACCTGGCGCTGGCCGATCGTTTTGCCGATCGCGTGCTGGTGCTGGACGAGGGCCGCATCGCCGCCGACGCGCCGCCGCGCAAGGCGCTGAGCGAGGAGCTCGTCGCCCGCGTCTTCGGCGTCAGGGCCGGGCGCAAGGGCCGCTTCGGACCCGAATGGAAGACGGCGGAGCCGGCGCCTCAGTCCTCGTCGGGGAGCCGCGCCAGATAGCGCCCGTAGGGCGTCGCCTCATGCGCGGCGGCGCAGGCGGCGAGCGCCGCGTCGTCGATCCAGCCGTTGCGCCAGGCGATCTCCTCGAGGCAGGCGACGACATAGCCCTGCCGGTCCTGGATGGCGCGGACGAATTCGCCGGCCTCGAGCAGGCTGGCGTGCGTTCCCGCATCGAGCCATGCGATGCCACGGCCGAACTTCTCGACCCTGAGCGCGGCGCGCGCCAGATAGGCCCGGTTGACGTCGGTGATCTCAAGCTCGCCGCGCGGGCTGGGTTTCAGCGCGGCGGCGATGTCGACGACGTCGCGGTCGTAGAAATAGAGCCCGGTGACGGCCCAGTTGGAGCGCGGCTCGCGCGGCTTCTCCTCGATCGCCACCGCCCTTCCCTGGCCGTCCAGCTCGACTACGCCGTAACGCTCGGGGTCCTCGACATGATAGGCGAAGAC
>JBFWXZ010000133.1:0-9075 GCA_050186955.1 Flavobacteriaceae bacterium
CGTTGTGCGCCCCGAGACGTCAACGACGTGCTGGTGCACGCGACGACCGTCGTCACCAACGCGCTGATCGAGCGCAAGGGGCCGCCGGTGGCGCTGATCCTGACCAAGGGTTTCCGCGACATCCTCTATATCCGCGACGAGCACCGCTACGACATGTACGACCCGCAGATCGAGTTCGCGGAGCCGCTGATCCCCTCCGAGCGGACCTTCACCGTCGACGAGCGCGTCTTCGCCGACGCGACGGTGGACCGGAAGGTCTCGGCGGCGGAGGCCGAGAAGATCGTCGGGGAATGCCGCGCCAAGGGCATCGTCTCGGTCGCCGTATCGCTCCTCAACGCCTATCGCAACGGCTCCAACGAGGAGGCGATCCGCGCGGTCTTCGCCGAGAAGGCGCCGGACATCATGGTGTCGCTGTCGAGCGAGATCGCCCCGCAGATGCGCGAATATCTGCGCACCTCGACGGTCGCCATCAACGCCTATACGCGGCCGATCACCCAGCCCTATCTCACCGCGCTGACCGAGGAGCTGAAGCGACGCGGCTTCACCCAGCAGCCACTCATCATGCTCTCGAATGGCGGCGTCATCGGCGCCATGCGGGCGGGGCGGCTGCCGGTGCGCATGATCGAGTCCGGCCCCGCCGCCGGCGCGCTGGTCGCGCGCTATTTCGCGAGGCTGTTCGGGCTTTCCGACCTGATCTCCTTCGACATGGGCGGCACCACCGCCAAGGCCTGCATGATCCAGGGTGGCGAGCCGCTGGTCACCGGCACCTTCGAGGTCGACCGCCGCTATCGCTTCAAGCCGGGCAGCGGCATGCCGATCCTGGTGCCGTCGATCGACATGATCGAGATCGGCGCCGGCGGCGGCTCCATCGCATGGGTGGACAGGCTCGGCCTGCTCAAGGTCGGGCCGGAGAGCGCCGGCTCGGAGCCGGGGCCGGTGTGCTACGGACGCGGCGGGACCGAGCCCTGCGTCACCGACGCCGACGTCGTTCTCGGCGTCATCGATCCCGACCGCTTCCTCGGCGGCGACATGAAACTCGACGCCGCCGGCGCACGCGAGGCGGTCACGGCGCTCGGAAAGAAGATCGGCCTCGACACCGAGCACACAGCCTGGGGCATCTTCGAGGTCGTCTGCGAGCAGATGGCGGCGGCGACGCGTACCCACGCGACCGACCGCGGCATCGACTATCGCGGCCTGCCGCTGCTCGCCTTCGGCGGCGCCGGCCCGGTGCATGCCTGCATGGTGGCGGAGCTGGTGGAGAGCTCGCAGGTGATCTATCCGCCGCTCGCCAGCGTGCTCTCGGCCTTCGGGACGCTGGTGACGCCGGCGCAGATCGACCTCGTGCGCAGCAATGTCGCGACCCTCGACAATCTCGACTGGGCGAGTGCCGGCGCGACCATCGATGAGATGATCGCGGAAGGCCGCACCGTCCTCAACGAGGCGGGCATCGCCGATGAGGACATCGGCTTCAGCTTCGGCGCCGATATCCGCTATCTCGGCCAGCAGTCGGAACTCTCGATCCACCTACCGGGCGACCCGCGCGAGACCCGCGACGCCCAAGCGATCCGCGAGATCTTCGAGCGCGACTACGTCGCCCAGTACGGGCTGAAGCTCGCCGACATGTCGGTCGAGCTCGTCAACTGGCGCATCACGGCGAGCGCGCCGTCGCCGGATCGCCGCGCCGCCGCGAGGAAGAGCGCCGCGGAAGCGCAACGGGCGAGCCGCACCGTCCATATCCGCGGCGAGGCGACGCAGGTTCCCGTCGTCGCCCGCGAGGCGCTCGGCGCCGACACCCGGATCGACGGGCCGGTCATCGTCGAGGAGCGCGAGACCACCATCTTCGTGCTGCCGGGATGGCAGCTCACCATGCATGAGACCGGCAGCCTCGTTGCCACTCGGATGAAGGGATGAAAGCCATGGACGGCGTCGAACTGCAGATCCTCTGGAGCAATCTGATCGGGATCGTCAGCGAGCAGGCGCGGGCCCTGCAGCGCATCGCCTTCAGCCCCATCGTGCGCGAGGCGGGCGACCTCGCCAACGGCCTGTTCGACCGGCGCGCGCGCATGGTCGCGCAGGCCGTCACCGGCACGCCGGGCCATATCAACTCGCTGGCGGCGGCGGCTGGAAACCTGCTGGCGGGGATCGACGAGAGCACGCTGAAGCCCGGCGACGTGCTGATCACCAACGACCCCTGGATGTCGGCGGGGCATTTCTTCGACATCACCGTGCTGTCGCCGATCTTCCGCGGCGAGCGGATCATCGGCTATGCCGGCTCGACCATCCACCACACCGACATCGGCGGCTACGGCATCGGCTCGGGAGCCCGCGACATCCACGAGGAGGGCCTGTGGATTCCCGTCCTCAAGCTCTACGAGGCGGGCGAGCCGAACCGAACCCTGTTCGACATCATCCGGCGCAACGTGCGCACGCCCGAAGCGCTGCTCGGCGACCTCGGCGCGCAGGTCTCCAGCGGCATGATCGCGGCGCAGCGGCTCAACGCGCTGTGCGACCGCTACGGGCTGGACGACATCGAGGCGCTGTCCGACGAGATCATCTCGCGCTCGGAAGCCGCGACCCGCGACAGCATCCGCGAGCTCGAGGGCGGCGTCTATGAGGGCTCGTCGACCTTCGACGTGCCGGGCGGCGAGGCGATCACGCTGAAGACCGCCGTCACCGTCGATTCGCAGAAGGGCGAGATCACCATCGACTTCGCGGGCTCGTCGGGCCCGAGCAGCCGCGGCATCAACGTGGTGCCCGCCTATACCCACGCCTACGCGACCTTCGCGGTGCGCTCGACGCTCAATCCGGACCTGCCGAACAACGCCGGCAGCCTGGCACCGATCAAGCTCAAGCTGCCGGAGGACTGCATCGTCAACGCGAAATACCCCTCGCCGGTGAACGCCCGCCACGTCGTCGGGATGTACGTCCCCTTCCCGATCCTCAAGGCGCTGGCGCATGTGGTGCCCGACCGGGTGGTCGCGGAAGGCTCGGGCGCCGTGTGGACGATCCAGGTGCAGGGCCGCGACGACAGCGGGCGCCCCTTCACCAGCTCGATGTTCAACTATTCGGGCGGCATGGGCGCGCGGGCGGCGAAGCCCGGCCTATCGTCGATCTGCTACCCGACCGGCGTCGCCGCGGTGCCCGTCGAGGTGCTCGAGGCGAGCTATCCGATCGTCTTCACCTGCAAGGAGCTGGAGCCCGGCACCGGCGGCGCCGGCCGCCAGCCCGGCGGGCTCGGCCAGCGCATCGGCTACCGGCTGCGCACCTCCTCGCCATGGCTGCTCAACACGATCCCGAGCCGGCTGGAGCACGCGCCGGAGGGGCTCGCTGGCGGCAAGCCGGGACGGGCCGGGCGCTTCGAGATCAACGGCAAGCCGGTCAGCGACACCCGCAAGATGGAGATGAAGCCGACCGACGAGGTGTTCATGGTGACGCCGGGCGGCGGCGGCTTCGGCGCGCCGTGAAGGCGGCTGCTAGCCCGGCATCGCGCTGAGCGCCCCGCGCGCCTCGCCGCCCGCAGGCAGCAGCGCGCGGACGGCGCGGGTCGTGGCGATCTCGCCGGTGCGCGCATAGGCCTCGTGATTGGCGTCGACGCTCTTCAGGTCATAGAGGTAGTTGACCATCACGCCGAGCGACTGGGCGACGCCGTTCTCCGACATGTCGGCGGCGGCGTTGATGCGCTCGAGCCGGGCGCCGTTGCCGAGATGGAAGCGGGCGACGGCGTCGCGCGGGCGGCCGTCCTTGCGCTTGGCCGCCAGCATGTATTGCGCGGCGAGGCCCTTGAGCAGCTTGTCCTCGGCGCGGATGCGCTTCTCGTCGCGGCTGTCCAGCAGAGCGCGGACGAGTTCGGCTTCCGGCTCGTCGGCGGCCGCGCCGTCGGCGCCGTAGCGAGCCTCAAGCCAGGCGGCGAAGCCCGGCAGCGGCGACAGGGTGACGAAGGTCTTGAGGTTGGGCAGCGACTGCATCAGGTCGGTCGCCACCTGCTTGATCAGGAAATTGCCGAAGGAAACGCCGGCGAGACCGCGCTGGCAGTTCGAGATCGAGTAGAAAACCGCCGTGGTCGCCGTGCTCTCGGGGATCGGCTCGCGATCCTCGGCGAGCAGTTCCTGCACCGAATCGGCGATGTCGGTGGTCAGCGCGACCTCGACGAAGATCAGCGGATCGTCGGGCATCGAGGGATGGAAGAAGGCGAAGCAGCGCCGGTCGGCGGGCTGCACGCGCCGGCGCAGGTCGTCCCAGTCGTCGATGGCGTGGACGGCCTCGTATTCGATGATGCGGTCGAGGATGTGGGCCGGCGAGTTCCAGTCGATGTGGCGAAGCACCAGGAAGCCGCGGTTGAACCACGACACGAAGAGGTGCCGGAAATCAAGATCCAGGCGCTTCAGGCCGGGCTCCTCGCGCAGCATCGAGAGCAGGTCGGCGCGCATGCGCACCAGACGGCCGGTGGCGCCGGGGATCTGGTTGAGCCGGCGCAGCAGCTCCTGGCGCGGCGGCTCGGATTCCTTCAACACCCGGCCGAGCGCCTCCGGATCGTAGCTCGAGGCGTATTTCTCCACGGCGGCGGCCAGCGCCTCGGTATCGATGTCGTAATTGTCGACGAGCAGCTCGAAGAAGGCCTTCCGGCCGTCGCGGTCGAGCCGCTCGTAACGCTCCAGGATCGCCGCCGCGATGCGGCTGCCGGAAATCTCGCCGCGCTCCGACACCAGCGCGGTGCAGAGCTCCTCGATCGGCCGGCGATCCTCGACGAGCGCGCGATAGGCGCCCTTCTCGAAGAGCGACGACAATATGTCCTGAAGGAAACTGGTCCGCGCCATCACTGCTCCCCGACTTTGCCCGCCGATTTCCCGGCCGGACCACGCTGCCTCCGGCTCCGACCGCAGGAACGCACGATCAGACTGCCGATATTGGGCCTCAAGACGGCAAGAGCAACCGGCTCGCGCACGAGATTCGCCGATTGCGGAAACAACAGGCAGATCGAACAACCTGTGCGCGCATTAATTTTCTGGAAACAACTTAAAATTACTTTCATTCCAGATTGCACGGCAAGCGTGCGGAGCGTCGGGAGAACAGGGGCATCATGCGTTGGATGCGCGAGTGCAGGGGCAACGCGGCGGTCGAGTTCGCGATCATCGCGCCGGTGTTCATCTTCCTCGTCATGGGCATGCTCGCCTACGGCATCTATCTCGGCGCGGTGCATTCGGTGCAGCAGCTCGCCGCCGATGCGGCGCGCGCCGCCGTCGCCGGCATCGACGAGACCGAGCGCCGCGATCTCTCCGAGCGCTTCATCCGGCTCAACGGCGACGCCTATGTGCTGCTAAAGCCCGAATTCATCACCGTGCGCGTCGGCGGCAGCGCCGACGATCCGAACCAGTTCGTGGTCGCGGTCTCCTACGACGCCTCGCATCTGCCGGTGTGGAGCCTCTACGACCTCATCCCGCTGCCGGAAAAGACGATCGTCAGGTCGTCGACGATCAGGGTCGGCGGAGTCTGACGATGGGACACAGGGATCGCTCGCCAAGGCCGTCTCCCGCCGGAAGGCTCCGCCGGTTCGCCGATGCGGCGGAGGGCAACGTCGCCATCATGTCCGGCGTGCTCATCTCCATGGCGATGACGCTCGCCGCCTTCGCCGTCGACGAGGGCGCGCTCTATCTGGAGCGGCGCGACGCGCAGAACCTCGCCGACCTGGCGGCGATCGCGGCGGCGAGCAACGAGGGCGCGGCCGGCCGCGCCGCCGCCAGCTTCCTCGCCGACAACGGGATCGAGCAGGCAATCATCCTCGACGGCGCGCCCGACAGCGAACGGCCGCTCGGCGAGCACGCCACCGTGTGGATCGAGAAAGGCCGGTACACCCCCGACCCCGGCCTCGCGCCGGCCGACCGCTTCAGGCCGGGCGCAAGCCCGTTCAATGCCGCGCGCGTCACCCTGCGCAAGGCAGGGACGGTGCATTTCGCCCAGCGCCTGATCGGTCGGCCGGCCATACAGACGAGCGGCGTCGCCCACATGGCGGCGGAAGCCGCCTTCTCGGTCGGCTCGCGGCTCGCCAGCCTCAATGGCGGGCTCGTCAACAAGCTGCTCGGCGGCCTGCTGGGCGGCGAGGTCTCGCTGTCGGTCATGGACTACCGCGCGCTCGTCGATTCGCGGATCAGCCTGTTCGGCTTCCTCGACGCGCTCGCCGTCGAGACCGGCCTGACGGCGGGGACCTATCGCGACCTTCTCGACACCGAGGCGACGCTCGACCAGGTCGCCGCCGCCCTCGCCGTCACCGCCGACGGCGCCAGCGCGTCGGCGCTCGACCGCTTCATCCGCAGCGGCGCCGGCGAGGAGAGGACGGTCGCCGCCGGCCGGCTGGTCGATCTCGGCGACGGGCTGGCGGATCTCGCCGTCGGCACCGGCCGCTCGGCCGTCGCCGCGAGCGTCAGCGCGATGGAGATACTGGGCGCCGCGGCGACGCTGGCCGACGGAACCCACCAGGCTCATCTCGACCTCGGGCTGACCGTCCCGGGGCTGGCCTCGCTGACCGCCGATCTCGCCATCGGCGAGCCGGAGCGGTTCGAGCCGTGGATGAAGGTCGGCGTGCGCGGCGACATCGTCAGGACCGCGCAGACGCGGCTGTCGCTGCGCGCGCGCATCGGCGGGTCGGGCGTCCTGTCCGGGGTTTCCATCGAGCTGCCGCTCTATCTGGAGCTCGCCTATGCCGAGGCGAGGCTCACCGACATCGCCTGCAACGGGCCGTCCTCAGCCAATGCCACCGTGACGGTCGAGGCGCGGCCAGGCGTCGCCGATCTGAGGATCGCCGAGGTCGACCCGGCGCGGATGGCCCGCTTCGACGAACGCCCGCGCTTCGATCCGGCCAGTCTGGTCTCGCTACCGCTGCTGTCGGTGACCGGTTCCGCGCATGCCGAGATCGGCGAGCCGACGCCGCAGCGCGTCACCTTCCGGAGCGACGAGATCGGCGACGGCACCGTCAAAACCGTCTCGACGCGGCACTATGCGGGCTCGCTGACCCGCACGCTGATCGGCGAGCTCGATCTCGACGTGCGGGTCGGGGGGCTCGGCCTCGGCCTGACCTCCGGCGCGGTACGCACCGCGCTGGCGGCGAGCCTCAGCGCGGTCGCCGACCCGCTCGACGCGGCCGTCTACAGCCTGCTCTCGGCGCTCGGCCTGCGCATCGGCGAGGCCGATATCAGGGTGCAGGGCGTGCGCTGCGGCCGCGCCGTGCTCGTGCAGTAGAAGGCTCGTCCCGCGGCCGTCAGTCGCGGCGCTGCATCGCGAAGTTGCGGCGCGGCGCGGTGAGCCGCCAGCGAAAGCCGCGCTTGCCGTATTTCATGGTCACCCGCCCGCCGAAGGCCGCCGCCGTGTGACGGTCGATCACCGTCGTTCCGAAGCCCTGGCGCTCGGGCTCGACGGCGGGGGGCCCGCCCGACTCGACCCAGCTCAGGGCGAGCTGAGGCTCGCCGTCGCGGGACACGGCTTCCTTCCAGTCGATTGCGACGTGGCCGCCGGGCACCGACAGCGCTCCGTACTTCACGGCGTTGGTCGCCAGCTCGTGCAATGTCAGGCCGAGATTCTGCACCGCCTCGGGGCGCAGGTAGAAATCATCGCCGCGGAAGGCCACGCGGTCGGCCGAGCCGGCGAAGGTCGACAGATGCGTCTCGAGCAGTTGCCGCATGGCGACGCCCGACCATTCCTGCGCCGTCAGCAGGCTGATCGAGCGGGCGAGCCCGTCGAGGCGCTGCGAGATGGCGGCCTGGAACTCCTCGATCGAATCGTGCTTGCGCGCGGTCTGCCGCATCATCGCCTGGATCACCGTCAGCAGGTTCTTGGTGCGGTGGGCCAGCTCGTGAAGAATGAACTGCTGGCGATCCTCCGCCTGGCTGCGGTCGAAGGAGGCGTCGGCGAGCGCGTTGGCGATGGTGTTGGCCTCGGCGATGCGCGTGCGGATCGGCGACACGATCTCGCCGTTTCCCATCCGCACCGCCATGTCGGCGAGGCCGCGGATCGGCACGCGGAGCTGACGGGAGACGATCCACGCCACCGTCATCGCCAGCACGACGAGCACCAGGCCGCCGAACAGCAGATAGCGCCAGGTGATGAGGATGGACGACTGGGCGGCCGCCACCGGACCCCAGACGACCGCGCGCCAGGCCGAGGACGGGATGCGGGCGTAGCCGAGGATGTCCTGCGGCGAATCGAGCCCCTCTTCGAGCACGCCGCCAACGCTGTCGAACTGCGCCAGCACGCGATCCGAAAAGGGCTCGGGCTGCACGGTCGGGGAGGTCTGGCTGGAGATGACCGTGTTGCCGGACGCGTCGAGAACAGCCGACGACCAGCCCTCGGGCAGCCCCTCGGTGGTCACCAGGCGCCCGAGGTCGTCGGCGTTCTGGGTCATGATGAGGGCGGCGGCGTTCCGCGCCTGCTCGCCGGCCAGCGGCAGCACCACGTTGAATACCCAGCGCCGGCTGGTCGCGCCGTAGAAGACGTCGGAGATCACCGTGTCGCCGCTGGCGAGCGCGGCTTCGAGCACGGCCATGTTCGAGGTCTTGGGGAGCTCGGTCCCGAAGGGCACGCGGGTGTTGAGGAGCTGCTGCCCGTCGGCGCGCACCAGCAGGATGTAGAGCGAACTCTCGCGCAGCGCCGTCTGCGTGCGCTCGTGGAAGGCGGCGAGGTCGCCATTGGCGAGCTCCGGCGCACTGGCAATGACCTTCAGCGTCGTCGCCATGTCCTGGAACTGCCGCCCGACGCCCGTCGCCAGCGAGTTGGCGTCGCGCAGCGTGCGGCGCTGCAGGGCGTCATGCTCGTTGATCTCGAGCTGGAGGACGAGGATGGCGGCGAAGGCGAGCAGCGGCACGACGATGCCGGCGACCAGCGCGGTCAGCCAGACTCCGATGGGCGCGGTCGGGAACTTGCGGGTCGCCGGCATCTATCCCGCCCCGTTCCGCCTGCCGGCGATACCGCCCATCACTCTCCCCCGCCAGTTCATGCAGCCGCCCGCACCCAGCCCGAAGACAAGCAGATCGCAAATGGTTCCCGAATATACTGCCGGCGACAGACGATGAGGAAGTTTCAGGAGTATCT